>RFSV01000008.1 GCA_009923785.1 Acidimicrobiia bacterium | reverse complement strand
GAACGAGGGAAGAACGCACACGACGAGGGGCAGCGACAACTCGATGGCCAGTTCTTTCGAGGAACTCTCGAGTTGGCGTCGACGAACGGCATGAGCGTCGTGTGACAGTCGGTCCACGACATCGTCGAGCGGTACGCCGAGACGGTGGCCTGCGTCGAGGGCATCGACGAGTGGTTGCACGCGGGACCCAAGCGACGATTTCAGTGCGTCGAGCGCATCTCGGAATCGGCCACCGTCGTTCAGTTCTCGAACCGCTGCCTCGAATGAGGGTCGAAGGGCAGGATCCATATGGGAGGTCGACAGGACGAGAGCATCGGTGGGGGAATAGCCGGCGCGCAACGTCGCAGCAATCATGTCGATGGCATCGGGAAGAAGTCGGTCCAACTGCATATGTCGACGACGACGGCATCGGCGTCGACGGAGAATCGTGCCGAGTACAACGAAGACGGGAAGGACGATGATCATGCTCGAACCACCAGTCGGGCGGTCCATCGACGTCCTGTCACATTGAATGCCACTCCAAGGAAGATGCAGGTCCACCCGATTGGTGTGGCCAGGAGCACATATCGAACATCGGGGTCGTCGGCGATCATCCACACGGCACATACGATCGGCAACCAAGTGAGAAGGCGGATGGACGCCAAGGCCGTGCTCGCCTGAGTCAGTCGGTCGGCTCGTGAGTCACGTCGAGCTCGCAGAGTGTCGGCGAGAGTGTCGACGTGCCGACTGGGTTCACCACCGACCCGGGCGGCCAGGTAGAGGACCCGGAGCGTCAAGATTCGATCCCCATCAGGTCGACGTCGACTCGACTCCCTATCGAGTCGACGTTCGAGACTTGCCGCGAGTGACTCACCGTGTCGAACGTTCGCCATCACGTCTCCCAACCACGAATGGGGGTGGCTGCGTGCCGAGGAGCGAAGTGCTTCGAGGAGTGTGGTGCCGGATCGGAGACACCGACTCACTTCCTCGGCGACCTCGAGGCAATCGAGAGTTCGGTCGGGTCGCCCGAGTCGCCGAACTCGACGATGGGGGTTCATCGTGGAAGTCGCAGAACCTGCTCGACCCGTCGACGTCCATCCGAGTTGCGTCCGAGATGGACCACCACCTGAACAGCCGAGCGAACCATGGCCTCGATCGTCCGCGCATCGACTGCATGTAACGAGCGGTGGAGAAGAAGGCAAAGACGACCCAACGCGTCGTGCGCGTTGTTGGCGTGGATTGTGGAGAGTGAACCCAGGTGCCCGGTGTTGAGTGCATTCACCAGGGTGACGGCCTCAGCGCCGCGTACCTCGCCGACCACCAGTCGATCGGGTCGCAGACGCAGCGAAGCCCGCAGTAGGTCGTCGAGATCGAACCCGGCCCGGTGATCAGCAGTGGGCAGTCGCGTCTCCAGTCGAACGAGATGGGGGTGAGTGGTGACGATCTCGTGCACGTCCTCGAGAATCACCACGCGTTCGTCAGGTGGAACGGCTGACACCAGTGCGCCGAGCAGGCTCGTCTTTCCACTTCCTGTGGCTCCACTCACCAGAACGTTGCGACGTTCGTGGACGAGAGCGAGAAGTTCGTCGCACGACATCACCTCCGACGAAAAGTCGGCCAAGGAGAAACGTCGATGACGAAGTAGGCGGAAAGCGGCACATGTTCCATGTACGGCAATCGGTGCGACGACGGCCGACACACGTGTTCCGTCGGCCAGCCGGGCATCGACCATCGGATGGATGCGATCGAGACGTCGGCCGATCGGAGCGAGGATTCGCTCCAACTCGACATCGATCTCACCAGGCGAAAGTGATCCGACTCGTTGGAGAGAACCGTGACGATCCGACCACAGTTCGGTTCCATGATTCACGAGTACGTCGGTGACGTCAGGATCGTCGAGGAGTCGACGAAGGCCTTCGATCGAGGTCATGAACGAACGACGAGTTCGCCGACGACTGGACGCAGTGACCGATCGAGGGCCGCGGGGAGACGAGACGGCAAGACTCCGGCATCGACGGCTCGACTGATGTCCGCAGTCATGGGGATGTCGGCGACCAACGGAAGACCGCAGACGTTGACGACGTCTCGGGTGGTGAGAACTCGATCGGGTGGCCGGACGACGATGACACCGTCCCATCGAGTGGATTCGGCTACCGCGGCCCTCAATGCGACGTAACACGGACGAATGACGAGCAGTCGTCGGGGACCGAGTGACTCGAACGCTTTCGTGGTGTCGAGGCAGCCGGCATCGATCACGATGTGCGCGTGGGCTCGCAACTCGTCGAGAGCGAGTGTGAGACCGTCCAGGTCAGGAAGGTCGCACCGAGACATCGATCCGGAGGGAACGAGCCGAAGTTGTGGTGTGATGTCGACGGTGAGATCGGTGAGTCGACGATCTGGCGATGTCAGCCAGGCGTCGAGACCATCGTGGGCGTCGGACAACCCGTTGATGGCCGATTGATCCCCGGCCAGGTCGACGAGATACGTCGGGCGAGAGAAATCACGGGAAGCGAGGAGGGCGAGCGCTGCGCTCGTGACCGACGTGCCCACTCCTCCCTTGACGGATGAGAGAACGGCAAACATGACACACCTCGCGTTCGAGCGGACGCGGGAAGTCGAACGGCAGTGAGTGTGGCGATGCGTTTGACCGGACGGAGGTCAGGCCGACTGAAGCTTCTTCGCAGCCGCGGCCACGAGGCCCACGACGGCGACGAGAAGAAGGAGTTTCTTCATGTGGGTGAGGCTAGCGGTGGTTCCCGTTACCCTCGGAGTCGGAGGTGTCCGAGTGCCTGGTGGACTCCGCCGCCTTCAAAGCGGTTGGAACGGGTGATCCCCGTTCGGCGGGTTCGATTCCCGTCCACCTCCGCCAACGCCGCAGGCGTTGCATGCGTGCTGGCGAATCGGGAGGAGCGCAGCGACGGATCCCGTCCACCTCCGCCAACGCATCAAACAGTGCGCAGCGACGGATCAGACGGCGAGAAGGTCGCGGGCACCGGTGTCGGACGACGGGTGACGCAACTTCGACATCGCACGTGCCTCGATCTGGCGAATGCGCTCACGAGTGAGGTTGAAGTGCTCGCCCACCTCTTCGAGAGTGCGGGGTTCACCACGATCGAGACCGAAGCGCAACTTCAGGATCTCACGCTCGCGCTCGTCGAGCGGAGCGAGCAGACGCTGTATCTCTTCGGGCAGCAGGGCGGTGGCCGCCACTTCGAAGGGACTCTCGGCTGAGCGATCTTCCACCACGTCTCCGAGTTCGGCGTCACCATCTTCTCGGAGCGGCTCACTGAGGGAGAGAGGTTCGGCGGCGAAACGTAGGGCCTCGGTCACCTTGTCTTCAGGCATCTCGACTTCTTCGGCGAGTTCACGAAGAGTGGGCTGACGGCCGAACTTCAGCTCGAGGCGAGACCGCGCCTTCTGCAGGCGAGCAAGTGTGTCGCCGGCATGCACTGGCAGACGAATGGTACGACCGGTGTTGGCGATGCCGCGAGTGATCGCCTGACGGATCCACCACGTGGCGTAGGTCGAGAATTTGAAGCCCTTGCGCCAGTCGAATTTCTCGACGGCGTGCATGAGACCCAGGTTTCCTTCCTGGATGAGATCGAGGAGAGGGAGACCCGAGGCTTGGTACTTCTTGGCGATCGACACCACGAGTCGGAGGTTCGACTGAACGAACTGACGCTCGGCGACGTCACCGTCTCGTGCCAGATTGCGGAGTTCACGCTTCTTCGCCGGAGTGAGACCCTTGCCGCCGTTGGCATCGAGTTCTTCACGCGCCGCCTTGCCGGCTTCGATCTGTTTGGCGAGGCGGACTTCGTCATCTTTCGTCAGCAGTGTGTACTGCCCGATGTCGGAGAGATACAGCCGGACGAGATCTTCCTCGTCGCGATCAGCTCGGTCTTTGGCCACCTGTCACCCTCGCTTCACTGCAAGAAGTTGCTCACTTCTCGGTTGCCCGAAAACACCGCTGAATGGTTTGCCACGCCATCCCCCGGCGAATGGCGGGAACGCTACCGACGCTCTCGCGAACCGCAACCCGAGAACGAAATTCGTCAAGTAGTGTTTTCACAAACGTGCAAAGGAGAACGCAATGGCGAATCCAGTGCTAAATGACAAGCAACTCGAAAAGGCCGCCAACGAGGCCGGATGGGGGGCTCCTGCTCAGACGGATTGGTCGGCTCCTACTCAGGGTTCTCGTCGACCGGTCGACGATGGTCCGGTGAGTCCGTGGACACCTGCCTCAGGCGTCATGACCGTGGGCGGAACGGTGTCGGCTACGGCGGTTCTCTTCATTTTGCTCCTCGCCGGAGCGGTGGTCGGCTGGACGGGAGTCGACGCTCCCGAGGGCGAGGTGTACTCGTTCCCCACCTTTGCGATTCTCGGTGTGTTCGTCGGTTTCGCACTCGCTATCACCTTGGCGTTCAAACCGATGTGGGCGCGGGTTCTGGCCCCGATCTACGCCATTGCTCAAGGTTTGTTCGTCGGAGCGATCAGCCGCGCCTACGAGACCTATTACGACGGAATCGTCGTCCAGGCGGCCGGTGTCACTGTCGCCGTGTTCGCCGGCATGCTGGCGTTGTACGGACTGCGCATCATCAAGGTCACCGATCGTTTTCGACGCACCGTTGTCGGAGCGACGCTCGGCATCATGGTGTTCTACGGCATCTCGCTCTTGATGTCCCTCTTCGGTGCTACGCCTCCGTTCATCACCTCCACGAGTGCCTTCGGTATCGGATTCAGTGTTCTGGTGGCTGCTCTGGCCGCTTTCAACCTGGCACTCGACTTCGACTTCATCGAACGCGGGTCGAAGCAGGGAATGCCCAAGGCCGTCGAGTGGTTCGCCGCTTTCGGTCTCGTGGTCACGGTGGTATGGCTCTATCTCGAGATCCTGCGACTTCTCGCCAAATTGCGCGAGCGGTGACTCAGACGACCGACGATCTCGATCGTCGAACGATCGTCGTCATTGCCATAGCACTCGTCAGTTTGTGGGGTGGCAGGTTCGCGTTCAACTGGCGCTCCGACGACTGGTCACGACTCACGGAGATGTCGTGGTGGGCCGGTTCACAGATCGTCTTCTATCTCGTTCTGCCCATGGCGGCGGTGCTGGTGCTCGGGATGAAGCCGGCCGATATCGGTTGGCGAGTTCGAGGAACGTCTCATGATTGGAAGAAGTACGCCGCTCTCTTCGTGATCGCCGCACCATTCGTGATCGTCGCCAGTACGACGGCCGAATTCCAAGATCGCTATCCGCTGTACGAGATCTATCCGGGTCAATCGGGAGTCTGGCGCGATCTGTCGATTTGGTGGCCGCTGTACGTCGCGCAGTTCGTGGCGATCGAAACTTTCTTCCGCGGTTACTTGGTGCTCGGTCTCGCGCCGAAGATCGGCCGTCTCTCGATTCTGGTCGCCACGATTCCGTATCTGATGATCCACTTCGTCAAACCTCCGACGGAGGCACTGGCCTCGATCGTGGGCGGAATCGTCATGGGAACTCTCGCGTACCGAACGAAGAGCGTGTGGTGGGGGGTCGGTCTGCACGTCGCCGTTGCGGCCCTGATGGACGTCATGTCGCTCGGCCACAAGGGATTCATCTGGTGAACGACTCGATCGAGGCCGAAACACTCGGCACGAGCGCAGCAGGTGCCCTGCTCGGTGGTGCGGCCGGGGCCTTGTGGGGAGCTCCTCGATTGGGTGCTGCCGCCGGCGCCGTCCACGGTTGGATGGCCGGTCGACGGCGAGTGTACGAACGCAATCGGCGAGGTGCTGCGGCCTTCCTACTCGATCACACGTGGGCCCTCCCCACCACCATTGCCAGCACCGTCACGCTCACGGTGTCCGAGTGGCGTCGACGTGTGGGCGGAGTTGATCCCGGCTTCGTCGACTCGCTGTCTCGTCGATCCAATCGTTTCGTGTTCCGGCGTGGACTCGTCCTACGTCGAGGTTTCGCCTTGACGGTCGGGACCGTGGTGACCGGCGCCGGCGGTGCCGATGGAGAGATCACTGAACGACGAGAACAGCTGGTGACTCGTCACGAAGACGTTCACGTGTGGCAGGCCCGACTTCTCGGACCGCTCTATCCGATCCTCTATGCGTCGTGGTTCATCGGAGGAGTTCTTGTCGCCGTGGCGCAACGTGTGACCCGTCCGACGAACACGGCTCTGTCGGACGAGATCGATCGATACGCCTACTACCGCAACCCCTTCGAGTGGCACGCCTACACCTGCGACGACAATTGGCCTCCGCCATTCACCGACGCGCACGGTGTGTGGTCGAAGAGATTTCCACTGCGGGAGTGGATTCCCCCAATGTTCAGAGAGTCTTCAGAAAACCGAGTAGGGCGTCGTTGAACGCTTTCGGATTCTCCTGCTGCGTCCAGTGTCCGACCTCAGGGATGATGACACTTCCCCGGTAGTTCGGACTGATCGAGTTGACGGCGTCGATGGTGTCGAGTCGACTGGCGATCACACCATCTTTCGCGCCTCCGATGAAGAACGTCGGCATGGTCATCGCGTCGAAGGAAATGTCCTTCATGATCTCGTGGTTGGCGTCGAGGTTGCGGTACCACGACACCGGTCCGAAAAATCCACTCTTCACGTATTGCTCGACGTAGTAGTCGAGATCGGCTTGGCTGAGCCAGGACGGCAAATGCGACGGAATGTCGTTGAACATGTCGAGGAATCCCGTTCCCTCCATGGGACGAAGTTCGGTCGGCATGCCGCGGTACATCTCGCCAGATGCGCCCCAGAGGATCTGATGCATGGTGTGTCGAACGTCGGCCTCGAGTTCGCGCTCGGCCGGTCCGACCTCTTGGAAATACAACATGTAGAAGAAGCGATCTCCGAACATGGCGCGGAACAGATCGGTTGGCCGATCTGGCCACGGTGTGAGGGGAACGCTGACCGCCACGATCGCGTTGCAGCGGTCGGGATGGAGTCGTCCGGCGTCCCACACGACGAATGCCCCCCAGTCGTGGCCCACGAACGTTGCGGTGTCGTGCTCGAAATGATCGAGGAGTGCGACGAGGTCTCCGGTGAGATTGCGGATTCCGTAAGCCGAGACGTCGTCGGGGATCGACGAGAACCCGTACCCCCGCTGATCGGGCGCGATCACGTGATAGCCGGCCTCGGCAAGGACTGGGATCTGGTGGCGCCAGGAATGAGCCGACTCGGGGAAACCATGGCTGAGAATCAACGCCGGCGACGATCGGTCACCGGCCTCGGTGACGACGAGATCGACACCGTTGACGTGAATGGTCGACTGACGGGTGTTCATGGTTCGTTTCGCCGTGCGAGGGGTCGCTCGGCGAGAAGTTCGTCGGACAGTGGTTGGCCGGTGATCTCGTCGGTCCAGTAGGTGCCGCTGTCGAGGCGGGAGAGGGCGGCTTCGACATCGGCCAAATCGCGTTCGATCGCGTCGATCGCTGCCGTCGTGCGTTCGTGGGAAGTGGCGGAGTCGTCAGTCACGTCTTCACAGTAGTGGCCCGCCAGTAGCGTGTTTCCCATGGCATCTCCCTTTCCTCCTTTCGACGGTTCGGCTCCGAAGTCGCAGAAGTTCTCGGCCTACCCCGAGATGGGTATCGATTCGAACAAGCGGTACACCGCCACGATGGAGACGTCGATGGGGACCCTCGTCATCGCTCTCGATGCGGTGAAGGCTCCGAAGACCGTGAACAACTTCGTCTTCTTGGCTCTCAATCACTATTTCGACGACGTGATCTTCCACCGGATCATCAAGGGCTTCGTGTGTCAGGGCGGTGACCCTACGGGTACCGGCACCGGTGGCCCCGGCTACCGATTCGAAGACGAACTCCCGAAGAGTGGCCAGTACGAGATCGGTTCCCTCGCAATGGCCAATGCCGGACCGAACACCAACGGCTCACAGTTCTTCTTGATCAGCGGTGCTGACGGTGTACGTCTGCCACCGCTCTATTCGCTCTTCGGCAAGGTCGTGAAGGGACTCGACGTCGTCGAGGCGATGCAGAACGTCCCGACCGGACCGGGTGACCGTCCGCGAACCGATGTCGTCATCCAGTCGGTCTCGATCAGCGTCGCCGACTGACGTCGCGCGACGCACGCTGTCTCTCGACGAGGCTCGCCGCGTCGCGCTGGGGGCGCAAGGTTTCGGTAAGCCGCGTCCGACAACGGTCACTCAACGACATGTGTCTCAGGTCGTCCGGGCCATGGGAGTGGTTCAGATCGACAGCGTCAACGTTCTGGTGCGCAGTCAGGAACTACCTCTCTTCGCCCGGCTCGGAACTCACGATCGACAGGCCATCCCGAAGGCCACTGCGTCCGGACGCCTCTTCGAGTATTGGGCCCATGCGGCAGCTCACGTTCCCACCGAGCATCACCGTCTGTGGCGGTGGAAGATGGAGTCGAAACACGACGGACCGTGGGAGGTCGCCCGCGATCTACTTCGTCGTCGACGCGGCTATATCGACGAAGTTCTGGCTCAGGTGGCCAGCGACGGACCGGTGGCCGCCGGCGATCTGAGCCAACGCACCGAAAAGAAGAATCCGTGGTGGGACTGGGACGATGCCAAAGTTGCTCTCGAGTACCTCTTCTACTGCGGTCGCGTCACAGCGACACGTCGATCGAGCGACTTCGCCCGTCTCTACGATCTTCCCGAGCGAGTGATACCGGCCGATCACCTGGCGGCTCCGACACCGAACGTCCAAGATGCGCATCGCGAACTCGTCCATCTGGCGACGAAATCGTTGGGGGTCGGAACTCTGAAGGACGTCACCGACTATTACCGACTCAAACAAGATCAGGTGAAGCCACGCCTTGCCGAGCTCGTCGAGAGCGGACAGATCGTTCCTGTGAGTGTCGCTGATCGTCGTGGCACCTTCTACATGGACGCGTCAGCCAGCATTCCTCGACGACTCGAGGCCCGGGCACTTCTCTCGATGTTCGATCCGATCGTGTGGCACCGAGATCGCGGTCGTTGGCTCTTCGACTTCGACTACGCGATCGAGATCTACACTCCAGCCGCCAAACGTCGTTACGGCTACTACGTTCTGCCGTTCCTTCTGGGAGACCGACTGGTGGCGCGCGTCGATCTGAAAGCCGATCGAGCCGAGTCGACTCTTTTGGCCGGAGGCGTCTTTTCCGAAGCGGGAGTCGAGCCCGCGCGGGTTGTCGATGGGTTGACCGATGAACTTCGCCTGATGGCCGACTGGCTCGAACTCGACCGGGTGAAGATCGGAACGCGCGGCGATCTGGCGACACGGCTTCGCCGTTCGTTCACCCCACCGCGTCGTTAGCCTGATCACATGTCTCGTCCGATGATCGCCGTGGCCGGCCGTATCGCTGCGGCCGGAAGGGTGTCGCGCAGCGCTATCTCTTTCGCCGGTCGCGTGTACCTCGAAGCGGTGATCAGAGCCGGCGGCGAGCCTGTCACCCTGTCACCTCGTGAACTGCGCCACGAAGATGCGCTGGAATTGTTGTCACGTTTCGACGGGTTGGTTCTCATGGGCGGATCCGACGTCGATCCCCATTTGTACGGACAACACCGACAGCCCCATGTGTACGGCGTGATCCCCGAACAGGACCACTTCGAAGCCGCATTGGTGCATGCGGCAGTCGAGGCCAAGGTGCCCACCTTGGCCGTGTGTCGAGGAATCCAACTCGTGAACGTCACTCTCGGTGGAACGCTCATCCAGCACATCGGAGAGATCGAGGGAGTGGTACAACACGCCCCTGACAAATTTCCTGCCGGTCAGGATTTCGTGTTACACGACGTCGAGATCGACAAAGGATCCAAACTGGCGTCGGCGATGCGTGTCACGACGGCACGAGTGGCGTCCTTTCATCACCAAGGCCTCGACGAGATCGCGAAGGGTCTGAAGGTGACCGCGCGTTCCGATGACGGTCTGGTGGAAGGTCTCGAACACACCGGCAGTGGTCAATGGATCATCGGAGTGCAGTGGCATCCGGAAGACACGGCAGCCACTGATCCACATCAGCAGAGGTTGTACGACACCTTGGTTCAGCGGGCCGTCAAGCGACGCGAGCGACGCTGATCGTCGCCACTCACCGTGCCGCGATGTCGATCACTTCGGCGCCGGTCGTCGGGACTTCGTGATGAGGGGCGTCTGGTGTCAGAGCCCAACGAAGGGTGCGCGTGAGGACGGCACCGGCCGGGCGAGCGACGGTGCGCTCGGTGATCGGTAACCACGGCAACCGCAACGGCAAGCGAGTCCATGCCGGAAGAAGACTCACCGCTGCCGCACCGATGATTCCGTAGACCGGACGAATGGCCAGCGGTAGTGGGGGAGTCACGAGAAGGTAGCGCGCTGCCTCGCGCGCTTCGCGGCTGGTCGAGAGTTCACCCCGGTAGTAGCGAAGCTGTTGGCGAAGTTGAGCCACGGAGCGGGGTGGTTCCACGACGCCGAGACGATCGGCGATCAGGGCCATGTCGGCGACGTAGTGGTCGTAGTCGTGGTCGGTGAGTGTGGACTCCCCGAACACTCGATGTGCAGCGATGAACGAGTCGACCTCGGCGATGTGCACCCACTTCAAGAGGTGTGGGTCATTGGCGCGATAGGGGCGACCATCCGACGCGATTCCGACCACGCGTTCGTGCACCTTCTTGACCATGGCGATGGCCCGCTCCGATTCGGTCACCGGGCCGAATGTGGTTGCAGCGAGGAAGTCGGCCGTTCGCTGAAGTCGACCCCACGGATCGGATCGGTAGTCACTGTGGGCGGCGACTCCGGCCATGGCGAGAGGATGCAGCGACTGGAAGAGGAGGGCCCGTAATCCACCGATGAACATCGAGACATCGGCATGAACGATTCGGATCGGGCGATCCTCGGCGAACCATCGTTCGCCTGGAGCTGTGAACAACTGGGAGGCACGCTCGTCGGCGTGATCACCCACGACGCGACCTCTGACCGCATCGGCGATCAGACGTCGAGCCGACTCGACGTTCGCACCGGGGTTCGACAGCGACAGGTTCACCTGACCATCGTCCCACGGGTCGTGACCAAGTGCCGGGTCGCGGTCACTACGCTCGTCACATGTCCGAGGACAGCTCCGAACCGACTGACGTCTGGACGGCACGTCGCATGCCTCCGTGGATCTGGAAGGCCGTGATCGTCTTCTGGTTGGGCTTCCTCGGCACGATTCTCATCCGATACGCGTACGACCGGCTTTTCTCGCTTCTGATCTTGGTGTTGGTGTCGCTGTTCCTCGCCTTGGCCATCGAACCGGGTGTGGCTCGACTGTCGCGCCGCGGCTGGAAAAGAGGACGAGCGACCGCATTGGTTCTCGTTCTGTTGATCGTCGTAGTTCTGGTGTTCGTGGTGGCGATCGGAACGCTGGTCGCCACGCAGGTCGCCGATTTGCTCCAGAACTCGGAGCGCTACGTGAATCGAACGGTCGACTTCTTGAACGACACCTTCGGTGCTCAGATCGATCCGGGCGACGTGAATGAATCGATTCAGGATCCCAACGGGCCGGTGCAGGAGTTCATCCGTAATCAACAAGACGAGGCTTTGCGTCTGTCGGTGACCGCACTCGGCCTTCTGCTGCAGGGGTTCACGGTTCTGTTGTTCACCTTCTACCTGGTGGCCGATGGACCGCGACTACGACGCTCGGTGTGCAGTCGCCTCACTCCGGCTCGTCAGCGGAGGGTCCTCGACACGTGGGAACTGGCCATCGACAAAACCGGTGGCTATCTCTACAGCCGAGCGCTTCTTGCAGGTGTGTCGGCATTCGTGCATTGGGTGGCTTTTCAGTCGATCGGCACCCCCGCACCAGTCGCGCTTGCTGTGTGGGTAGGCGTCATTTCGCAGTTCATTCCGGTGATCGGCACCTACATTGCCGGAGTCCTACCTGTGGTCCTCACGTTCATCGATTCGCCGTTCGATGCTCTACTCGTCCTCGTCGTGATCGTCCTCTACCAACAGTTCGAGAATTTCGTCGTGGCACCACGCGTCACCGCGCGCACTATGGAAATTCATCCGGCGGTGTCGTTCGGAGCCGCCATCGCCGGAGCCGCTTTGCTCGGTCCGGTGGGGGCGATCCTCGCCTTGCCCGTCGCGGCCATGGCGGTTGCGCTGTCGGCGGCCTCGGGTGAACGTCACGAACTGATCGAAGATCCTCTAGTCGACATGGAGGAGGAGAAGGTACGAACCAAGCGTCGCGAGCGTCGTTCCGATCAATCCGCAGGGAAGAGACGTCGTCTGCGTCGCGGCCGGAATCGTTGATGAATCTCGAGTCGACGATCGGTTTCGAAGCCGTAGCGGTCACCACGAGATCGGGGCATGAAGAATCGATTCACCATGCCGCCCTCGTTGCGTTGTCGGCCGATGGTTCGGTGGCGTTCTCGATTGGTGACCCCGGTCTGGCTGTTTTCCCGCGATCGTCGATCAAGCCGTTGCAAGCTTTCGCCATGGTGCAGAGCGGACTCGACCTTCCCGACGAATTGCTAGCTCTGGTGTGCGCGAGCCACGACGGACAAGCCCGCCATCTCGACGGAGCGCGTCAGATACTGGCCTCGGCCGGCCTCGACGAATCGTCTTTGCTCAACACGGCCGACTGGCCGCTCGACAGCGGTGCCATGGAGGACGCCGTGCGCTCCGGCGGTGTGAAGACCTCGTTGCAGCAGAATTGTTCGGGTAAGCACTCGGGAATGCTCGCCACCTGTCGGGTGAACGGCTGGGATCTCTCCACATATCTCGACGAGAGCCATCCGCTCCAGACCACAATCACCGATGCGATTCCCGCACTCACCGGTTCGCCGGTCGCCGGTATCGGCGTCGACGGATGTGGAGCTCCGGCCCACGTGATCTCGCTCGTCGGTCTGGCGCGCGCCTTTCGTGGCATGGCTACCGGCGATGCCGGTGCGACAGGATCGCGAATTCATCGGGCGATGTCGTCGAATCCGATCATGGTCGGAGGTCCGCGACGTGACGTCACACTCATCATGCAGGGCATCGACGGTCTCATGGCCAAAGACGGAGCCGAAGGTGTATTCGCTGCGGCTTTGCCCGACGGTCGAGCGGTGGCGTTGAAAGTTGCCGACGGGTCCAATCGAGCGCGACCCCCACTCATGCACACTGCACTTCGTGCGCTCGGTGTCGACGTGAGCGGAGTCGATCCGGCGGCATGGATCTCGCCCGTTCTCGGACATGGGCGCCGAGTGGGCGAGGTGCGTATCGTTGGAGCGTTGGCAGAATTCGACACCGCAGAGTTCAACGGCGTCGGCGGCGAGTGAAGGAGGAGCGATGGCGGGTATTCCATTCGTAGCCCCGATCGATCCGCTGAACTACGCCACGGCCGAGCGTGTCGCAACTCGGGTCGAGCGGGTGATCGCGCGCAATCCGAATCACTACACCTTCACCGGAACCGGTACCTACCTGATCGGTTCTCCGAATTCCTCGCACGGTGAATGCGCAGTGATCGATCCGGGCCCCGACGTTCCCGAACATCGACAGGCTCTCGAGGCCGCGCTCGTCGACCGACGGGTCACGGCGATCGTGGTCACGCACTGTCACAGCGATCACGTGGGTCTCGCTGCCTGGTTGAAAGAACTCACTGGCGCACCCACGGTGGCTTGGAAGCCTCACGGTGCCGTCGGACTTCTCGACAACGCTGACGACCTCGAGGTCATGAAGCAACTGGCACCGCCGCCGAAGTCGGCCGAGGAGATCGCGGCCGAGAAAGAGATCGCCCGTCAGGCGGGTCTCGATCCCGACGACTTCGAGATCCGCGAAACCGTCGACACCGAATTCGTTCCCGACATTCGGGTCGAAGACGGTGGTCTGGTGGCCGAAGGAGACGGATGGACTCTCCGTGGCGTACACACGCCCGGCCACACCTCCAATCACATGTGTGTCGCTCTCGACGAGGAGCGAGCTCTCTTCACCGGGGACCATGTCATGGGTTGGAGTACCACCGTCGTGTCTCCACCGGACGGGGACATGAGGTCCTACCTGTCGTCCCTCGACAAGGTCCGTCGCCGTGGTGACGCCGTTCTGTGGCCCACACATGGTGCTCCGGTCACCGACCCGGGGCCCTTCCTCGACGCGTACTACGAACACCGACTGTCCCGTGAGAGACAGGTTCTCGAAGCTATTGCTGACGGGCTCACCACGGTGGCCCCGATGGTGCGACGGATGTACGCCGCCGTGTCACCACACCTCCACGTGGCAGCGGCACGAAGTGTGCTGTCACATCTGACCCAGCTCGTCGACGAAGGTCGGTTGCGGACGGCCGACGGAGCTCCAGCCCGGCTGTCGAGCACGTACGTCATCTGACTGTCATCCGATCGTCATCGGACCGCCCTCGTTCACGAACCTGAGCGATGGGTACGGTGGGCCCATGTTGGTAGTGCGCACTCCTGATGAACGTTTCGACGGTCTGACCGACTTCCCGTACGAGCCCGTGTACACCGATGTGAGAGCAGCTGACGGAACGACGTTGCGTGTCGCCCACGTCGACGTCGGTCCCTCCGACGCACCTGAAACCATCTTGTGTATGCACGGAGAACCCACATGGTCGTATCTCTACCGACACATGATTCCCGTGCTCGTGGAAGCTGGTCATCGGGTGATCGCTCCCGATCTCGTGGGCTTCGGGCGTAGCGACAAGCCGACGGCGACGTCCGACTACTCCTACGAAGCCCACGTCGACTGGATGAGCCAGTGGCTTCTCACCAACAACTTCCATCGACTCACACTCGTGTGTCAGGACTGGGGGTCATTGATCGGCTTGCGACTCGCCACGTCTCTTTCGCAGCGTTTCTCCCGAATCGTCCTTGGCAACGGCGGTCTCCCGACCGGCGATCCGCCTCCCAACGACGCGTTCCTCGCGTGGCGCGAGTTCAGTCAGAACACCCCGGTGTTCCAGGTGGGCAAGATCGTCGAAGGAGGGTGTGCGACGAAACCCCTCGGCTCTGCTGTGGTGGCGGCATACGACGCTCCGTTCCCGGACGATGAATTCAAGGCAGGGGCTCGCATCTTCCCCACGCTGGTTCCGGCATCGGTCGACGCTCCTTCGAGTTCCGAGAACCGTGCGGCGTGGGAGGTCCTGGCCACCTGGACCAAACCGTTCGTCTGCATGTTCAGCGACAGCGATCCGGTCACGCGAAACGGTGAATGGGCATTTCGCAAACACGTGCCCGGCTGCGAAGGAATGCCTCACACGACGATCGCTGGCGCCGGTCACTTTCTACAGGAGGACAGGGGACCTGAGTTCGCGAGCGCAATCGTCGACTTCGTAGCTCGTCATCCCTGACGAGGTCTCGTCAGCAACCGGCCAACACGGCTGCCAGAGCGTCGTATTCACGCTGGTCGACCGAAAGGTTCCAGGCTCTCTTCACCGCGATCCACGAGGAGACGTACGTACAGTGATAGCTAGATCTCGGGGGCAGCCAATCGGCTGGATCACCATCGCTCTTCGAGCGATTGCTCGATGCCGAGACGGCGATGAGTGACACGTCGAGTGACAGATCGTTGGCGAAGGCCTCACGAGCGGCCGGGTTCCAGCTGTGAGCGCCTGAGTTCCAGGCCTCTTTGAGCGGAACAAGGTGATCGATGTCGAAACTGGATGCATTCGTGGTGGTGGCACCGTCGTACACCGAGAACCATGTGCCTCCGGTGATCGAACATCCGCTGCCTACGACGACAGGGGTCGTCGATTCGGCGATCAGCACCTCACGACGGGTGTCGCATCCGTTTCGATCGACGTCGATCCAATGTCTGAAGAAGTCGCGGTCGTAACCATCTCGTTGCTCGGGTTCGAGCCGCAGAAGATCGAGTGGTGACGTCGGGGTGACTGAAACAGTCGTTGTGTTTTCAGCCGATGTGGGAGCTGCCGATGACACAACAGTCGATTCGGGGGAAGTCGTCGGCGAAGCGGTTGGGGGAGTCGTTGTCTCGGAACTATCGGTGGTCGCAGTCGTTCGAGGAATATCCGTCGAAGGACTCGGAATCGAAAGCGTGGTGTCCGCCGAGCGCACAGTGGTCGATACATCGACGGATGCTGGCTCACGGTTCCGAACGACGAGAGCCGCGACCACGACGATCAGGGCGATCAGGATGATCGCGAAGATCGTCGGTCGAACGAACCTCATGTCAGTACCGAGAGGCCTTGGTGAGGCGACGAAGCTGCGTTGCCACGTACGGGCGGGCCCGTCTCATGCCACCCCGTTCGACGAAGGCCTGCTCGAGACGGCGCAGAGCTCCGACGACGACGTCGCGGTTCGGTTCCCAACCTCGGCGTTCGCACTCATCGATCCATTCCGCCGGGGTCAGATGGCCTCGCTGGCCGTTGCAACGACGACAGGCGGCCACCTCGTTCTCGATGATGCTCGGCCCGCCCTTGATACGTGGAACGAGGTGTTCGGTGGTGGCTTCCACGAGATGGATGTCGATCGAACGCCGACACCACACGCACTCGGCACCGTCGCGTTCGAGGATGAGGGCCATCCTCTGTCGCCGGTTGAGCTCGCGTCGTTTCTCGCTCACCGAGCCATCTCACCAGATGAGCACACCTGAGTCCTCACCGATCAAGGAGAATGCGGTGGTGAAGGCAAACGGTGTGACCCGCGGACGATTCGCACCGTCCCCCACGGGAACGCTGCACGTCGGGAATCTGCGAACCGCTTTGGTGGCCTGGCTCGGCGCCGTGTCGGCTGGTGGCGAGATGTTGGTACGCGTGGAGGATCTCGATCGAGCCAATTCGTCGGTCGAGAAAGAGTTGCGACAACTCGCCGATCTCGAACGTATCGGACTGACGTTTCCGCGTTCGGTCTGGCGACAGAGCGAGAGATTCGCGATCTACGACTCGATCGTCGACGATTTGAGCTCCCGTGGTTTGACGTACCGTTGCTTCTGCTCGCGTAAAGAGATCCGCGACGCTGTCAATGCGCCGCACGGACGAAATCCTGATGGCATCTATCCCGGAACTTGCCGTGATCTGTCCGACCGTGAGATCGCCGACCGCATGGCCAAGGGTCGGCCGGCGGCGATTCGCCTGCGCACCGAGGCCGAGACGTACTCGTTCGACGATCTCGTCCTCGGAGAAGTAGAAGGTTCGGTCGACGACTTCGCACTGCGACGTAATGACGGCGTGCCGGCGTACAACCTCGCGGTCGTCGTGGACGACGCCCAACAGGGGATCACTCAAGTGGTGAGAGGTGACGACCTGGCATCGTCGACTCCGAGGCATCTGCATCTCCAGCAGCTGCTGGGCGTGACGACCCCTCGGTACGCGCACGTTCCTCTCGTGGTGGGGGACGACGGAGAACGGCTGGCCAAACGCCATGGCGCGGTGACCCTGGACGATCTCGCCGCTGAAGGGATCTCGGTCGAAGAGGTCGTCTCGGTATTGCTCGAGAGTCTCGGTTTACCTGGGTCCCTCGACGACGCTCGGTCCGTGTTTCGTTGGAGTGCGATCACGACGGGGGCGTGGACGATTCCCCGACGCTGGCAGACTCGACAGCCATGACGACGGAGATTCCAGACGACCTTCGACGCGTCCTGGCCTACGACGACGCCGTCGATCCGCGACGCTCGGTCAGTGAGGTGGGTCCCGAGCTGTACGTCGTACCGTTCTGGACACCGGCGATGTGCTCGGCGATCATCAGGGCCGCCGAGGCAGTGGGTGGCTTCGAACCCCAGCCTGATGATCCGGTACCAGGTCATGAAGTCAGTCTCGCCATGGTCAGCCCTCGACTCTTCGAGCACGTGCAGAACGATCTCGGTCGACGTATCTGGCCACAACTCCAGGACGTCTGGCCTCTCATCGACTACTGCGGTCTACGAGACGTGTTCGTCATCAAGTACTCCCTCGATGCTCAAACCGAACTTCGAATCCACCACGACGTCGCTCAGGTGTCGGCTTCGGTGAAGTTGAACGACGACTACGACGGCGCCGAACTCAGTTTCCCCCGTCAAGGCGTGAGCAATGCCGATGTTCCGGTTGGTTCACTCCTGCTGTGGCCGTCACTCGTGACGCATCCACATCTGGTCGAACCGTTGCGTGCCGGAGTCAAGTACGGATTGACAGTGTGGTTCGAAGTGCCCGGCCACTACTCCTGAACTCGTCCGTCCGGCGAGGTGACAAGATGACATAAGTATCCGCGATACGGGCGGACGTCGTCACTACGTTCGGGGTCACTGTGATGTGCGACCGGACGATCTCGCCATCGATGAGTCGTTCGGGTCGAATGGGTGCCGCGATCCTCTCGCTCGTCACCCTGTCGATCGTTCCGTTGCTGTCGGCTTGCTCGACATCGGGATCTGGTGCAGTCGCCGCCACACCTTCGGTGGCAACCGTCGATCTGCCACCCCTGATCAATCAGGTCACCACGATCCCACTGGTCCTCCACGAACCGGTCACCACGACGTCCACCTCACCACCTCCCTCCACACTGCCGCTCGAGGTGGTCGAGGCAACGGGTGTTCCGATCGAAGCCGTCGGTCGGCGTTCAGGCGAAGGCGCCCGTCGGGCGCAGGAACGACTGCTCGAACTGGGCTTCTGGTTGCAGTCAGCCAATGGTGATTACGGAGTCACCACGCGACAGGCAGTCATGGCTTTTCAGAAGTTCCGAGGGCTCGAACCCAATGAATCGATCGACGAGACGACTGCGGCAGCCCTCTCGGAACGTCAGAGTCGGGTGCGAGGCCGTGCCGACTCGGGATCGCTCATCGAGGTCGACAAGACGCGTCAATTGATGTTCGTCGTCGTGGACGGTCGGACCGAATGGGCGATCAATGTGTCGACCGGGAGCGGGATTCCCTATGTCGAACGTGATTCCACCGAATGGGGGAAGTGGGTCCGTGGAGATTCGCAGACCCCGGACGGAATCTTCACGGTCGATCGCGAGTACGAGAAGGGCTGGCGCCCCGGCGACCTCGGTGAGATCTACCGGCCGAAGTACTTCAACGGCGGTATTGCCGTACACGGCGCCTATCAGATTCCGGCCTACCCGGCCTCCCACGGATGCGTTCGGGTCTCGACCCCGGCCATGGATTTCGTATGGTCCGCCGATCTGATGGCGCGTGGCTCGGCCGTGTGGGTCCACTCCACCGACTGAACCGTTCGTTGTCGGCCCGGCGCTGTGCCACTCTTGGCTGGTGCTGCCCGTCGTCGGAGAGCTGAAACCTTGGCAAGATCCGGCCGTCGTGTCGATCGGACGGCGTCAGATGCGCCCCACTCTCACGGCGGCTCCTGATGTCGAGACGGTACGTCGCGGCCCCGACGCCTCACCATGGCGACTCGACGTGAACGGGCCATGGCACTTCCGCCTTTACGATCACCCCGAAGCCGTCCCGGCCTCGGCCGTGGACGGATCGATGTCTCGCGGTTGGCGAGAAGCGGACGTCCCTGGCAATTGGACTCTTCAGGGGGTCGGTGACCATCCGCACTACACCAATGTCGACATGCCGTGGCCCGGTCGACCCCCGTCGCTTCCCGAACGGATCCCCACCGGTGTGTATCGACGATCGTTCCGACTGAACCGCGTCACTCGCGGCCGTCGCGCAGTTCTCCACGTGGGTGGGGCCGAGAGCGTTCATGTCGTCTATGTCAATGGTGAATTCGTCGGCTACGGCACCGACAGTCGACTTCCGAGTGAGTACGACGTGACCGATCGTTTGATCGCCGGCGAGAACGAGTTGACCATCGTGGTGATCCGCTACAGCGCACAGTCGTACGTCGAGGATCAGGACCAGTGGTGGATGGCTGGCCTCCACCGAGAAGTCTTCATCGAATTTCGCGGGCTCGTGAACATCGACCGTCTGCAGACGGTCACCGATTGGGATCATCAGACGTCTACGGCGTCGATGTCGGTTGACGTCTATGTGGATGCCGGTCGTGTCGACCTCGAGCGAGGATGGACGACGCGCGTGTGGGTCGAGACCCTCGAGGGCTCTCGGCGTGGGCGGGTCCTCATCGGCAAGGTGGCGTCCAATCACCGCTCTCCGTACGTCTTCACCGGCCATCGATCGTCGGTCACGTCGGACGTGAAGGGTGTGAAGCCTTGGTCGGCCGAGACGCCGTCGCTCTATCGAGTGGTGTGTGAACTGGTCGATCCGTCGGGTGAGGTGTGTGAAGTCGTGGCTCAACGCGTGGGATTCCGACGAGTCGAGACAATCGACGGATTGGTCTGCGTGAACGGAAACCCCATCACGTTCATGGGAGTCAACCGACATGATCACCATCCGGATCGGGGCAAGGCGGTGACCGTCGACGACATGCGAGCCGACATCGTGACCATGAAGGCACACAACATCAATGCCGTTCGTACTTCTCATTATCCGAACGACCACCGCTTCTACGACTTGTGCGACGAATACGGCCTCTACGTGATCGACGAAGCCAATGTCGAGAGCCATGCCTTCAACACGAGCTTGTGCCACGATCCGACCTATCGCAATACATGGCTCGAGCGAGTCGGTCGGATGGTAGAACGCGACCGCAATCACGCGTCGATCGTGATGTGGAGTCTGGGCAACGAATCCGGGTTCGGCGAGATCCACCGTGCGTGCGCCGCATTGGTCCGGTCGCTCGATTCCACCCGTCTCCTGCACTATGAAGGTGCGGTTTTCCATGCCGGCTGGAACGACGGGGGACTCGACGTCACGGACGTCGTGTGCCCGATGTACGCCGGGCCGGCCGCCATCGAGGCCTATCTGGAATCGGGCACAGGTGACCGGCCGGTCGTGATGTGCGAATACAGCCACGCCATGGGCAATTCGAATGGGGGACTGGCCGAATATTGGGCGTTGGTCGATCGCTATCCGCGCTTTCAGGGTGGGTTCGTGTGGGAATGGAAAGACCACGGTCTGCGCCAGTCCACCCCTCAGGGAGAGAGGTTCGCCTATGGCGGTCAGTTCGGCGACGCACCACACGACGGCAATTTCGTGGCTGACGGGCTGGTGTCGCCGATGGGCGAGCCACATCCGACGATGCAGGAGTTGGCCTGGGTCCATCGACCGGTGTCGGTGGTGTCGGCCGGTTGGAAGATTCGAATCACCAATCGCCAGTCGTTCTGCGATCTGTCGTGGATGCGAGGTGATTGGAGACTCCTGCGCGACGGTGAAACCGTGGCATCGGGGGATTGGTCACCCGTCGTTGCCCCCGGCGAATCAGTTCTGGTCGACGCTCCGGTCGCGATCGCCGACGTCGTCACCGATGCCGACTCGACAGATTCGGATCTGACCCTTGCGTTCCGTTGGCGAGCTCGCCGTGCGACGCCGTGGTGCGCCTCCGGCCATCTCGTGGCCTGGGACGAGATCGTTCTTCGCACTCGGGAGCGCTCGTCGATTCCAACGATGGTCCCGACGACGACGGTCAACCGCGAATTGTCGCGAGTACTCCTGACCGATCCGCTTCCCACACTGTGGCGAGCAGCTGTCGACAACGATGGGTTCAAACTCATGCCTGATCTACTCGAACGCATGGGTATCGGTGGCCCGGCACTGGCCCGATGGCTCGCGCAACGACTCGATCGTGGATTGGACGTAGCCGGAATTCCATGGCGTACCGACGTCGTCCACTCCGAAGATGGTTGGACCACCTTCACTCACGTGATCGACGTACCGCTGACGACATCTGACCTACCGCGCGTCGGCGCAGTTTTCGAAGTGCCGATGGCCGATCGAATTCGGTGGTTCGGACGAGGGCCTCTCGAGAACGTTCCCGACCGAAACGCTGGTGCGCTGCTCGACGTATGGGAGGCGCAGCCTGACGATCTGCCGTATCTGTTACCTCAGGAATACGGGCTGCGCACCGACTGTCGCTGGATGGAGATCGTGTTCGACTCGTCCACGAGTCTGCGTATCGAAGCGGTCGAACCCGTCGCTCTTCACATGTCGGCGGTGCGACACCGAGACGGCGATCTCTTCACGGCACGTGATGTCACCGAGTTGCGATCGAGCCCCGGCTTGGTCGTGCACGTCGATGTCGCTCACCGTGGGGTGGGTACGGCCAGTTGTGGGCCTGATGTCGATCAGTCGTTCCGCGTTCCGGGCGGCTCGTGGACGTTCAGCTATCGGATGAAGGTTCTGAATCGAACCGCCGCACCTTCAGGGCACGGTCGGCGGCGGTGAGACATCGTCCAGTCTCGAGGTCGAACTTCCATCCGTGAAGAGTGCACACCAGGACGTCGCCATCGCACTCTCCGAACACCGAGAGATCGGCTCGACGGTGCGGGCAGTACCTCTCGACGAGGTAATCGCCGATGACGATCTCCTCCGACGGAGCCTCGGGCCGTAGTCGTCGAACCGCTTCGGCTTCGGCTCGTTGCATCCGTTCGACCGACAACGACTTGAAGAAGTTGTAGAGGAATTCGTTGTACTCCCCACGCCGCCAAGCGTGGAATCGACACGAGAGGAACAACTTGTCGCTCCAGTCGACTGATCCATTCGCGACCACTGTCTCCACGAGTCGGCGATCGATCTCGAATCGGAAGTCGTGATCCCCACCGTCGTCGGGCAGAACTCGGCCGTTCGGAAAGTCGAGAAGAATGTCGAGATCACCTGCTCGGAGAAGACAGCGTCCTCCGATGGCCGATCGAAGGGTGGGAGCCATCACCATGAGCGGTTCCCACCATGCCCGCAAAGTGTCGATCAGATCGGTCGACGGCCGAGCCCAGTCGTTCTTCATCTGGTCGAGGCGATCGAGATTGTCGGCCTGGTACTTGCGGAGGTACGACTCCTTGTCGGAGAAGATCGCCTCGACCTCGTGATCGGGGAACGGGTGAACCGCCGTCAAGGAGTGGTCGATCAATTCGAACGTCGTTCCAGGAACGTTGAGCATCCCTGAGCGTCCGACCTTGGACAGTCGTCGCAGGAACTCGGTCTGATCCGGGAAGATCGACAGTTCGTCACCGGTGATCACGTTGAAGTCGAACAGTTCGGGATCGAGAAAGGCCGGGGGACCGGCCGACGGTACGACATGGCGCGCGTCGATCGCCTCGACGTAGCGAAGTGCTCGAGCGAATTGGCTTTCGACCTTGTCGTGAACCAGACGGCGCTTCTCGTCGTCGGGCATTTCGTACACCATTGGGTACCAGATCGCGCCGGAGAACTGCAGCCAGTGCAGGTCGACCGGGCCATGGGATGCCAACGCGGTGAGGTCACTGGTTCGACAATCGTTCTGGTTCACGAGTCGGTGCACGCCGTCGGTGATGACGAGAGCGGAGTCACCCCCCGGTCCGTCGGCGATGGCGGTTTCGACGTGAATTGCCACCTTCAGTCCGTCACCGAGGTCGATTTCCTCACCGTTGATCGTGCGAACGAACTCGGTGAATCCGAGACCACGGAGACGGCGCTCGAGCTCTTGGGTCGGATAGTCAGGAAGCAGAACTGGTGTCAGCCGCGGCATGTTCTCGAGGAGCCACTGCTCGTCGAGATGATCGCCGTGAAGATGCGAGATGTACAGGAAGGACGGGCGGCGTATCGCGTCGTTGACACGCGTCGGGAGCCGGTCATTGCGCGGAAACGGAAACCACGAACCAAAGAAGGCCGGCTCGAACCAGGGATCACAGACGATCGAACCCTGCGCGGTTTCGACGAGAATTCCGGCGTGTCCGATTGACGTGGCGCGCACGAGTCGAACCTACTTGACGGTCGGTCGACGCATCAGGGAGTGGGCGGATCCTTGTGCACCGTGCCACCCCGTGACACGTGCTCGGTCCATTTCTGTCCGTCCCAGTAGCGATACTCGAATCGGCCGGACGGATCCTTGTACCAGTCAGCAGGAACCGATGGAGTGCCCGATGTCGAGGCGGTCGCATCGAGGCCGGCGGTCGACGGAGCATCGGAGGCAGGAGTCGTGGAAACCATCTGAGTCGGAGCCGACGACGCGATGTCACTCGCTGCGACCGCACCCCAACCAGCGGGTTCAGTAGATCCGACTGACGAATCGTTTGCACCGGTTACCGAACGTTCCGTCGTCTCGCGCGAGAGGTAAGCCACGATGTCGGAGTTGACCGACACAATGCTCACGACAGACCAACCATCGCCCGACTTGGCCGTGAGGCTCGTGGCGAGTGCGTCGTGATCGAACGACGACACCTTGATCGAGACGAACTCCTTCATGACGGCGAGTGTATCCACGACCTGACGAAGTCGTCCGTCGGGGAGCCATCGTGGACGACTTCTCCGTTGCGCAGGATGATCACTCGGGAGACACGATCGAGAAACGACGGCTCGTGGGTCGCGACGACGAGAGTGGCGCCGCGGTCGGACGCGTCGTCGAACGACGAGAGCAACGCCTTCTTTCCGGCGGTGTCGAGTCCGACGAAGGGTTCGTCGACGAGCAGGAGGTCGAAGGGTCGAACGAGGGCGGTAGCGATAGCCGCCTTCTGCTTCAGTCCGCGACTGAATCGACTGGGCAGATCGTCAGCCCGTGAGTCCAGCCCGAGTGCGACAAGCAACTCGGAAGCGCGATCGATCCAATCGACGACACCATGGAGACGCGCGGTGTATTCGAGGTGTTCCCAGACCGAGAGGTCGTCGTAGAAGACAGGAGTGTCGGACAGATAACTGAGACGACGCCGTGCGTCGATGTCGACAGGACGGCATCCGAAGATTTCGAGACGACCCGAGGTCGAGTCGAGGAGACCAGCCGCCATGCGCAAGAGAGTGGTCTTTCCGGATCCGTTGTGGCCGACGAGAGCGGTTCGTTCTCCGGCCTCGATGGTCAACGAGACGGAGTCGAGGGCCGGCCCGTCCCCGTAGTCCTTGGTGAGATCGATGGCAGCAAGCGCAGGCGTGGTCATGTTCGTACTCCTCGGCTCTCGTGTCGTGCGCGATCGATCCACGCTCGAATGTCGTCTCGGCGATGTATCCAGCCACCTACGAGTCCGACCACCAACAGCGTGAAGATCGCTCCGCGAAGTGCGGCCGCTTCGGGGCCGGACCCTGATTGGCGAGCGGTTTCGGCGACCAGGATCGGTACCTGTCCAGTGAACGCAATTGCAATAGGCCAGATCGCCTTCACGACGTTGGCCGTTCCGGCGATCTCAGGTGGAAGCGTCGCATCTCGGGCGACCGAGGTGACCGGATCGGGTGCTCCCGACACCACACTCACTGCGGCTCCGGCCACACCAGCGACGATCGCGGGAACGCCGACGACGGCCGCCACGGCCCATGCGCGATCTCCGACCACTCCGAGGGTCATGGCAACAACGACGCCAAGGGGAATCGAGGCGACGAGCGGTGCAGCCAGAAGTCCGAGATACGTCTGCCCGCGCTCGACCGGCCATCGATCGGTCAGATCACCATGATCGATCTCCTGCGCAAGCGGTTCGGTGAGTTCGAGACCGATCACGAACGATACGAAACCCGCCACGACGGCGAGAGGGGCCGTTCCTTCGAAGACGAGAGCGGAGGTGGCACCGACGAGGATCGACAGGACGGCGATTCGGATCAGTCGAGATCCTGGAAAGCGCAGAAGTCCCTGCCACGCACGCTGCCAGTCGGCGCGGCGACCGCTGTTACGACGTCGAATGATCCATGGACGTGACCGACTTCGTTCATGACTCAACTGGCGTCGCAGAAGCATCACCGTTCGCAGATCTTGCAACGTCACGGCGAATCGCATCTGTGTGACGAGGGCTGCTCGTCGCGTGAGAGCTTCGAGCGACATCCGACCGAGAAGCGCGAATCCCACCGTCACGAGAAGCAGACCGAACAGTGGTGCCGTGAGATCTATCCATTCGACATGGATCTCCCAGAAGGCAAGCCCACCGAAACCGTCGGCGGGACCGACGACGTCGACGTTGTCGGGAGTTGCCGACAATGCCTGCCAAAGAAGCAGAAGAGCTCCGATCACGGTTGTAAGCCAGCGCGGTACTCGCAGAGCATGCGCCACGAGAGCCGAGGCGACGAAGACGATGGCCAATGATGCGCCGAATGCTGCGCCCGAAACAGCCCAGGTGAGTTCGGTGCCGGGAAGACGACGACCGACGATCTGCCCGGCGGCCGCTCCGGTGAGGCCAGCGCTGAAGACCAGTGATCGTGTGCGCTGCAGAGCGGGCACGACGAGGACGCGCCGTCGATCGATTGGAGCACCGAGAAGATGACGAACATCGGCTTCCTCGAGAGCGATCGGACCGCCGAGGCTGCCCGATCGAAGTCCGAGCGCGAACACGATCACAGCGAGAACCCCGAGCCATCCCGGTGCCTCGGACACGATTCGACGAGTGGTGTCAGGAGCGAACTCGCCGTCGGTCACCAGACCCGAGACGAACAAAAACGATCCACCGAAGACGAAGGCGGCGAGATAGACGCGATACAGAGCTTCGAACCATTCGAGTTGGGCAAGGCGCTTTCCGCGCCGAACGCGCCGGAGATCTCTCAAGGCGTCCGTTCCGAGTGATGCGTCACGAGCCGAACGGCGTCGCGCGGCCATGACGAAGCGTCGGCGATCGGGTGGCGAGGCTCCGAGTTCGGTCGGACGTTCGGGATCGGACGACCAACCCGACCACGATGCGACGAAGAGGCGCGGCGGGGCGAAACCGGCGTACTCCATGGCCAGAACGTTCAAACAGGCCGACACTCCCGAGCCACACGATGCGATCACGTCGTCGGCCTGATCGACGCACAGTTCCAGATAGTGGGTGACGAGTTCGTCCTTGGCGCGAAGGTGGCCGTCCGAGAGCAAGGACTCCCACGGCGAGTTGTAGGCACCTGGAACGTGTCCGGGTCGTGGATCGACCGCGGCGACCTCGCCCCGGAAGCGAGGTGCGGCTCGAGCGTCGAGAACCACCGTTCGGTCGATCGTCGAGCGCACTGCGAATCGATCGACGTCGGAAATCGATGCGAGACGTTCGGTCGGCCACGGCGCGACTGTGAACGACGTCGCCTTCGATGTCACGTCTCCGGTCTGTAACTGGTCACCGTGCTTGTCGGTCCATGCCGACAAGCCTCCGTCCAAGAGAGCAGCTCGACGTCCGAGCATGCGCAGCATGACGACGAGTCGACCAGCCGTCATTCCGCCCGTGTCGTCATAGGCCACGACCCAGGTGTTGTCGCCGATTCCGAGCTGCTCCATCGCGCGAGCGAATGCTTCCGGTGTCGGAAGTGGATGACGTCCGTCGATCGGCTCACCAGGTGTCGAGAGATCGGAGTCCACGTCGACGAAGACCGCTCCGGGAACGTGTCCGGTGCGATAGACCGAGCGGGCATCCCGTCCGTCGAGATACCAGCGAACGTCGGCGATCACCACGTCGATCGATGGCTCGGCGAGCAGTCGGTCGACGTCGTCGATCGACACGAACGGTGGAATCGTCACCTCGTCGTACTCGCTCAAGAGCCCATCATCGCACCGACCGACGGCATACTGGAATCGATGGACGTCCAGTCGATGGAACTCTTCTCGTCGATGCTGGCGATCGTCGCATCGGCCGGAGTCCTCGTGGTCGTCGGGGCACGACTCGCGAGTCGGCGCTCGTCAGTCGCCCGTCAGCTGAGTGAGGGCCTTCATGGTGTGTCCACGTGGCTGGCCTGGTTGGTGGCTGCGGTCTCCACGGCCGGGAGCCTCTACTTCAGCGAGGTAGCCGACTACGTCCCCTGTCGACTGTGTTGGTTCCAGCGCATCTGTATGTACCCCCTTGCCGGCATCTTGCTGGTCGCTGCACTGCGCCGTGATCGAAGTGTGAAGTGGTACGCGTTACCACTGGCGGTGGCTGGTCTCGGGGTGTCGACCTATCACTACGTGATCGAATGGAAACCAGCTCTCGGCGACGGGGCGTGCTCGGTCGGGCCATCGTGCACCGACATCTGGTTCCGAGAGTTCGGCTTCGTGACCCTGGCCTTCATGGCCTGGGCCGGATTCGCAGTGATACTCGCCTTGTTGTTCGTCACGCCAGCGTCGTCGAGGTCGGTCGATGACGGCGAACACATGAACTCGACGTCCGAGATGTTCGACTGAATGGGTAGACAAGAGAAGGTTCTGTGCTCGAGGAGATGACGATGACGACCAAGAAAACGACGACTAACACGAACAGCACTCGACTCGTGGTGGCCGCGATCGTCGTGGCTATTGCCTCGGCCCTCATAGTTGCGGTCGTCGCCGGTGGTGGCTCGTCCGATGACGATGTGGCTCCGGTGACCACGTCATCGACGGCAGTCGCTCCCGGAGCTGCAGCCGAGAATCAGCCGGTCGTCGTGGACGGGATGGCGCTCGAACCCCTGACCGACGAGAGCGCCGATCCGGCCGTCGGACTTACTCCCCCCACCCTGTCGGGCGCGTCCTTCGACGGCAGTGCGCTCAGCATCACCCCCGGACAGGGTGGAGACGTGCTCTTGGTTTTCTTGGCGCACTGGTGTCCGCACTGCAACGCCGAGATCCCGGTGATTCTCGACTGGCAGGGGAACGGCATGATCCCCGAAGGACTGTCGATCGTCGGTATCAGCACGGCCGTGAGTGCCGATCGCCCGAACTTTCCCCCGTCCGATTGGATCGCCAGCAAGGGTTGGTCGTGGCCGGTCATGGCTGATTCGGTGGATCAGGCGGCAGCGGCCGCCTACGGAGTCAGTGGTTATCCGTTCATGGTGATCGTGGGAGCCGACGGGACGGTGAAGGGGCGCACTTCGGGCGAGAAGGGTCTCGAGTTCCTCGATGCCTGGGTCAGGTCGACGCTCGGCTGAACGTCGCCTACGGTGACCTCGTGGAAATCGCCGATCTCCAGCAGATCATCGAAGAGACGTTCGGAGACCGCGATCGTGCACGAGGAGTTCCGTCGACCGTTGCGTGGTTGACCGAGGAACTGGGTGAACTGGCCCAGGCCGTTCGCAAGGGTTCGCACGAACAGCGTGTCCACGAGTTCGGTGACGTGTTGGCGTGGGTTGCGTCACTCGCCAACCAAATGGGAGTCGACTTGACCGACGCGGTCTCCCGATACGCGTCTGGATGTCCCAGGTGTGCGTCACGGCCGTGCACGTGCGCGTGACGACCGAACGGGCCGACGGCCAGGAGTAGGGTCACGGCGATGTCATTCGACCCGAGTACCTACGATTTCGATCGTTTCCTGCGTTACGACGACATGGTGATCTGGTTGCAACACGCGGCCGAACGCCGTCCCGATCTGATCACTCTCGAGACCTACGGTCATTCGTACGAAGGTCGCAAACTCTGGGTGGCCGCGATCACCGATTCGTCGACCGGATCGCACGAGTCAAAGCCTGCGCACTGGGTCGATGCCAACATTCACGCCGTCGAAGTGACCGGCGGAGTGGCCGCACTCCACCTGATCCACCATCTGATGACCGGAGCGGAGACGAACGATCCGATGGTGGTGCAAGCACTTCGGACGAGAACCTTCTACGTTGCGCCGCGGGTCAATCCCGACGGCGTGGAGGCCGCGCTGGCCGATCGTCCCATGTTCCATCGTTCGAGCGTGCGTTCGTGGCCGTGGACCGATGGTCACCGTTGGCCCGGACTCCATGCCGAAGACGTCGACGGTGACGGACGAATTCTCACCATGCGCATCGCCGACCCGGACGGATCGTGGGTCGAACACCCCGACGATCCACGAGTCATGGTGCCAGTCCCTCTGGACGGGATGACCGATCGCCCGCGCTATCGCCTGCTCGCCGAAGGACGTGTCGTCGACTACGACGGCTACACGGTTCCCACTCCGCGCGATCCGTCGGGTCTCGATCTCAATCGCAACTTCCCGGCCGGTTGGTCGACGACCGTTACGGGATCGGGTGATCACCCGATGTCGGAGCCGGAGATCGACGCACTCGTTCGCGCCGTGCGAGCCCGAACGAATGTGTGCGGATACAACGCGTATCACACCTTCGGTGGCGTACTTCTCCGTCCGTCCAGCACCAAACCTGATTCATCGCTGTCGCCAGCCGACGTCTGGACGTGGAACGAATTCGGCAAACGCGGCACCGAGCTGACGGGTTACAAGGTGCACTCGGTCTACGAGGACTTCACGTGGGACAAGTCCGACGTGATGAGCGGCGCCGGGGACGATTGGGCCTACGAGCATCTCGGTGTGTACTCGTGGACCACCGAGTTCTGGGACGTGATCCATCACGCCACCGGGGAACGGGCTCACACGTTCATCTGGTACGAAGGACCGACACCCGAGCAGGAACTCGCAGTGGCTCGATGGACCGATCGCCATGCACCAGGCTCGTACGTTCCGTGGCGTGCGTTCGATCATCCCGACCTCGGCCCGATCGAGATCGGTGGATGCGACGTCTTCCATACCTGGACGAATCCACCGCTCTCGTGGTTGAAGAAGGAAGTCGTGCCACATGCCGAGTTCGCGGTGCATCAAGCACTTGCATCACCTCGTCTGGAGATCGGGGAACTGAAAGCGGAATCATTGGGGGCCAACACGTGGCGCGTCGTTCTCGGAGTTGCCAACACTGGTTGGCTACCGACCGACATCAGTGGTCTGGCTCGTAAGAGCAACCTGGTTCTACCAATGACCGTTGAGATCCGAGTGCCGAATGGTGAAGTGATCGGCACACCCGCACGCGTGAAGCTCGGACAGCTGGAAGGACGGGCCGCCTTCCGACTCAACGGTGGCGCCATGTCCGACGGAACACCTGATCGAGTTCGTCACGAGTGGATCGTGTCGGCAGCGTCGGGCACCGAGATCGAAGTCGAGGCACGACATGTTCGAGCCGGTCGCACGAGTGTCCGCATGGTGTTGGAAGGCTGATCACCGTGTCGGTCGACGAATTCGACGACGAGTGGGATGACGAATTCGTCGACGACGACGTCGATGACCAGACGAGCGAGGCGAGCACCTACTCGGTGTCGGAGCTGGCCGGAACCATCAACGACGTGTTGGAAGAATCCTTCGACGACGGCGTTTGGGTGTGGGGTGAGATCACCGGCATCAGCAACAAGGGTGGACACACGTACTTCACACTGGTCGAGCAATTGAAGGACGGCAAGCGTGCACAGTTGAACGTCAATCTCTGGCGTGGCGAGTTCAACAAGATTCGACCGATTCTCATGAAGACCGGTGTCACACTCGAGAACGGACTCAAGGTTCGGGTCTACGGCCAACTCGATTTCTATGCACCGTTCGGCAAGCTGTCACTCGTGATGCGCGGGATCGATCCGCGATTCACCCTGGGCGACATCGCCATGCAGCGAGACGAGCTGATTCGCAAATTGCGAGAGTCGGGCGACTACGACCGCAACAAGGACGTGGAGTGGAGTCCCGTGCCTCTGAGGGTAGGTGTGGTGACGAGCGGAAGCAGTGCGGCTTGGGCCGACTTCACCCACGAGATCGAACGTAGCGAACTCGGTTTCGTCCTCCGTCTTGCCGATGTCACCGTGCAGGGTGACTCCGCCGTCTCGCAGGTCAGCCGCGCCATCGAGGCGTTGAGCCGACGATCCGACATCGACGTGATCGCCGTGATGCGCGGTGGTGGAAGTCGCGCCGAGTTGGCCACCTTCGACGCCGAAGCCATCGCTCTCGCCATCGCACGCTCACCCATTCCTGTGGTGACGGGAATCGGCCACGAGATCGACACCAGTGTTGCCGACGAAGTCGCTCATCGTCGTTACAAGACCCCAACAGCATGCGCAGCCGGACTCGTGGAGCGAGTGCAGCATTTCGTCGACGTAACGGAAGAGGCATGGCGCGATATCGCTCGACTCTCGACCGATCATCTGAACGAGAGTGCGACTGCTCTCACGGATGTCACACATCTCATCGCCGGTCACACGAGAAATGCACTAGTGCGCGCCGACGACCGGCTCGGGCAACGACGGCTGCGGCTCGTGTCGTCCTCTCGTGGTTCGGTCACGACTGCGGCGACGGTGCTCTCCGCACACACCGACACCCTTCGACGCCGTGCTCCCGCCGTGATGGCCGAACATCTGCGTCGACTCGGCGAGTTCGAAACGAGAAGCCGACTACTCGATCCTCGGGAACTCATGAGGCGCGGATGGTCGGTCACTCGAAGCACGACCGGTCAGGCGATCCGGTCGGTGAGCGACGTGAACGAGGGAGAGGTGGTCGTGACGCAGATCGCCGACGGCTCGTTCAGGAGTACCGTGTCGGGAGAGCCGACCGACGAAAGGAGAACCGGATGAGCAAGAAGACCGGAGCGTCCGGCGACTCCATCGACGACATCGGGTATGCCGCTGCGTTGGAGGAACTCGAGAACATTTTGGGTGAACTCGAGGAAAGCGACGTCGACGTCGACGTATTGGCCGAGCGCGTGGCCCGTGCATCCGAGTTGATTCGTGTCTGCCGGGAGCGCATCGGCAACGCCAAGATGCAGATCGAAAAAGTCGTGGCCGGTCTCGAAGACTGACGTTCACAGTCGCTACCGTCCCCGTAGCCTGACACGGTGACTTCGGTCCCCCCGCCGTCCCTGATCGACATCGCCCGCCGCGTCGAAGCACGTCTCGACGAGGTGCTCCGTGACGAGGAGAACCGTTGGTCGTCCTTCGACTCCGACCTCGCCTCTCCGCTCACCGAGATCCGGCGACTGGTAGGCGCTGGAGGAAAGCGTCTACGTCCGGCTTTTTGCCAATGGGGATTCGTGGGTGCTGGAGGTGCTGTCGACGATTCGCGAGTGGTGGACGCCGGAGCTGCCCTCGAACTTCTCCACGCCTTTGCTCTCTTCCATGACGACATCATGGATGGTGCATCCACCCGCCGGGGCGAGCCGGTCACCCACGAGGTGTTCGCGGATCGCCATCGTGAGTTCGGGGGAAGCGGGGAATCGCGTCGATACGGCGACGGAATCGCGATCCTCGTCGGCGATCTGACCTTCGTCGTCAGCGACCGTCTCCTCGACGGCATCCCGAGCGAGGCTCGATCCGTCTGGCACGAGTTACGTATCGAATTGAACATCGGTCAGCTTCTCGATCTCATGGGATCGGCCCATCACGATCGACGTCGAGACAAGGCCGAGCGGATCTGTCGCTACAAGAGCGGCAAGTACACGGTCGAACGTCCGTTGCATCTCGGAGCCGCGATCGCCTCGCCCCACTCGTCGGCGACTCTGCTTCCGGCGTTGAGTGCGTACGGCCTTCCACTCGGTGACGCATTCCAGATGCGTGACGACGTCATGGGGGTCTTCGGCGATCCGAGTGTGACGGGAAAGCCAGTTGGCGACGATCTTCGTGAAGGGAAGCCCACTCCGCTGCTCGCCATCGCTCTCGAGCGGGCCGACCCGTCCCAACGATCCGTTCTCGACCGGGTAGGTCGATCAGTTCTCGGCGATCATGACGTCGAGACCGTGCAGAGCATCATCGTCGATTCCGGTGCCTTGGCCGAGATGGAGGCGACGATCGACCGCCTGGCCAGTGAAGCCGTGGCGGCCCTCGACTCGATCGAGTTGGCCGGAGGAGCACGCGCCGAGTTGACGGCACTGGCCGACTACGTGACCCGTCGTTCCGACTGACCGGCGAGGATCGTTCTGTGCGAGGCCCTACCATGCGAGTCGTGAAGTCGGTCGCTCTCGCAGTCGCTGTGATCGTCCCGTTGTCGTTGGCGGGATGTGGTGGAGACAGCGAGTCGGTCGACACTCTTCCCCTGCTGACGGCGGCGCCGACGGTGCCAGAGACCACCGTCTCCCCGACGACACTCGCCCCCGTGGCCGAGGAGTTCTACACGATCCAGCAGGGCGACACGCTTTTCGGCATCGCGCAGTCGTTCGGCGTGTCGATGTCCGATCTCATCTCGTACAACGCCATCGCCGACCCCGATGCGATCCAGGCCGGTCAGCGTTTGAAGATTCCGCCGACAGCGATGACCACGACAGCGGCTCCCGCCGTCGAGTCGACGATCGCCACTCCCTGAACGAACTTCGTACACTGCGCTCATGGCCGACGGCACCGATTTCTGGCCGAACCACGATCACTGGTCGGTCAAGATTCCTCTTCAGACTCCTCATCGACGCCTTCCGGTGCTCGCCGAGACCGGTTTCGTCGCCCTGAGCCCGATGCCGATCGAGATCCCCCGCGAGGAATGGGAATCCCTCGAATACATGGACTGGAAGAGTGGTGGCGATACCAACTTCGCTCCTCTCGCGTCAGCCGACGGCGAACTCGACTGTCGCGGCTTCTGGGACAAGGGCAAGACCGACAAAGGAGCACTCTGGACGGTCAACGCCGAGAAGGCGCCGACCCTGCGTCGTTATGTCGATTCGGTGGGCGCCAACTTCGGCCGCGTTCGCATCATCAAACTCGAACCGCAGGATCATGCGACTGCACTTCGTTCGATACATCGTGACGACAACAACCGTTTCAATCCCGACGACGAAGGTTGGGTGGTTCGTTCGTGGGTCGAACTCACCGATCAGCCCAACAGTTACATGTTGCTCATGGACAATGATGCCGACGGGCTTCCCGATCCGTCGACCGAACGACGAGTGCCGCTCCCCAAAGGAGCGCGTTTCGTCGTCGATACGCAGCGTCTGTGGCACGTCGTGGTGCACAACTCCGATCGTCCCCGCTACGCGTTGATCACCAGTTTCGAGAGCAGCCCTCGACTCGGAGAGTGGATCGACTCGCAGCGAGCTGTTTCGGTCTGAACGTCAAGCCCGAGTCGCTGACGCGATCTCGGCAATGTCACGCATGATGCGGCCGAGCTCGTAGTCCTTCGGTGTGTACACAGCTGTGACTCCACCGGCGAGAAGTCGTGACCGGTCTTCCTCGGGGATGATCCCGCCGACGACGACAGGAATGTCGACTCCGTCTTTCTTCAAGCATTCGATGACCGCTGGTACGAGCGACAGGTGCGATCCGGACAGAATCGACAGACCGATCACGTCAGGGTCCTCGTCGCGAGCGCTGGCGGCAATCTGTTCGGGCGTGAGGCGGATACCGGAGTAGATGACTTCCATCCCGGCGTCACGAGCTGCCACGGCGATCTGCTCGGCTCCGTTGGAGTGTCCGTCGAGACCCGGTTTGGCGACGAGCAGTTTGGGCGGACCACCGGGAATGGTTCGGACGAATTCGGCGACATCGGCGAGTTCACCCGGTCGTTTGCCGACCGCAGCCGAGACACCGGTGGGTGCTCGGAACTCTCCGAACACCTCCCGCAGGACACCGGCCCATTCACCCGTGGTTCCGCCAGCCTTGGCGAGAGCGATCGACGGTTCCATCATGTTGTCACCGTCGACCGCGGCCCGTCGGAGTTCGGCGAGGGCGGTATCGACGGCATGTTGGTCGCGTGCAGCTCGCCAGGCCTCGACATCGGCGATGGTTTCGCGTTCGACGGCGGGGTCGACCTTCACGATCTTGTCGCCCCCTCCGAGCGGGGACACCTCGGTCTCGCGGTAGCTGTTGACACCGACCACGGTTTGCTCCCCGGACTCGATGCGGCGCGTTCGCTCGGCCATCGATCTCACGAGTCGACCCTTCAGATGGTCCACTGCCTCGAAGGCGCCACCGAGTTGGAGAACCTCTTCGAATTCGGCCCATGCTGCGTCACGGATTTCGGTGGTACGTGCTTCGATCACACGCGAACCGTCGAAGATGTCCCCGTACTCGAGAAGGTCAGTCTCGAACGCGAGCACCTGCTGCATACGCAGACTCCACTGTTGATCCCATGGTGTCGGCAGACCGAGGGCTTCGTTCCAGGCTGGAAGCTGGATCGAGCGGGCGCGCGCCTTTTTCGACAGAGACACGGCCAACATCTCGAGAACGATGCGCTGAACGTTGTTCTCGGGTTGTGCTTCGGTGAGACCGAGAGAATTGACCTGGACTCCGTAGCGGAAGCGAAGTGCTTTGTCGTCGGTGACTCCGTAGCGATCGCGACCGATGCGCTCCCAGAGATCGGTGAAGGCGCGCATCTTGCACACCTCCTCCACGAAACGAATGCCGGCATTCACGAAGAAGGAGATGGATGCGAAGACCTGCGGGAACTGCTCGGTCGGAACCTGGCCCGAATCGCGAACGGCATCGAGAACACCGACAGCCGTGGCGAGCGAGTAGGCGATCTCCTGAACCGGCGTCGCCCCGGCTTCCTGCAAGTGATACGAGCAGACGTTCATGGGGTTCCACTTGGGCGCGTTGTTCGCGCACCAGGCGACCATGTCGACGATCAGTCGTCGCGAGGGAACCGGCGGGAAGATGTAGGTACCGCGGGAGAGGTACTCCTTCACGATGTCGTTCTGAGTCGTACCACGAAGTTGCGAGCGCTCGACACCCTGCTCTTCGGCGTTGGCGACGTAGAGGGCGAGCAGCCAGGCTGCGGTCGCATTGATCGTCATCGAAGTGTTCATCTGCCCGGGCGGTATGCCGTCGAGCAAGGTGCGCATGTGCCCGAGATGAGCGACCGGCACTCCGACTTTTCCGACCTCGCCGGCCGCCATCGACGAGTCGGGGTCGTAGCCCGTCTGGGTGGGGAGGTCGAAGGCGATCGAGAGACCGGTCTGACCCTTGGCCAGATTGGTTCGGTACAGCTCGTTCGATGCCTGGGCAGTCGAGTGGCCCGAATACGTGCGCATCAGCCAGGGTGCGTCGCGACGAGGTGCGTCTGACGAAGAGGCCGAAGAGTTCGCGGTCATGGTGTCAGTCTGTCGGGGACGCCGGCAGATTTCCTCGCTGGACGGGATCCACGGCCCGACGGACCGACTCGAGATACGTCGAACGGGGGAGATCCACCGCACCCATGGAGGTGAGGTGGGGTGTCGTCCACTGCACGTCGAACAATGAGAAGTCGAGCGAAATCAGAGCGTCCATCGTTGCGACGAGGGCGACCTTGGAGGCATCGGTCACTCGATGGAACATGCTCTCGCCGGCGAAGAAGCGGCCGATGCGGACTCCGTACAAACCACCGACGAGTTCGTCGTCGCGCCACACTTCGACCGAATGGGCCCATCCGAGACGATTCATCTCGGAATAGGAGTCGACGAAGATGTCGTCGATCCATCCGTGTGGTCGGCGTTCGTCTCCGCACTCGCGCATCACCCGTTCGAAAGCTCGATCGACGGTGCAGCGGAATCGTTTGGTGTGCTTGCGGAGAGATCTCGAAACGTGCAGACCACCGATAGGAATCACTCCGCGCGGATCGGGAGAGAACCATCCGATCTCACGACGGCGCGGACCGACGTGCATCGGAAAGAAGCCGTTCGAGTAGGCGGAGACGAGTGTGGCCGGCTCGAGATCGGCACCGATGCAGACGAGGTCTGAATCGTCTCCGTCGTCGTTCGCCTCGTCGGGTATGGGAACGAGAGAGAAGTCCCAGTCACCGGGAGAGAGCGTTTCAGGTGCGATCGAGAATCGCGCGAGGTCCTCCGAACCGAGGAGTGAGGACGTCATCGCAGGAGTCGATCAGTAGTCGTAGAAACCGCCCTTGGTCTTGCGGCCGAGGCGACCGGCGGCGACCATTCGACGCAAGGTCGGCATCGCGGCGTAGTTCGGATCACGGAATTCGTCATAAAGAGCGTCGAGGATGGCGAGCGATGTGTCGAGTCCGACCAGGTCGAGAAGTGCAAACGGTCCCATGGGAAAGTTGCAGCCACCCTTCATGGCGGTGTCGATGTCGGCCATGTTGGCCGTCCCTTGCTCGAGCATCCGAACGGCATTGTTGAGATAGGGGAAGAGAAGCGCGTTCACGATGAATCCGGCGCGGTCCTTCACCTGAACGGGCTGCTTGCCGCAGGCCTCGGCGAAAGCCGTAGCAGTGTCGATCGTGGCATCGGATGCCGACAGAGGTCGAACAACTTCGACGAGAGGCATGGCCGGAGCCGGATTGAAGAAATGGATACCGCACACCGAATCGGGTCGCGATGTGATCATCGCCAATTCGATCACCGGAAGAGTCGATGTGTTGGTGGCGAGAATCGCGCCTTGCTTGACCGTTCGGTCGAGTTCGGCGAAGAGCGCCTTTTTGGTGTCGAGATCTTCGACGATGCTCTCGATGACGAGATCACAATCGGAGAGTGCTCCGAGATCGGAGACCGGCGTGATGCGTCCGAGAATCGCGGCCGACTCGTCCTCGGCCAGACGTCCCTTTTCCACCTGCTTGGCCAAACCTTTGGCCACCGAGGCGACCATGGCATCGGCGGTGGCTTGCGACCGGGAGCGGACGATGGCGGTGAGTCCGGCTCGCGCCACGACTTCGGCGAGTCCCGATCCCATGATTCCCGAGCCCACGATGCCGACGGTGTGAATGGCCATCCGATGTCCTTTCCAAGGGGCGTCCGACAGTGAACGGAGGCCAGATGTGGTCGTCACCATAATTACCCTCCGGTAACCACGGCAAGAAGTGGGCGAATACACGGCCTAAGGTCGTCCTCATGCCGGGAACCATCGTTCTGCAGGGCGGGGGGCCGTTCAGCCTTCACGACGAACTCGATCGCCGATTGCTGTCGGACGCTCAGGCCGATCGAGTGGTGGTGCTACCCACGGCCGATGCTTTCGAACGCCCCGAAGTACTGGTCGCCGCGGCGATGTCGTGGGCCGAAAGACTCGATGTTCAGGTGGAAGCACTGATGGTGATGAGCCGTATCGAGGCGATGGACGTCGGTGCGGCCGACGTCGTTCGCTCGGCTCGCGCCGTGTGGTTGGTGGGAGACAATCCCATTCACTTGCGCAGTGTCGTGAAAGACACTCCCATCTGGGACGCGCTGCACGACGTTCTCCGTTCGGGCGGTGTCGTCGTCGGATGCGCGGCATCGGCGTCGGCGCTGTGTGATCCGATGCTCGACCCGCGTGGTGGAGCGCTGGCTCTCGGTCTCGGGCTCCTGAGCGGTATGACAGTCGTTCCGCAGTCCGAGATGCTCACGCCTGATCGGCAGGCTCGTGTCCGAAAACTCACCGACGTTCCTTTGGTGTTCTTGCCCTCGACGTCGTCGCTACTGCGAAGCGATGCCGGCTGGGAGAGCATCGGTCCCCACGAAATCGTGGGCGAACTCCCGAACTGAGAAGCATCATGTCGAGCGATCTGCGCGTCGGTGTGATCGGCACCGGCATGATGGGCTGCGAACACATTCGCAACGTCATCGCTCTGGATGGTGCCGAGGTGGTTGCGATCTGCGACCCCAACGACGAACCGCTGGCGTGGGCTCGACGTGAGCTCAGCGGGCGATCGGTCTCGGAGTTTCGCGACCATCGTGACCTGCTCGATGCGAACGTGGTGGATGCGGTGATCGTGGCGTCACCGAATTTCACTCATGTCGACGTGCTGCGTGACGTGTTGTCGACCGACGTTCCGGTGTTGGTCGAGAAACCGATGTGCACGACCCTCGACGACTGTCGTGACGTTGTGGAGTGGGCGGATCGGCGCGACTCTCTCACGTGGGTCGGCCTCGAGTATCGCTACATGGCTCCGATCGCCGCTTTGGTGGACGTCGTCCGATCCGGACGGCTCGGGATCACGAGAATGGTGTCGATTCGCGAGCACCGGTTCCCGTTCCTGGTGAAGGTCGACAATTGGAACCGCTTCTCACGCAACACCGGAGGCACTCTCGTCGAGAAGTGCTGTCACTTCTTCGACCTCATGAACCTCGTCGTCGACGCACCTCCTCGGCGCGTGTACGCGAGTGGAGGACAGGACGTGAACCATCTCGACGAGGTGTACGACGGCGAGAGATCCGACATTCTCGACAACGCGTTCGTGATCGTCGATTACGCGAACGGGGTGCGGGCCCATCTCGATCTGTGCATGTTCGCCGAAGGTTCGCGCAACGAGCAGGAGATCAGTGTCGTGGGTGACGAGGGAAAGGTGGAGGCTGCAGTACCAGGAGATGGCTCGGTGTACATCGGAACGCGTCGTGATCGATCGATCGTGCCGTCATCGGCCACGATCGATCCATCGATCGCTCACGTGGGCTTCCACTTCGGCGCGAGTTTTGTGGAAGTGGCGCGATTCTGCGATGCGATTCGTCTTGGCGCGAAGCCCGAAGTCGACGTACACGCTGGACTGGCGTCAGTGGCCATCGGCGTCGCGGCTCATCGATCGATCGAGGAAGGTCGACCGATAGAGATGAGCGAACTCGGTTCGTGAGAACGGCTACGAGAGCCGAATCGATCAGGCCTCGGTGACGGTGACCGAGACGATGCGGATGTCGCCGAGCGGCGGAACACCGTTGTCGTTCGGGTTGCCAAGCGAATCGAGAACGGCAACGACGTCGAGTCCGTCGGTGACCTGACCGAACAACGTGTAGTTCGGGGGCAACGACGCCCCGTCGGAACCGGTGATCACGAAGAACTGGCTGCCGTTGGTGTTCGGCCCGGAGTTGGCCATGGCAATGGAGCCGATTTGGTAGTCGCCGCTTTCGGGAAGTTCGTCGGCGAACGAGTACCCCGGTCCACCGGTACCGGTGGCGGTTGGGTCACCGCACTGCACGACGAAGTTGGGGATCGCCCGATGGCATTCCGTGTCGTCGAAATACTTGTAACGGGCCAAATTGACGAAGTTGTTGACGGTGCCCGGCGCTCGCGTCGGATCGAGTTCGATGGTGAACGATCCTTCGTTCGTCTCGACGACGGCGGTGTAGGTCTTGGCCGGATCGATGCAGAGTTGTGGCGCGTCGTCGAACTCTCGAGTCGGGGACGCACTTCCGTCGCTCGGTGCACACTCGCCACTGCCGTAGACGAATTCGACCGGACCGCTCGGCAGGGTGGTGGTAGGTCCTCGCGGAATCGTCGTGGTGGCTCCACCGACCAAGGTGGTGGTGGCGCCGAAGTTCTCGGTGTTCGTCGACGATGTGGAGGTGTCGTCGTCGTTGGTCAGGACCGCGATCAGGAAAAAGAGGGCGATGAGCACGACCACGACGGCGACGATGCGGGTGCTTCGGCGAATGGTGGCCCGGCGACGCTCGGAGGCGGCGGCGGCCTGTCGACCCATCTCTCGGTTCTGCTTCTTGCGTTCTCTTTTGGCGGTACCCATGAGGAGGGCAGGCTAGTAGCCTGCGATTTTCGTGACACTCATCGTGCAAAAGTTCGGTGGAACCTCGGTGGCCGACCCCGAGCGAATCCGCGCCGTGGCCGAGCACGTGGCGTTCACCAAGAAGCACGGAGCCGATGTGGTGGTCGTGGTGTCGGCCATGGGCAAGTCCACCGACAATCTCATCAAGCTGGCCCATGATGTGTCGTCGGTGCACCCGGGACGCGAGCTCGACATGCTCCTCACCACCGGCGAGCGGATTTCGATGTCTCTCGTGGCCATGGCTCTCGCCAACCTCGGGATCGACGCCGTGAGTTTCACCGGTAGCCAGGTCGGAATCATCACCGACACCACGCACACGAAGGCCAAGATTCTCGAGGTGCGAGGCGATCGGATCCGCGAAGCTCTCGCTCAGGGGAAGGTCTGCGTCGTCGCCGGATTCCAGGGAGTGAGCACCGACCGCGAGATCACCACCCTCGGGCGCGGTGGCTCCGATACCACGGCGGTGGCTCTGGCTGCGGCCCTCGACGCCGACAGCTGCGAGATATACACCGACGTCACTGGTGTCTTTTCAGCCGATCCGCGGATCGTCCCGCAGGCTCGAAAGCTCACCCACATCAATTTCGACGAGATGCTCGAGATGGCCGGTGCCGGCAGCAAGGTTCTCGCGCTCCGCTCGGTCGAATTCGCCCGCAACCACAACGTTCCGATCCAAGTTCGTTCGAGCTTCACCTGGGAGCCCGGAACGTGGGTCACGAGTCAGGAGCCTTCCATGGAAGATCCCGTCATTTCCGGTGTCGTCACCGACGTCAGCGAGGCCAAGGTCACGGTGCGCAGTGTCCCCGATCGCCCGGGGATCTCGGCGTCGTTGTTCGAGCCGCTGGCACAGTCGAATGTGAACGTCGACATGATCGTTCAGAACACGTCGTCCGATGGCACGACCGACATCAGTTTCACCGTGCCCAAAGCCGACATGAAGGTCGCCGAATCGATCGTCGCCGACGTCGCGAAGCAAATCGGTGCCACCGGTATCTCCCATGACGACGCGATCGCCAAGATCTCCCTCGTCGGTGCCGGCATGAAATCGAGCCCTGGAATCGCCGCCAAGATGTTCCGAATTCTGGCCGACGAGGGGGTCAACATCGTGATGATCTCGACGTCGACGATTCGCATCTCGGTCGTGGTGTCGTCGTCCGATCTCGAGCGCGCCGCAGGTGCGCTGCACACTGCATTTGGCCTCGACAGTGGTCAGGCCTACAGCGCTCCGCTTCCCGAGCGGAAGTGACGGAGCTTCGCCGAGTGGCCGACGAGCACCGTCATCAGCACGTTCCGTGGAAGGCCGCCGGTCGAGCTTCCGAGCGACATGTCGATCCGGACAGCGTCGTTCGCGACACCGGTTGGGTGTTCAACAACGCGACCGGCGATCAACTGACACTCGAACAGTTCGTCGACTCCGGCGAGCAAGAAGTCGGCGCATACCTGCAGTACTTCGGTTTCGACCCGACGGAGAACGAGAAGTCGTCGCTGGTCGAGATTGGTTCGGGAATCGGGCGGATGACCGCCAGCTTCACGCGACGCTTCGCCTCAGTGGTGGCCTGCGATCTCGACGCGTCGTTTCTCGATCGCTGTCGTGAGACCGTCAAGTCTTTCGGTGCTCCCGAGCGCCTCAGTACTTCCCATGTGTCGGATGGTCGTTCACTGGCGCTCGACTCGGAGTCGGCCGACGTGGTGTTCAGCTACATCACCTTGCAACACTGCAATCCCGAGGACGCGCTACACCTCACGTCGGAGGCCTTCCGAGTGGTGAAGCCCGGCGGGCGAGTCGTGCTGAACTACCGCACATGGATCGGGCGCGACGTCGTGCTCTTTCCTGCTGGTGTGATCACACGGGTGCTGTGGCGGGTTCCTTTCTTTGGAACCTGGCTGTCTCGCCAACGATGGTCGACCCGTCTCGGGTGGCAAGCCAACCGACTGTCGCCACGTGCCGTCGTACGCCATCTGGTGCAGAACGGCATCAAAGTGTCCACACCGCAGCTCTGGTTCCGCACCGGTCATCGTCGAGTGGCGTCCAAGGGCGGGGTCAGCGGTTTCTCGATTCGCACCTTCGAAGGGATCGACCCCAGCCACTGGTGGTTAATCGCTCGTCGACCCGACTGAGGTGACCGTTAGCCTCTGCCCCCATGCGAGTTGGTGTGGTCGGAGCGACAGGTCAGGTCGGAAGCGTGATGCGAACCTTGCTCGAGGAGCGAGGTTTCCCGGTCGACGAGATCAGGTATTTCGCGTCGTCTCGTTCAGCTGGATCGACCTTGCCATGGAAAGGTCAGCCGATCACGGTGGAAGACGCGACGACCGCCGATCCGTCAGGTCTCGACATCGCTCTTTTCTCGGCCGGTGCCACGTCGTCTCGTGAATTGGCACCCAAGTTCGCGGCAGCCGGTGTGACCGTGATCGACAACTCGTCGGCGTGGCGTATGGACCCGGATGTCCCTCTCGTGGTGAGCGAAGTGAACGGCGACCTCGTTCACGCCACGAAGAAGGGCATCATCGCCAATCCCAACTGCACGACGATGGCCGCCATGCCGGTGCTGAAGGTTCTCCACGACGAAGCATCACTCCAGAAGATGATCGTCAGTACGTTCCAAGCGGTCTCGGGTGGCGGACTCGCTGGTGTCGACGAACTCGACAAGCAGGCTCGTGACACCGTCGACCGAGCACGCGATCTCACGTTCGATGGCGACTCGGTTCCTTTCCCCGAGGCGACCAAGTTTGCCAAGCCCATCGCATTCAACGTCTTGCCGTATGCCGGCAAGTACGTCGACGACGGATCCTTCGAGACCGACGAAGAGCAAAAGCTCCGGAACGAGAGCCGCAAGATCCTCGACATCCCCGATCTCCGGGTGTCAGGTACCTGCGTGCGTGTACCCGTGTTCACCGGACACTCGCTCAGTATCAATGCCGAGTTCGCTCGTCCCATCTCGGTGGAGCGGGCGACCGCTCTGTTGTCGACGGCACCTGGCGTGGTGGTGCTCGACGTTCCCACTCCGCTCGAGGCCGCCGGTAAGGATCCGAGTTACGTCGGTCGGATTCGTCAAGATTCGACGGTCGACGACGGACGAGGTCTCGTACTCTTCGTCAGCAACGACAACCTGCGTAAAGGTGCCGCCCTGAACGCGGTCCAGATCGCCGAACTCTTCGTGAAGTAGAACGTTCTCATGGACGGAGTCGGAACACTGGTCATCCTGCGCCACGGCGAAAGCACGTGGAATCAGCAGAACCTGTTCACCGGTTGGCACGACGTTCCGTTGTCCGACAAAGGTCGAGCCGAAGCAACTGCTGCCGGCCGCACGATGTCCGAAGAGGGTCTGCGTTTCGACACGGCGCACACATCGGTTCTCGAGCGTGCCGTCGTCACGTGCCATCTGGCCCTCGAGGCCATGGGACAGGTGTGGTTGCCGTTGCAGCGATCGTGGCGGCTGAACGAACGGCATTACGGCGCGCTTCAGGGGCTCGACAAGTTGGCGACGACTGAACGACACGGTCCAGAACAGACCAACTTGTGGCGTCGCAGTTTCGACGTTCCGCCACCGCCGGTCGACACTGCGAGCGCCGAACATCCAATCAACGATCCCCGCTATCGCTTGCTCGCCCCCGACTCGTTACCCGCTGGTGAATGTCTGAAGGACGTCGTGGCCCGGGTGCTCCCGTACTGGTACGACCAGATCGTCCCGCAGTTACGGGCCGGTCTCGACGTGCTGGTCACCGCACACGGCAATTCGTTGCGGGCTCTCCTGATGCACCTAGAGGGAGTGTCGGAGGCTGAGATCTCCGAGATCAACATCCCGACCGGGGTGCCCCGCCGCTATCGCTTCGCCGACGACTTCTCGGTGACCGATGTCGGCTATCTCGGGGATGCGGTGGCCATCGA
>RFSV01000070.1 GCA_009923785.1 Acidimicrobiia bacterium | reverse complement strand
GCCTTTTTGGCCGGAGACTTCTTCGCGGCCGCCTTCTTGGGAGCAGCTTTCTTGGCCGCTCCCTTTTTCTTCTTGGGTGTGATGCCCTTCTCGGCCATCACCTCGCGGCGAATGGCAAGAAGTTCATAGGCCCGCTCGGGAAGCATGTCTTCGATGCGATCGCCCTTACCGAGTGACGCGTTCACTTCGCCATCGGTCACGTACACGCCGTACTGACCGTCCTTGGCCACGACCGGGCGCTCGCTCACCGGGTCGGTGCCGAACTCGCGCAGCGGACCCTTAGCCGCGACTGATCGTCCCCGTCGGAACTGTTTGGGCTGCGAAAAAATCTGCACGGCCTCATCGAGAGTGATCGTGAGCAAACGCTCTTCGTTGTCGATCGTGCGGTAATCCTTGTCCTTTTGAACGTACGGTCCGTAGCGGCCGTTGTTGGCCAGAATCTCCACGCCGTCGTTCGGGTCGGTGCCGATCGAACGGGGCAGGCTCAACAAGTCGAGTGCATCGCGCATCGTGATGTGCTCGAGCGCCATCGTCTTGAACAGGCTCACCATCTTCGGCTTGGCGAGACCTTCCGGTGGCTCGTCCATAGTGCCCCACTGGACGTACGGCCCGTAGCGACCGTTCTTCGCGAACACCGGGTGACCTTCCCACTCACCGATCGGCTCGTCGCTCTTCGGCATCGACAACAGACGTAGAGCTTCTTCGATCGTGAGTTCGTCGGGCGCCAAGTTGTCAGGAACACCTGCCGTGTCGTCACCGCGCTTCACGTAGGGCCCGTACTTACCGGGTTTCACGTTCACCACTTCACCGGTGGTCGGGTCGGCGCCGATGGGGAACGAGTTGATGGCCGCGGCGTCGATGTCGACGATGTTCTGCTCAATCAGGCGCTTCAAGCCGAGTTCGCCGAGGTCACCTCGTTCGGCGTCACCGAAATAGAAGGCGTGCAACCAAACATCTTTCGACAACGACTTGCCGGCGATCTCGTCGAGCTCTTCTTCCACTCCGGCAGTGAACGTGTAGTCGACCAATTCGCCGAAATGGTGCTCGAGAAGAGAGACCACTGCGAAGGCGGTCCACGTGGGGACGAGGGCCTGACCCTTCTTCCATACGTAGCCGCGGTCTTGAACCGTCTGGATGATGGACGCCCACGTGGACGGACGACCGATACCGAGTTCTTCCAACTTCTTCACGATCGAGGCTTCGGTGTAGCGAGCCGGGGGTGTGGTCTCGTGGCCACCGGGCACAAGGTCGGTCACGGCAACGGTGTCGCCGACGGTGAGCGAGGGGAGCAATGCCTCTTTGTCGTCACCCGATTCGCCGTCGTCGTCGGTCGACTCCTCATAAACCTTGCGATGCCCCGGGAACGTGATGGTGGTGCCGCTGGCGGCGAAGGTGCAATCAGCGGCGGGCTCAGAACCGGCCGACGGAGCGGTGGCACCAAGACGGATCGACACCGTCACGCCAGCGGCGTCGGCCATCTGGGAGGCGAGGGTTCGTTGCCAGACCAAGCGATAGAGCGCCAAGTCGGGTCCGGACAGTTGACCGGCCACCGAGTCGGGGCTACGCAGGGGCAACGTGGGGCGGATCGCCTCGTGGGCTTCCTGAGCGTTCTTCACCTTGCTGGCGTAGCGACGCACCGAGGACGACACGAAATCGCTGCCGTAGTCCTGACCGATCTGGGCCCGGACGGCGTCGAGAGCCTCGTCGGCCAGAACCACTGAGTCCGTACGCATATATGTAATGAATCCCCGCTCGTACAGACCTTGGGCAGTGCGCATCACTTGCTGGGCCGACAGGCGGAGTTTGCGACCGGCTTCCTGCTGGAGGGTGCTCGTCATGAACGGCGCTTTGGGCGACGAGCGGTATGGCTTGTCGTCGACCGAGCGCACCGTGACGGTGGCCGTCCGCAGACGATCGACCAGGGAAACGGCGGCCAATTCCCCGAGAACGGTCACCTTGTCAGATGGGCGTCCGGTGTCGTCGAAGTCTTTTCCGGTGGCGATACGAACCCCATCGAGTTCGAGGAGGTTGGCGGTGAACGATGGCGAGGTGGCCGAGACCAGGTCGATCCCCCAATATCCGGCGGATACGAAAGCGATGCGCTCCCGCTCCCGCTCGACGATGAGGCGCACGGTCGGACTTTGCACACGTCCGGCCGACAACCCCCGGTTCACCTTGCGCCACAACACGGGAGACACTTCGTAGCCGAAGAGGCGATCGAGAATGCGCCGAGTCTCAGCTGCATCCACGAGACCGATGTCGAGATCGCGTGGATTGGCAAACGCATGGCCGATGGCCGCTTTCGTGATCTCGTGGAACACCACACGATGGACCTCCACGCCGGGCTTGATGGCTGACTTCAAGTTTTCGTAGAGGTGCCAGCTGATCGCCTCACCTTCGCGGTCTTCGTCGGTGGCGAGATAGAGAGCCGATGCCTGCTTCACGAGTTGGCGCAACTCTTTGACGACCTTCGCACCTCGCTCGGTGAGTTCATAAGTGGGCTTGAAGTGGTTGTCGACATCGACGGCCAAACCCTTCGACGGCAGGTCGGCCACGTGACCAACGGATGCACGGACGTCGTAGTCGGATCCGAGGAACGAGCCAATGGTTTTCGCCTTGGCAGGTGACTCGACGATGACGAGGGGTTTGGAGCTCGTTGAAGTCATAGGAGCGGACATATCTATACAGGGCTACGGGATTCCCCAACTTGTTGTCAAGCAGACGAGTCGGCAGTGGGCCGTGCGTGACCCTCGACCTGGATGCGTGGAAGCACCCGATCGATCCACCGTGGGATCCACCAATTCTTCGCGCCGAGAAGTTCCATCGTCGCAGGTACGAGCACCATTCGCACCAGAGTGGCATCGATCAGAACGGCGACGGCGAGTCCGAGCCCGAAGAGCTTCACGGTGCGGTCGTCACCGGCAACAAAACTTCCGAAGACAGCGACCATGATCAGGGCTGCAGCAGTGATGACGCGCGCGGTACTCGCAAGGCCATCGGCAACCGCCGCTGCGTTGTCGCCGGTTCGGTCGAACTCCTCTTTCATACGTGAGAGAAGGAATACCTCGTAGTCCATGGAAAGACCGAAGACGATGGCGAAAAGCATCATCGGAATGAACGGTTCAACCGGTCCGGCTCGGCCGACGCCGATGAGCCCGGCAAGCCATCCCCACTGGAAAACGGCAACCACGACGCCATAGGCGGCACCGATCGACAAGAGATTCATGATCACGGCCTTCAGCGGTACGAGAACGCTGCGGAACACTGCCATGAGCAACAGGAACGACAGGATCAAGACGGCACCGATGAAGAAAAAGATGCGGCGACCGAAGAAATCGGAGAGGTCGACGGCGATCGCTGTGAAACCGCCGACGTTCACCGCCCAGTCGCTGTGGGCGGTGGAGGCCAAGGCACCAGGCAACACGTCGTCGCGCAGGTGATGCACGAGTTCGGCTGTTGATTCATCCTGTGGGGCACCGGTGGGCACCACCTTCCACAGAACGTACGAGTCCTGAATCATGTTGGCCTCGGAGGCGAATGCCACGCCGGGATCGGAGCGCAAAGCAGCAGTCACGTTGTCGGCTGCCGTCCTGAGTTGGTCGCCGACACCTGAGGAGGGGACCTCGGCCACCAACGTGAGCGGTCCGTTGAAGCCGGGGCCGAAACCTTCGGCGAGCAAGTCGTACGCCTGACGAGCGGTTTGCCACTCGGCGCGGTTTCCGTTGTCACTGAGAGCGAGACGCATCGAGAAGAGCGGCAGAGTCATCACCACGAGCGCGCCGAATCCAGCAGCGAAGGCGATCCACGAACGACGTTGCACAATTCGACTCCAGCGGTACCACATCTGTTGGTCGCGAGGTTTGGGCGGGCGTCGTTTGATCGGTGTTCGCCATCCCTTGATCACGAAACTGGCCCCAACGATCACGACGACGATCAGGAGCGACAACGGAATGAAGGCGAGGTTGTGGAACACGATCACGCCGGTCAACGAGGTGAGTGAGAACAGGATCAGTGAAACGAGCGCAGCGCGGGTCGTGATGTCGATTCGACGTTGCACGAAACCGAGTAGCGCCGGTAGCAGGGTGAGGGCGGCTACCACCATGACACCCACAACTGTGGTGGCGGCCACGGCGAGGCCGTTCACAAAGCTCATGCCCATCATGAACATGCCGAGGAGTGAGATCATGACGGTGATCCCGGCGAACAACACTGCGCGGCCGGCGGTGTCGGCGGCTTCCACGGTTGCGTCCTCGGGTTCGAGACCGTCGTTCAGCGCCTCCCGAAAACGCGTGACGATGAAGAGTGCGTAGTCGATCCCGACTCCAAGACCGATCATGGCGCCGATCTGCAAGGAGAAGTCGGGCATCTCCATGAGATGGCTGATCATCGTGATGACTGCGATTCCGCTCCCCAGACCAATGAGGGCGGTGCCGATCGGCAATCCCATAGCGAGCACCGAACCAAAGGCGAGGACGAGAATGATGATGGCCACGAGCAGGCCGATCACCTCGCTTTCGGGTAGCTCGAAATCGACGAAGGGATCGCCACCGAATTCGACGCGAACGCCGGACGGAAGAGGTGATGAAGCCAGGTGTTGGTCGACGACATCGACGATGCGATCGCCGAGTTCGTTCTGCTCCTGCTGTGAGTCGACCTCCGGAAGACCGAGTTCGGCGTAGGCGATGGTGCGGTCGGGAGACACCAGACGCGCTCCACCGATCGGGTCACCGGCGGTAGGCGCGTCGTAGGGGGTGGTGACGCGTAAACCAGGAACTCCGTCGGTCACGGCGACGAACAAACTGGCGAGAGCCGACTTCACCTCCGGGTCGTCGACAGTTCGGGCGGTCTGAATCACGATCTGGGCGTCGGTCACCGAGTCGCTGTCAGGGAAGGCGTCTTCCAGAAGTTCGAGGGCGCGGAGACTCTCGGTGTCGGGGATTGAAAAGCGCGTCTCGAAGCGATCGCCACCCATCACGGTCTGGGCGATGGTTGAACCGCCGAAGAGGACAACGAGCCAGGCGACGATGGTGATCCATCGGTGACGAAAGCACCAACGGGCAAGTCGGGAGATCATGGGTGTCCTCGGCGCGGTTGGGGGGTGAAGCGCCGGTGGCAAGGCTACGGTCGGCTTCGTGCCGGCTGGTGACCAGTCCCTTGGGTGGGATGTGACATGGGAAGAGGTCTGGTCGACGTCGCCTTCCTCCGGTCGAGCCTCGGCCCGCCCGGGGCGCGTCGCCCGGATCGACCGGGGCTGGAGCACCGTGTGGTTCCGACCGCCGTCGCCCGCCGATCCCGTTGGTGACGTCATTCGAGTGCGCAACATCGGTGCCGACGTGGCCGTCGGCGACTGGGTCGTCGTGTCGGTCGACGACGAGCGTGTCGAACACGTGCTGCCTCGACGGAGCGCATTCGTGAGACGGGCCAGCTTCGAAGGTCAGAGAGCCGAAGCCCACACGATTGCCGCCAACATCGACGACGTCTTTCTGGTGCATTCGATCGCCGCACCGCCCAACCAGCGCCGCCTCGAACGAGAGCTCGTCTTGGCATTCGACAGTGGTGCACAACCTGCGGTGGTGCTTTCCAAGCGAGATCTCTTGGATAACGATCACGACGTCGAGATTCGTGTGCAGTCGGTGCGTGACGTCGCTCCGGATGTCGACGTCTACGTGGTGAGTGGAATTCGTGGTGACGGACTCGAGGCCTTACGCGAGAGAGCACGTGGCTATCGAACGATTGCTCTGCTCGGTGCGAGCGGTGTCGGCAAGAGCACCGTTGTCAACGCCCTGGTAGGTGACGTAGTTCAGAGAACAGCCGAAGTTCGAGAAGGTGACCAGCGTGGTCGACACACCACCACGGCTACGAATTTGGTCGCTTTGCCGGCCGATCCGATCGGTTCGGCTGGATGGCTCGTCGACACACCGGGTGTGCGAGCCGTCAGCTTGTGGTCGAGCGGTCATGGCATCGAGCGGGCTTTCTCCGACATCTTCGATCTCATGGATCACTGCCGGTTCCGTGACTGCAAGCACGAGGAGGAGCCGGGTTGTGCCGTGCGACAGGCGGTGGAGGCGGGAGATCTCGACCCCCGCCGTCTCGAGAGCATGAAGAACCTGGTCGCCGAGGAAGCGGCGCTCGAAGACGAGCAGAAGGCTCGGCTCAAAGCCGAAGACCGACGAGGGTTTCGACGCCGCAAGAAGTGAGGAGTACCGTCCTTCCATGGACTTCGCCTTCTCCGATCGTTGCCTTGAATACCGCGAGCGTCTGCTCGACTTCATGGACGAGTGGATCTACCCGAACGAAGATCTTCACCATCAGCAGGTGGCCGAATCGGGTGACCCGCACTTCCATGCTCCGATCATGGAGACGTTGAAGGCCGAAGCCAAGAAGCGAGGTCTGTGGAACCTGTTCCAACCGCACAGCGGATGGTGGGGTGACGGCTTCAGCAACCTCGACTATGCGCCACTCGCCGAAATCATGGGACGTTCTCCTATCGCGTCAGAAGCGTGCAACTGCTCGGCTCCTGACACCGGGAACATGGAAGTTCTCACCATGTTCGGCACCGCCGAGCAACAGGAGAAGTGGCTACGCCCGCTTCTCGATGGTGAGATTCGCAGTGCTTTCGGTATGACCGAACCCGATGTCGCGTCGTCGGACGCCACGAACATCTCGCTGCGTATCGATCGCGACGGTGATCACTACGTGCTGAACGGTAAGAAGTGGTGGACGTCGAACATCTACCACAAGAACTGCAAGATCATGATCGTGATGGGCAAGACCGACACGTCGGCGCCTACACATCAGCAGCAGAGTCAGATCCTCGTTCCGGTCGACACGCCAGGCGTGACAGTTGTCCGCGACCTCCACGTGTTCGGTTACAACGATGTCGAAGGACACGGCGAAGTGCACTTCAACGATTGCCGCGTGCCGGCCAGCAACCTCATCGCCAATGAAGGTGACGGGTTCATGATCTCCCAGGCCCGTCTGGGACCGGGTCGAATCCATCACTGCATGCGGACAATCGGTGCCGCTGAGCGCGCCCTCGAACTCATGTGTCAGCGCGTGCTCGGTCGAAGCACTTTTGGCAAGCGTGTTGCCGAACGTTCCAACATCCAGGACTGGATCGCTGAAGCTCGAATCGAGTTGGAGATGATCCGCCTGCTCACGTTGAAGACGGCCTGGCTGATGGACAACGTGGGCAACAAGGGTGCACGTACCGAGATCGCCGCCATCAAGGTGGCAGCTCCGAACGTTGCACTCAAGATCATCGATCGGGCGATGCAGGCCCACGGTGCCGGTGGCGTGTCACAGGATTTCCCGCTCGCCGGGATGTATGCCGGCATTCGAACGCTGCGTCTTGCTGATGGTCCCGACGAGGTGCACAAGATGACGATCGCTCGTGCCGAACTGCGCAAGTACGACCCGGCTTTCCGTACTGATGGCGTGAACAACGCTGCCCCAGGTGGAGGACGCGGCTAGACACAGCCGTTCGAAGAGCGAGTACGGTTCGCTCATGGCAACTGCGTACGACGTCATACAGATGTTCGGCTCGGTGGAGGACGACCAGAAGTACGGTCGGCTCGTCGAGTTCGTGACCGACGATGCGATCTACTGCGATCCCTTTGCCGGACCGCAGCGCGGCAAGGAGGCCATCTCGGCCTTCATGGCCGAGATGGAACGTGTCATTCCGAAGATGGGTGTCTACTTCGCCGACTGGGAAACAGTGGCCGACACGACGGTTGGCTGGTCGCGCTGGACCATGGTCGTGCCGGTCGAGGGAGTGGAGCACCCGATTCCCGGTCAGAGCGTGTACCGGTTGCGAGACGGCAAGATCTGTTACGCAGCGGACTACGTCGATTCGGCCGCCTATCGCAAACTGCGACCTGATGTCATTCCTGATCTCTCGTCGGCAAGTCGAGAGGTCAAGGGTACGTCTGTCTCCGGGTCGGCCGACCACTTGGTGAAGACGTTCTGGGACATGCAGAACAACGCGCGTTATGGGGATCTCGCGTCGCTCTTCGCCGAGGACTCCGTCTTCCAGGACCAGGTGTACGGGCGCTTCGAGGGCATCGCTGCCGTGACCGAATACTTGCAACGCATGGAGACGGAAATGCCTGAGTCAGGCGTGACCTTCACTCTCGACGACCATGCCGGAGACGAGACGGTTGCCTGGTCGCAGTGGACCTGCCACATGCCTGGCGGTTCGCTACCCGGTTGGACCCTTCACACCGTGCGAGATGGCAAGTTCACTCTCGATGCCGACTACTTCGATGTCGTCGCAGCGCGAAAGCTGCAGCCACCGCGTGACCCACGTTGAGTGAGTCCACATCGGATTCGATGTCGATACGCGCGCACACGTCGACCTGAGCGAGTGTGGATTCGGGCAGCCCGAAGCCCTCGGAGCCGAATACCAGCGCCAGTGGTCCGTCGTGATCGTCGATCGCATCGAGTCGAACTGCCGAAGGTCGGGGAGTGAGAGCAACCGTCGTCCCCTTGTGATCGCGTACTGAGGCAATGACCGAGGCAATATCGGTGCGCACGATCGGCAAGAAAAGAATCTCTCCCATCGACACCCGGACGCAGCGTCGGTAGAACGGGTCGGCGCAGCGGGGATCGAGAATCAATGCGTCGACTCCGAAGGCCCGAGCGGTACGAGCGATTGCCCCGAGATTTTCGTGATCGTTGAGACCTTCGAGGACGGCGAATAGGTGGGCTCGACCGTTGAGGGGTGGACGGGCCCAGACGTCGTCGAGCGACATCGTGGGCGGACGTACAGCCGATGCAAGAACTCCGCGATGCAATGAGTAACCAGCGGTCTGGGACACCACGTCGCGCTCTGCGAAATACACCGGACAAGTGACCGATGCCAGCGCTTGTTCCATGACATCCAGACGATTGGGGGCCAACACGATCGATCGAATGGTCAGCCCACTGCTGATGAGTCGACGGACCACTTCGGGACCTTCGGCGATCAGAATGCGTTCGGATTCGTGTCGCTGTGCGATATCGCGATCCCTCAGGTTCATGTAGTCGGCCAGACGCGGGTCGTTAGCGTCGGTGATCAAAGGTCGACTGGTCACCTCCTCATTGTGCCCGCGCATTGGATACGACACTGTGCTCGTGGCAAGG
>RFSV01000069.1 GCA_009923785.1 Acidimicrobiia bacterium | reverse complement strand
CCGAAGGTGAACTCACCGAGATCGAAAAGGCGGCCTGCCCCGGCGAAGGAGCCTGCGGTGGAATGTTCACCGCCAACACGATGTCGTCGATCGGCGAAGCTCTCGGTCTGTCGTTGCCCGGATCGGCATCGGCCCCCGCTGTTGACGTGAGTCGTGAAGACGACGCTCGCCGTGCCGGTGAAGCAGTGGTGAACATGCTCCGACTCGGTATCCGTCCGAGTGACATCCTCACCAAGAAAGCTTTCGAAAACGCCATTGCGCTCTTCAATGCCCTTGGCGGAAGCACCAATGCCGTGCTGCACCTCCTAGCGATCGCCAATGAGGCCGGAGTCCCGCTCGAACTCGACGACTTCAACCGCATCGCGGCTCGTGTTCCACATATCGCCGACACCAAGCCCGGCGGCAAGTACCACATGACCGATCTGCATCGCATCGGCGGTGTGCCGGTGGTGCTGAAGCATCTACTCGACGCCGGACTGATTCACGGGGACGTCATGACGTGCACCGGTAAGACCATGGCCGAGAACCTGGCCGAGATCGCGCCGCCTGCTCCCGATGGCGACGTGGTGCATCCCCTGTCCGATCCGATCAACGCCGAAGGCGGCATCGTGGTGCTGACCGGTTCACTCGCGCCGAAAGGTTCGGTTGTGAAAGTGGCCGGACTCTCCCCCGAACAGCGCAAGTTCGAAGGAACAGCGCGCGTGTTCGACGGCGAAGACGGTGCCATGGCGGCGATCATGGCCGGCGAGATCCAGCCCAACACCGTTCTCGTGATTCGTTACGAAGGACCAAAGGGCGGACCCGGAATGCGCGAGATGCTGGCCATCACTGGTGCGTTGAAAGGCGCCGGTCGTGGAGCCGACTGCGCGCTCATCACCGACGGACGATTCAGTGGCGGCACGTGGGGCTTCTGCATCGGCCACGTGGCGCCGGAAGCGGTGGATGGCGGGCCGATCGCCTTCGTGCAAGACGGTGATCGCATTCGCATCGACGTGAGCTCGTTGTCGCTCGATTTGCTGGTCGACGAGGCCGATTTGGCGAAGCGCCGTCAGGGTTGGACGCCCAACCCGCCGCGCTACACGAGTGGTGTGCTCGGCAAGTACGCGCGCCTCGCCCAAGGCGCTGAAAAAGGTGCCATCACCAACTTCCTGTGAGTGGAGATTTGGTGAGGATTCTTCGCCGTCAGGGTGAAGTTCCCGCACCAGAGAGACGGCGACGGGCCAGGGCACGCCAACTGTTGAACGCGACGCCGAGGAACACCGTGGCCACGATGACGAAGGCCGTTGCGGTTCCATCGTCGAACACCAGTTTCCGCAACACCATGCCAAGAGCAACGGTGCCGATCCATGTGACGGCTCCTGACCGAGGAGACAGCGGATCGCGCCACACGAGCGTCACGAGCCAGGTGACGGCGAGAGCCATGAGGAACGGGGCGGCGGTCGTGAAGATGCCGTCGAGACCCGAGGCTTCGTCATGATTGCGTCGGCCGATCGCCACGAAGACGACCACTGACACGACGTCAGTGACGATGCTCCAGAGCAGTATGCGAGTTTTCACGAGACGACCCTTTCGATGGTGACGATCGCGTTGTAGTCGGGGATCCGACTGGCGTCATCGTTGATCGAGGCATTGATCAACACGTTGCCTTCCGGCCAATGCACCTGAACCGTACGAGCCGGAAGTCGGACGAGATGGGCGGTACCGACGAACGTTCCGGTCGCACTGGTGAGTCGCACTCGATCACCTGCACTCAGACCGAGCGAGAGAGCATCGGATTCATCGATGTACACCGCCTCACGTGTCGCGCCGGTGAGCGGATCGGTGGCGGCGAACACCATGGAGTTGAACTGTTTGCCACGTCGAGTACTGCAGAAGAACTCGCCGTCGCCGAGTGATGGCGGCGCGACATCGAGCACGCTGAACCTGCCCCGCCCGTCGTCGGTGGGGAAGTTTCCATCGGCGCACAGGTGTCGGCCCCCGTACTGAACGGCATCCCCGGTCTCGCGCAAGTCCTCGATCCCCGCGTAGAACGGAACGACTCGAGCGATCTCGGCACGCAGGTCTCGGTTGGTCTCCCATGCGAAGTGCTCTGCCCGATCGGGTCGCACTCGTCGCGCGATCTCGGAGAAGATCCGCCACTCACTACGAGCGTCACCGGGCGGATCGACCACTTGTGGGCTGAACGCGATCTGACGTTCGGTGGTGGTGCTGGTGCCGCCACCTTCTTGTTCGTACCTCGTTGCTGCGGGAAGCAGGATCACGTCGTCGCCGTCGAGAAGCATTTGCGACGTCAGCACGATGTCTTGATGAACGCGTAGAGGAACGCGTTGGAGAGCAGATGCGACGCGAGAAGGATCGGGCATGATCTCGAGGAGGTTGGAGCCGTCGAGGAAAAGAACGTCGATCTCGCCTCTCTCGACAGCGAGCACGGTTTCCGGTGCGGTGAGTCCGGGTCGATCGGGTACTTCGAATCCCCAGTGTTCGCCGAGGGCACGGGCCGATTCGAGCGTGATCGACACCGTGCCGGGATAGGCCGTGGCATAGGCGCCCATCTCGGCACCTCCTTGAACACCCGAGTGGCCGCGAATCGGCATGAGTCCGGCGCCATTGCGTCCCACGTTTCCGCGCGCGAGAGCCAGATTCACCAGTGCCTTCACGCCCTCCACGCCGTGGCGATGCTGGGTGATTCCCATACTCCACACGAAGATCGCGGACGTCGAGCGGATGTATTCGTCAGCGAACTGTCGGACGACATCGACTTTCACTCCTGCCTGATCACACAATTCATCGATCGACTGTGTGGAGAGGAACGACACGAGTTCGTCCCAGCCAGCGGTGTGATCGTCGACGAACGAACGGTCGGCGCCACTGCGTTCGATCAGGATCTTCAACACGGCATTAGCCAGTGCGACGTCGCCCTCGGGTCGCACGGGAACGTGGAGATCGCACAGCTTGGTTCCGAACAGGAACGACTCGGCTTTCGACGGCACCCAGTAGCGCTCGAGGCCTGGTTCGAGATACGGGTTCACCACGACGACGCGCGCACCGTTCTTCTTGGCCTCGTACAGATATTTCGTGAACACCGGCTGGTTGTTGGCAACGTTCGCTCCCCACAGCACGATCAGATCGCTCTCGATCACGTCCTGGAGGCTGCACGTGCTCGCTGACACACCGATCGTGGATTTCAGTCCGATGGTCGACGGAGCGTGGCAGGTGCGCGCCGCCGAATCGATGTTGGCCACGCCCATGGCCCGCGCGGCCTTCCCCGCCACGTAGTACGTCTCGTTGGTGAGACCGCGGCTCGTGAGATAAATCGCCGTTCGGTCGGGGTCGGTGGAGCGGATTCGATCGGCGATCGCATCGAGGGCTTCATCCCATGAGATGAGGTGGAACCCGGCGTCACCGCGTCGTCGTCTCATCGGATGGGCTAGGCGTCCCATGTCGCGCAGTTCGGTGCTCGTGCGTGCACGCAAACCCTTCACGTCATTGAGCGCCGAATGGTCGAATGGCTCGGCGCAGTTCACCTCGAGCAACTTCAGACGGGTGGTGCAGAGATGGATACCGTCGAGGGTCCAGTCGTGGAAGCCGGCCACGCCGAGGGCGCATCCGTCGCATACGCCCTTCGACAAGATCTTCCACGCCTTCTTCGGTGAACGCCGTACGTTCACGGCGACACGGGCCATTTCGGCGAGGTGATTCGGTTTGGTGTGGCCGATCCCGTTGGGGGACAGGCTCACCCACGATGACGGGTTCCAGCGTCGTGGAGCCACGCCCGACTCAGAGGTCTTCGTAGTACTCGCGGCCGAGATGCGTGATCTGATCTTCGCCCATGATCCAGCGCAATGTGTTCTTCAGCTTGGTGAGCTGGATGAACAGATCGTGCTCGGGATACAGACCGGGAGCGACCTGGGGGCTCTTGTAGTAGAAGCTCAGCCACTCCTGGATGCCACCCATTCCAGCGCGCTGTGCGAGGTCGCTGAACAACACGAGGTCGAGCGCGAGTGGAGCGGCCAGGATCGAGTCGCGGCACAAGAAGTTGACCTTGATCTGCATCGGATAGCCGAGCCATCCGGTGATGTCGATGTTGTCCCAACCTTCTTTGTTGTCGCCACGCGGCGGGTAGTAGTTGATCTGCACCTTGTGGAAGATGTCGCCGTACAGATCGGGAAACTTCTTCGGCTGCAAGATGTCTTCGAGCACACCGAGCTTCGACTCTTCCTTCGTCTTGAAGTTCTCGGGCGCGTCGAGCACCTCACCGTCGCGGTTGCCAAGGATGTTGGTGCTGTACCAGCCTTCGAGGCCGAGCATGCGGGCCTTCAGCATGGGGGCGAGCACGGTCTTCATGAGGGTCTGGCCGGTCTTGAAGTCCTTGCCGGAGATGGCGATCTTGTGATCGGTGGCGTACTGGCGCAGCGCCGGTGCATCGACGGCCAAGTTGGGCGCGCCATTGTTGAACGGGACGCCTTCGAGGAGTGCCGCGTAAGCGTAGATCTGGGCCGGTGACACCGTCTCGTCGTCGGCGTCGAGGGCCTTCTCGAAGGATTCGAGATCGATGTGAGCGCGGCCCGGCTCGATGTATATCTCGGTGCTCGCGCACCAGATCATCACGAGACGATCGCACTTGTTGTCTTCGCGGAACTTGTTGATGTCTTCGCGGATCGCGTTGAGCATGCCGCGCTTCGACGAGATCGGCTTCACGTGCTCGCCGTCGAGATTGCGCGCGTACTTGCGTTCGAATGCGGCCTGCATCGGGCGCACCTCGCGCAGTGCGTCGCTGATGGCTTCGATGTGCTTTCCGCTTTCGAGAACACCGGCGCGACTCGCTGCCACGTAGGCGTCGTCGGGATAGACGTCCCATGCGCCCCACACGATGTCGTCGAGAGAGGCGAGCGGGACGAAGTCGCGGATGAGGGGTGAGCGGTCTTCGGTTCGCTTGCCGAGACGGATCGTGCCCATCTGAGCAAGGGAGCCGATCGGCTTGCCGAGGCCGCGCTTGGTGAGCTCGACGCCGGCAATGAGGGTGGAGGCGACGGCACCGAGGCCGACGGTGAGGACGCCGAGGCGGCCAGAGGCCGGAGCGACGGTGGGGGACGGGGGCGTGGACATGTGAATTCGCCGTTCTTCTCGTGGGCGCCAGATCGGTGAACCGGTCGGCCGCTCCGTGTATGAATGAGCAACGCCAGGCTAGCTGCCTCGTAGCATGACCCCGTGACCTCCTCGGATTCCGCCCGCACCCCCGGGGGTGCCGTCGTCCTCGACGGAAATCGTCTGCGTGACGAGATCGTGGTCCGCCTGGCCGCCGATGTCGCCGCTGCCGGATCGCCACCGGTGTGCCTGGCCACGGTTCTCGTGGGTGACGACGGGCCGAGCCAGCGGTACGTCCGCAACAAGCACGTCCAAGCGGCCAAGGCCGGTTTGCAGAGTCGCAACGAGATCTTGCCCGCATCGGCTGGTCAGGCGCAGGTGGAGGACGTGGTCGGGCGGTTGGCGGCCGACCCCACGGTGCACGGAATCCTTGTGCAGAGTCCGCTGCCGGCTGGCGACGATCCGCGCTACGACGAGGAAGCTGTGCTTCGTCTGATCCCCGGCGACAAAGACGTCGACGGGCTCACGACCGAATCGATGGGACGACTCATGCGGGGTCTTCCGGGCCTGGTGGGGTGCACGCCTCTCGGCGTGCTGCGTCTTCTCGAGCGCTACGACATCCCGACTGCGGGTCGCCGCGCTGTGGTGATCGGTCGATCGATGCTGGTGGGTCTGCCCCTGACGGTCTTGCTGGCCCGTAAGGGAATCGACGCCACGGTCACCCTCGCTCACAGCCGTTCGGGTGATGTCACGGCTCTATGTCGTGAGGCCGACATCGTGGTTGGCGCGGCCGGGGTGGCCCGCATGATCACCGCCAGCCACGTGAAGCCGGGTGCCACCGTGATCGACGTCGGCATCTCTCGCACGGAGGCCGGCATCGTGGGCGACGTCGATTTCGATGCCGTACAGGCCGTGGCTGGGGCTATCACCCCCATGCCGGGAGGTACAGGTCCGATGACCATTGCCTGCCTACTCGAGAACACCCTGACCGCAGCCCGCCTGCAGGGCGCCTTTCCGGGGTTGTGATTCGGTGTCCAGGCCTGGCAGACTTTCAGCGATGAACGCGATCTCCACGACCTCCATCGTCGTAGTACTCGTGTAAGACGCGTTCGCCCACATACCGAACGCGTCGCCGGCCTCCCAGAATGGGAGGCCATTTCATTTTCCGGCCCACCCAACACACCCACAGGAACCGACATGAGCGAGAAGATCACTGGAGCCCAGGCCCTCATCCGAGCTCTGGAAAAAGAGAAGGTCGACACCATCTTTGGTTTGCCCGGCGGATGCATCCTGCCGGCGTACGACCCGCTGCTCAGCAGCCCGATCCGTCACATTCTCGTGCGCCACGAACAAGGTGCCGGGCACATGGCCGAGGGGTACGCGCACGTGACCGGACGCCCGGGTGTGGCCATGGTGACGTCGGGGCCAGCGGCTACCAACATGGTCACGCCGTTGTGCGACGCCTACATGGACTCCATTCCGATGGTCTGCATCACGGGTCAGGTGTCGACCACTGCGATCGGCACCGACGCCTTCCAGGAATGTGACACCGTTGGAATCACGCGCAGTGTCACCAAGCACAACGAACTCATCATGTCGCCCGACGAAATCCCGCTCATGGTGCGTCAGGCGTTCCACATCGCGACCACCGGCCGTCCGGGACCGGTTCTGCTCGACCTGCCAAAGGACGTTTTGCAGAATTCGATGACGTGGCACTGGCCGACCGACGAGGAAGTCGTCGAGAGCCTGCCGGGTTACAAGCCGACCATGAAGGGTCACCCGCGCATGATCAAAGAGGCGGCGCGGCTCATCCTCGAGGCCAAGCAGCCGGTGCTCTACGTGGGTGGTGGAGTTCTGAAGGCACGAGCCGCCGAAGCGCTTCTCGAATTGGCCGAGATGGTCGATGCGCCGGTCGTGACCACGCTCATGGCTCGAGGTGCGATTCCCGACGATCATCCGCTGTGCATCGGCATGCCCGGTATGCACGGAAACGCGACGGCAGTCACCGCCATGCAGAAGAGCGACCTGCTCGTCACACTCGGTGCTCGCTTCGACGATCGCATCACGGGCAAGGTCGACGCCTTCGCCCCCGACGCCAAGATCATTCACGTCGACATCGACCCGGCCGAACAAGGCAAGGTCCGTCGACCCGACGTTCCGATCGTGGGCGACTGTCGCCTCGTCATCGAAGAGATCGTGAAGGCGCTGAAGGACATGCTTCAGGGCGGCGCTGTCAAGCCTGATATCTCGGCGTGGAAGAGTCGAGTGAGCGGTTGGCAGGAGCAGTTCCCATTGCACTACGCCGCAGCCGAACCCGGTGACGCTCTGAAGCCGCAGTACTGCCTCGAGCAGTTGCGCGACAACTCTCCGGAAGGAACCATTTTGTGCTCGGGCGTCGGTCAGCACCAGATGTGGTCGTCGCAGTATTGGAACTTCAAGGAGCCCTACACCTGGGTGAACTCGGGTGGCCTCGGCACGATGGGCTTCTCCATCCCCGCAGCCATCGGTGCCAAGGTCGGTCGACCCGATCGCACGGTCTGGGCCGTCGACGGTGACGGTTGCTTCCAGATGACGGCACAGGAGCTCGTCACAGCGAGTGTCGAGCGCATTCCGATCAAGGTCGCAGTGCTCAACAACTCGTATCTCGGCATGGTGCGCCAGTGGCAGGAGATGTTCTATGAAGAGCGCTACAGCGAGGTGTACTTGTCGCCCGAAGTTCCCGACTTCGTCAAGTGGGCCGAGGCGATGGGTTGCGTCGGTATTCGTGTCGAGAGTCCCGAAGAGGTCCAGCCGGCGATCGAGAAGGCCAACAGCATCGATGACCGCTCGGTCGTCGTCGAATTCCGCGTCGACGCGAGCGAGAAGGTCTTCCCGATGATTCCGGCCGGTCAGAGCAACGACGACATCTTGCTGCACCCCGATCAGTGCAGTGTCAGGGAGTATCTGCGATGAGCATCACACCGACCGCATTGTCCAATCAGCCGGCGCATCACATCTTGTCGGTGCTCGTGCAGAACCGGCCCGGAGTGCTGGCGCGAGTCGCTGGCCTCTTTGCCCGTCGTGGCTACAACATCTTCTCGTTGGCCGTGGCGCCGACCGAGGATCCTGATCTGTCGCGCATCACGATCGTGGTCGACGTCGAATCGGCGCCGCTCGAACAGATCGTGAAGCAGTTGTTCAAGCTGGTCGACGTCGTGAAGATCAGCGAGCTCGATCCGCGTCGCTCGGTCGAGCGAGAACTCATGATCGCAACCGTGCGCATCGCCGCCGAAGAGCGAGGCCAGGTGGTCGAGCTGACCAACATCTTCGAGGGCAAGATCCTGGCCGTTGGAGTGGAGGCGATCACCGTTTCTCTCGAAGGAAGTCCGGAAAAGTTGGACGATTTCGAGGAATTGCTCCGTGGTTACGGCATCGTTGAGCTCCAGCGAACCGGCCGCGTGGCCCTACCCAAACTCGACAAAGAGGCGCGCCTACGGGCCGTCAGAGGAAAGGCAAGTTGAACATGGCAGCAAAGATGTATTACGACGCCGACTGCGACGTTTCGATCATCAAAGGTCGCAAGGTAGCGATCATCGGCTACGGATCGCAGGGCCATGCTCATGCGCTCAACCTGAAGGAGAGCGGCGTCCCGGTGGTCGTCGGTCTGCGTGAAGGTTCGTCGTCAGCCGCCAAGGCCGAGGCCGCCGGTCTCGAGGTGAAGTCGATCGCCGACGCCGCCAAGTGGGCCGACGTCGTCATGATGACCATGCCCGACACCGAGCAGAAGGCCACCTACGACGCGCACATCAAGAAGTACATGAAGGCCGGCAAGGCTCTCGCCTTTGCGCACGGTTTCAACATTCGCTTCAAGCGCATCCGGCCCCCGAAGGGTGTCGACGTGATCATGATCGCGCCGAAGGGCCCCGGTCACCTCGTTCGTCGTACCTACACCGAAGGTGGCGGTGTGCCGGCGCTCATCGCCGTCGAGCAGGACGCAACCGGCAACGCCAAGGCTGTTGCGCTGTCCTATGCCTCGGCCATCGGCGGAGGCCGCGCCGGAATGCCGAGAGTGACAGCGGCCGAGAGAAGTTCAACGCACTCCGCAAGGCCGGCCAGGAGCACCAGATCGAAGAGGTGGGCAAGCGCCTGCGCTCGATGATG
>RFSV01000068.1 GCA_009923785.1 Acidimicrobiia bacterium | reverse complement strand
CCGATGTGATCACATCGGTGCCGGCATCGAGTGTCGCTCGATCCGACGTCGAGATCTCGAGTCCCCCTAGTTCGGCCCAGGTGAGCGCATGAATGTCACGAAGACCTCCATAACCCTCCTTGAGATTCGGCTCGAGCAGAAAGGCCGTCTCACCATGGGTCGCCTGACGTTCCCGAACACGCCGCATGAGTTCGGGGAGGCGATTCTTCGTCGATGCTTTCCATGTGTTCACCGCGGTCTCGCGCAACTCACGACTCAATTCTTCGTCACCCGCAACGTGCCGTGCCGTGAGGATCGCTGTCGCAGTGTCGAGTTCGGTGCGAGCGAGGTCGACGATCTGCTTGATCGTGCTGACCGAATGACCGAGTTTCACGTTGGCGTCCCAGATGGGATACCAGATCTTCGATGCGAACTCGTCGATGTTCTTCACTCCGTCGTGCAGAAGGACGACGTCGAGGTCGCTGTACGGAGCGAGCTCGCCTCGGCCGTATCCACCGATGGCCACCAGCGCTGCCCGCTTTTTCAGAGGAACGGCTTCGACGGCGCGCATCCAGAGATCACCGAGCCATTCGTCGGTCACCTGACACAGTTCGCGAGCGAACCTCATCCCCTGAAGGGAAGAATGAGCAATCAGCTCGGATCGTCGATTCACGGAAGGTCACTCCTTTCCTCCGTCGTCCTCCTGCGGGAGATGATGGCCGCCGCCTTCCATGCTCCCCATTCGAGTCCGACTTCATGGAGGTCGGGATGCACGTCGATCCATGTGGCCGGACACAGAGCGAACATGTCGTCGGGGAACGACCGCTCTTCGAATTCGTCACGAACCACCGGTCGCGCGCCAAGTCGCTCCAGTTCACGTGACACCGAAACTGTGCACTGTCGGAGCAGGTCGAGAGGATTGCGTCGCTGCTCCCAGGGTTCCGATCCGAGCAGATCTCGAAGTTCAGACATCAACCAGTCGACGGCTCGGCCGATCTCTTGATCTCGAAGCTCGGAGTCGACTGCGGCTTCGAGTCCCTGAGACGACACGATGCGGTCGAACGACGAGCGCAACCACACAGGAACTGTCGACTCCACAGTCCAGATCAGACGTTCGGAGTACTGATTCATCTCACTCCATCGAAACAGGGACGTCGACATGATCGCAGTCGAATCGGCTGAATGCTCGGTCGAAGTCCAGTCTGCAGTTACTTCACGTGGCTGTGCAGAGCCGGAAACCTTGCCGAAACATTTCTTGCCCACACTGTCATCGCCCCTACAACTGATCGAGGAGACACCATGGAGAGCGGAGATCTTGCCTGGGTGCTGGTTTCGGCTGCACTCGTTCTATTCATGACACCAGGCTTGGCGCTGTTCTACGGCGGTATGGACCGAGGTCGCAACGTCCTCAACATGCTGATGATGAACTTTTACTGCCTGCTCATCGTTCCCGTGCTCTGGGTGATCGCCGGATTCTCGTTGGCCCAGACACCGTTCGACAACGGATTCATTGGCAACTTCGACTCGTTCTTTCTGAAAGACATCACGACGGCCGGCGACGGTGGAGCTCTCGCCACTGTGGCCTTCCTCGGTATGTTCGCCGTCATCACGCCAGCACTGATCTCAGGTGCGGTGGCCGACCGTATGAAGTTCAGTGCATGGGCGTTGTTCGTTCCCATTTGGCTGTTCTTGGTCTTCGTTCCGGTCTTCAAATGGGTGTACGGAGGGTGGTTGTTCGACCGAGGTTCGATCGACTTCGCCGGTGGTACGGCCATTCATGTGAACGCTGGAATCGCCGCCTTGGCCGCCGTCATGGTGCTCGGCGCACGCAAATCGGATCCTTCGCCCCCGCATTCGCTCCCGCTCGTCATGATCGGAACCGGAATTCTGTGGTTCGGGTGGTTCGGTTTCAATGCCGGATCGGCCCTGGCCGCCAACGGACAGGCCGCTCAAGCCTTCATGAACACCTTCCTCGCCGCTGCGGCCGCCGGGTTGGCGTGGTTGCTCGTCGAATGGAAGCGAGATGGGCACCCCACCACACTCGGCGCTGCGTCAGGAGTGGTCGCCGGACTGGTGGCCATCACTCCGGCTGCCGGCTACGTCTCCGGACCGGCTCCCATCGTGATCGGTCTCGTGGCAGGAGTCGTGTGCTGCTACGCAGTTCGACTCAAGCGTAAATTCGGATACGACGACGCACTCGACGTGGTCGGCGTTCACTTCGTAGGTGGTCTCGTAGGTTCCCTTCTCATCGGCTTCTTCGCCAATCCATCGTTCTTCGACGGCGAGTTCGACGAAGGAATCTTCTACGGGGGCGGTGGCAAGCTCCTGCTCGAGCAAGTGATCGCCAACGTCGCAGCCATCGTCTGGTCGTTCGTGATCACGTATCTCATCATGATCGTGCTCAAGAAGACCATCGGTGTCCGAGTCAGCGCCGAGGCCGAATCCAATGGACTCGACCTGTCCGAGCACGGCGAAACCGCTTACCATTCGGGTTCGTGACCCGACGTTCGTACGAGACATGAGGGAGACACACATGAAACTCATCACCGCAATCGTCAAGCCATACAAACTCGACGACGTGAAAGAAGCATTGAAGGCGGCCGGCGTCGTCGGCATCACCGTCACCGAAGTGAGAGGATTCGGCCGTCAAGGTGGACACACCGAGACCTATCGAGGTGCCGAATACAAAATCGACTTCCTTCCCAAGGTGAAGCTCGAAATCTTGGCCGATGCTCCCGACGTCGACCGCATCGTCGACGTGATAGCGGCAGCGGCCAATACGGGCAAGATCGGTGACGGCAAGATCTGGATCACCGACGTAGAAACGGTGATTCGCGTCCGGACCGGAGAGACCGGAGCTTCGGCCATCTGAGTGGGCATTCTGCGACTCGCGTCGCTCACGACTCGGTGATCGTCCAGGTCGTCACCGGACAGGGAGCTGGTGGTCCCTTGGCCTCGCCGGTTCGTACATCGAATTGCGCGCCATGCAACGGGCACGTGAGTGTGTGATGACGCAGCCGACCTTCGGACAAACGTGCGTCTCGGTGGGTGCAATTGTCGTCGACTGCGAAGAGTTGGCCACCGACACGACACACCACCACGCCGTGCTCCCCTAGACCCTCGACACGCCTCATCTGACCGTCGGCCAGATCGGCGAAGGCCATCGGATCAAGTCGGCTCTCAGCCATCGGTATCGAAGCCACCAGCTCGGAGAAACTCCGCCACCCGCAGCTGCAGATGCCGAGCACGCACTTCTTGATAGTTCCCCAACGTCTGACCTCGTTTACGACTCGCACGGAACCCGAGGGTCTGAGCCTTCATGTTGGACGTGTCCTGGTCGTAGACACGGCCGAGTCCGCCGAGACCTTTCGCCAACGTGTAGCTGTCGTCGATGTCGAGTTCGATCACCTCTGGAGGCGGAGGTGAATCTCCCTCCGGTGGACGCGGTCTGAGGATCAGAAGATCGAAATAACTGATGTCGACGTCGTCAGGATCAGGTCGGAATCGATAGATCATCGGAAGCGACAGGCCTGGGAAGAAGAAAGCGTTCGGGAAGCAGAAGTATTCGATCGAATCGACGACGATCGACTCACTCAGATGACTCATGTCGCGTCCGTAACGTTTGGACATATCGGCTTTGAACAAGCGAGCGAACTCGTCACGGGCTCGAACTCCCGGGGGTAGCGAACCATCGAGCGGAAATCCTCTGGTCAGGCCGGCGAAAAGCTCTTCTTCGGTCTGAGGTACCGGTCGTTGGGGACTGTTCAGTCCTCGTGTGTGGATGAATCGACTGACGTTGGGCGGGAAAATGTCGTACTGGGTGGTCACTTCATCACCCAATTGCCCAGTCGAGTGAGTCTCACGAACGTGGTACGCCTCGAGAAATGCTTCGATAGCCGCCTTCCAGTTGCATGGAAGCTTCTTGCGAACATGCGTCTCGACGTAGCGATCCTCGAATCCGAACTCGGCGAAATGCGACGGGATCACTCCCAAGTAGTCGGCGAGGGGTTGCGCCTCCGGATCGAAGTTCAACCACACGAATCCGGCGAATTCAGCGACCTGAACTTCGGGAAGTGCATGGGATTGGTCGGAGACGTGGGGAAAATCCCATCGGTCCGGAAGGTCGACGAGGCGTCCGTCGAGCGACCACGTCCAGCCGTGGAACGGGCACTTCAACTGCTGAGCGAAACCACAGCCGCCGGCTGGCTTCAACTGAGTTCCACGGTGCATACAGGCATTGACGTAGGCCTTGATCTCACCGGACTCGGTGCGAACGATCACCGCAGAGTGTGGACCGATGTCGTAGACGTAATAGTCGCCCGGCTCGGCCAGGTGATCGACATGACATGCCCACTGCCACGTCTTCGACCACATGTGATCGAACTCGGCATCGAAATACTCGTTCGACGTGTAATTCGAATACGGGACATCCTGGTCGCCGAGAAAGGCCGGGGCCTCGACCAACAGTGGCCACGGTGGCGGAGTCGGGTCGGCCAGCAGTTGTTCGTGTAGTGACGGTCCGGGGGCTCGAGCCGCCCCGGGAACTTCTTGTGCTGACTCGATCGGCTTCCCCATGAAAATACTCTACGCATCCACGATCTCGATGCGAACCCTCTTGTTGCCCTTGCCTTTGTTCTCGACCTTGACGACCTTCACTCGCCCGACATCACGAGTCGAATGCACATGCGTCCCACCATCGGCCTGCTTGTCGAGTCCGACGATGTCGACCACTCGGATGTCAGTCACGGTCTCAGGGATGAGCGACACTTTGGTCCGGATGAGATCAGCGTCCTGCAGAGCGGCGTCTCGCGGAAGAAAGTCGACGTGCACCGAGCGGTCCGCAGCGATTTCGGCGTTCACCAATTCTTCGATGCGAGTGGCGAATCCTTCGGGAACCGGATCGAACTCGAAGTCCATACGGCCGCTCAGCGGCTCCATGTTCCCGCCAGTCACCGGAACTTTCCATTCGTTCCAGATCACTCCGCACAAGATGTGCATCGCCGTGTGTGTGCGCATGAGTCGGAACCGTCGATCGTCGTCGACCGTTCCGACCACGGTGTCACCGACGTTCGGCACCGAGCCGTCCACCTCGTGCCAGACCCAAGAGTGCATTCCGTCCGGTGACGGTCCCTTACGAACGTCGACGACCGTCGATCCCGCCAACGTTCCGATGTCGTGAGGCTGACCACCGCCCGTCGGATAAAAGGCGGTTCGGTCGAGCGCGACCCTCGCTCCGTCGACCGCGACGACCACGGCCTCGAAGGACCGCAGGTCGACGTCGCGCAGATAGACGAGATCGGTGTCGGAGGCGAATGAGGTCATGCCCCAGTCTGATCGGCACGACGGTCCCTTCACCAACCCAACCTCTAGCCTGATCGTGATGAGGAGGCGACGCCAGCTGAACCGAGGGCTCGCCATGGTGCTGAGTGGGCTCGTCCTCGCTACAAGTTGTAGTTCGAGTTCGTCGGCTCCTGTCACGACCGGAGTCCCCCGAACGACCACCACGGTGCCGCGAGTCAGCGACGGAGTCCTCCGACTCGGTCTCTTCGTGCCGCGTTCGGGAGCAGGCGCATCACTCGGTGAGGCGCTGATTCCCATCGTCGAGACTGCGATCACCACCATCAACGTGGCCGGCGGATTCAACGACCAGAACGTCGAGCTCGTGATTCGCGACGAAGGAGCCGACACGGCAACCGCTCTGGCTGCCATCGAAAGGTTCATCGACGAAGATCGCATCGACGCCATCATCGGTCCGCTTTCGTCGAACGTCGCCCTCAGTATCTTGCCGTCCGTCGTCCGCAACGACATCGGCGTCTGTTCACCCGCGGCCACATCGGCACTTCTGAACAACTTCCCTGATCGAGGACTTTTCGTGCGGACTGCGCCCACTGACACTCTCGTTGCGCAGGCGATGTCTCAGGTGATCGCCCAGACCGGACAAAGCACGACGGCACTCGCCTTTCCCGACGACCGCTACGGACGTCGACTGGCCACCGAACTTCGTCGCTTCCTCGGACTGCAGGGAATTTCGATCGCCTCCGAAATTCCGTACGCCGTTGCCGACGAGTCCTACACCGACGAATTCGAAGCGATCACCGACGACACCCGCGTGCTCGCACTGATCGCCGACCAAGAAAGTGGAGCCCGCTTCCTGAATTCAGCGCTCACGAGTAGCTCGTTGCAGACGATCGTGCTCAATGACGCCTTGGCCAACGTTCCACTCCCCAATGACTCCGCACTCGATCGTCTGTCCGACTTCACCGTCGTCGGAGTTGCGCACGACGTGAACATCGGATTCCAGAATCTCGTCGACACCCTCGGGGAAAGGCGGGTGTTTCCCGGCCCGGTCTCCTCGGGTACGACTCGTCAACCCATCCCCTTTGCGACGGCAATTCTCGACTGTGTGAACCTTCTCGTTCTCGCCGCTCTTTCGTCGTCCAGTGACGATCCACTGGTATTCATGAACTCGGTCATTCCGGTGAGTCGAGTGGGTTCGTCGTGCAACACGTTCGAACAATGCACTGCAGTGCTGAGCCGAGGCCTCAACGTCGACTACAACGGCCCGACCGGTCTTCATGCGCTCACGCCGAGCGGTGATCCGAGTCTTGCTTCATTCGTCAACTACGGGTTCAGTGACACCGGCACTCCCGAGTTTCGATCGACGATCGGTGTGTTCAGTTCGCCCTGATCAGCCGGGGCTGTATCGCACGGCTCGACCGTCGCGAACGAATCCGTACAACGTGATGCCAGCTCGTTTTGCCGTCTGAACAGCCAAAGCCGTCGGAGCGCTCACCGATACCACGGTTCCGAATCCGGCCGCCCACGCCTTCTGCACCATTTCGAAGCTGGCCCGTCCCGATACGAACAGACCCCACTCGTGCGCAGGTAACTGCCCGTCGAGTAGCAGCCGACCCACGACCTTGTCGACTGCGTTGTGACGGCCTACGTCTTCGCGAACGAGTTCGATCCGACCATCGATCGTGAACACTGCTGCCGCGTGAACGGCACCAGTGTCGGTGAAAAGTGGCTGCTCAGCTGCAACCACGGTCGGGACGGTCGTAATCGTCGAAATCGGGAAGTCGGGTAGACGCCCGTTGTCGAGAGGGGACAATCGCTGAACCAGCTCGTCGAGAGTCTGCGAACCACACAGACCACAACTCGAGGTCGTGTTGCCCAGTCGTGGAGTGGGAGTCGGTGCTCGGCCACCGGTTTCGACGGTGACCACGTTGAACGCGCTCTCCACCGCCGAAACATCGGCGCAATAGCGAACTCCCGTGACCGGCACGCCGTTCAACAGCCCGTCGGCGAAACAGAAGCCCACGGCAAGTTCGAAGTCGTTCCCAGGAGTACGCATGGTGGTGGCCACGAGTTCACCGTCGAGTCGAATCGACATCGGCTCCTCGACGACCAGGCGATCGGGTGTGCGTCGTGAACTCTCGTCGGCGAACTTCACGACGAGGACGGAGTCGGTCCGTTGACGAGCCACGGCTCCAGCCTACGAAGGTGACGACGTGAGGTAGCGCCGGATCGATTCGGCTGCACGGGCCGGAGCCGAAGGATCGGTCTGCAAGAAGAGCGAAGGCTCGGTGAGTTCGAGTTCGACGATCTTGGGACCATCGGACGACGGCAACAGATCGACACGAGCGTAGAGAAGACGGCCGAATCGTCCCGACAGCCATTCGATCGCGCGATTTCCGAGCGCGAGTTCGTCGCGACTGGGAACACGGCTCGAAATCTGTTCACGTGCATACAGGCCCGCCTCAAGATCTCGGGCCGACGCCAGAAGCGGGCCTTTCGAGAAGGAATGGCTGAACTTCCCGTCGAGGAACACGAGGCCCGTTTCACTCAGTTGATCGACGTCGGCGAGATAGGGCTGCACCATCACACTGCGACCAACCGACGTCAGAGAACGAAGATGCCGCGACGCTTCGTCGACACGACCATGTCTCTCGGTGTCGTTGCTCCCCGCGCTGATGCACGGTTTGACCACGACGTCGCCACTCGTGAGCCAGTTCTCGAGTCGAGGCCGCCAGATCGATTCGTCGTGAACTGTGCCGGGATCGACGAACACCGTCGGCACCACTGACAACCCGGCGTCGGCAGCTTCTCCCAGGTAGTGCTTGTCGACGTTCCAGCGCATGATCTCGGCCGAATTCTCGAGGCGAGTCACCGACGCCACCTGATCGATCCATCGCAAAAACTCCTCGATTCGCGGGACGTAGTCCCATGTCGATCTCACCACCACGAGCGAGAACGACGACCAATCGATCGACGAGTCGTCCCACACCACTTCGCGATACGCGATTCCACATTCGTCGAGCGCTCCACTCAAAAGTGGCATGTCGGCATCGAAACCGATCGCCGCGTCGGCGGTCACCAACGCGACAGGACCCCGGGTCGCCCCGGGGTCCTGCACGTTCGAGCGAGTCGACGAACGGCTCAGAAATCTTCCATTCCGCCGCCCGGCATGGCCGGCGCCGCCTCGGGCTTGTCTGCGACGACAGCTTCGGTGGTGAGGAAGAGAGCGGCGATCGAGGCCGCGTTCTGCAGGGCCGAGCGCGTGACCTTGGCGGCATCGATGACACCAAGCTTCACGAGATCGGTGTATTCACCGGTGGCCGCATTGAGACCTTCGGCGCCCTTCAGGTTGCGTACCTTCTCGACGACGACACCGCCTTCGAGGCCAGCGTTCTCGGCGATCTGCTTGAGCGGACCTTCGAGCGACTTGGCGACCAAGCGAGCACCCGTGGCCTCATCACCCGTCATCTTCTCGGCGGCGGCCAGAACCGCAGCCTGCGAGCGAAGCAGAGCGACGCCACCGCCGGGCACGACACCTTCTTCGATGGCGGCCTTGGTGGTGCTCACCGCATCCTCGATGCGGTGCTTCTTCTCCTTGAGTTCGACCTCGGTGGCGGCGCCGACCTTGAGAACGGCCACGCCACCCGACAACTTGGCGAGGCGCTCCTGGAGCTTCTCGCGGTCGTAGTCGGAATCGGTGTTCTCGATCTCGGCCTTGATCTGGTTGATGCGACCCTTGATGTCGTCGTCGCTTCCGGCGCCTTCGACGATCGTGGTCTCATCCTTCGTGATGATGATCTTCTTGGCGCGGCCGAGCAGATCGAGGGTGGCGTTCTCGAGCTTGAGACCCACCTCTTCACTGATGACCTGACCGCCAGTGAGAATCGCCATGTCCTGCAGCATCGCCTTGCGACGCTCGCCGAAGCCGGGAGCCTTGACGGCGACCGACTTGAACGTGCCACGGATCTTGTTGACGACGAGTGTGGCCAAAGCCTCGCCCTCGACGTCTTCGGCGATGATGACGAGCGGACGGCCGCTCTGCATGACCTTCTCGAGCACGGCGAGCATGTCGCGCACCGTCGAGATCTTCGACGACACGAGAAGGATGTACGGGTCGTCGAGAACGGCCTCCATACGCTCCATGTCGGTGGCGAAGTACGGCGAGATGTAGCCCTTGTCGAAGCGCATTCCTTCGACGAGATCCATCTCC
>RFSV01000067.1 GCA_009923785.1 Acidimicrobiia bacterium | reverse complement strand
ACCGACTTCAAGGCGGTCCTGAAGGCTTCGGGTCGCGACACCGGCGGCAAGGGCAACGCCTCGGCCACGATCACCGCTCAGCTCACACCGGTCGACGCCACGTCCACCACGTGCAATCTGCTCACCGATCTGTCGATCACCGGCAAGGTGGCCCAATTCGGCCGCGGTGCGCTTGCCGATGTGAGCGAGAAGTTGCTGGCGCAGTTCTCCGACAACTTGAACGAACTGATCAAGACCGAAGGCGCCGCTCCTGCACCGGCAGCCGAGCCGGCTCCTGCTCCCGCCGCCGATACCGCCGGCCAGCCTCAGATCCGCAAGATCGAAGGCCCGGCTGCCGAACCGCTCGACCTCGGCAACGTGGCCGGCGGAGCGGTGATGAAGCGTGTGCTCCCACTTCTGGCCGGACTGGCCGCTGCTCTCCTCTTCGTTCGCCGCCTGTTCCGCCGCAAGAAGAGTTGAGCGACCACGACCGAGTGCGCACTCTGCTCGGTCGCGAGCCGAGTGGAAAATTCGCCGTCGTCGTGCGCGACGCCGACGGCGATCCGGTGGTCATTCGTAACGAGCCGTTCTTGCACGACGGTACGCCGATGCCCACGTTGTACTGGCTGTGCGGCGAGGAGGAGTACGTGGCGGTTAGTCGCCTCGAAGCCGACGGCGCCGTCGATCGGGCCGAAGCCGAGGTTGACCCCGACGAACTCGCCGATGCGCATCGTCGCTACGCCGCCGAACGCGATGCGCTGATACCTGCCGATCGCGAGGGCCCCCGGCCGTCGGGCGGTGTGGCCGGCACACGTACCGGAGTGAAGTGCCTGCACGCGCACTACGCCTGGTTTCTGGCCGGTGGCGATGATCCGGTCGGGCGTTGGGTGCAGAACCGACTCGACGAGAAGATCAAAGGCGCGTCATGACCCGACACGTGGCAGCGATCGACATCGGCACCAACTCCACCAATCTGCTGGTGCGCAGCGCCGACGGATCGGTGCTCGAACGGCACGTCAACATCACACGACTCGGCCGAGGAGTCGACACGTCTCGACGGTTAGCCGCCGACGCCATCGAGCGAACTTGCGAAGTACTTCGGCAGTATTCCGATCTTCTGAGTCGTCACGATGTCGACGTCGCCCGAGATCTACGCGTCGTCACCACGAGTGCCGCCCGCGATGCGATCAATCGAGACGAATTCTTCACTTCCGTGCGCGATGCGATCGGCCGAGCTCCCGAGGTCGTGTCGGGAGATGACGAAGGCCGACTCGCCCATCGAGGTGCTCTTACCGACCTCGACATCGGCAGTGGCTGGCACCTTCTCGTCGACATCGGCGGTGGATCCACCGAACTCGTGCTCGGTGAATCGACTCCGAACGGGGTCGTCATGCGCGCCGTCCGAAGTCTCGACGTGGGTGCCGTGCGCCTAACGGAGCGCCATCTGCAAGGCGACCCACCCCGGCCCGAAGAGCTCACCAACGCCATCGGCGATGCCTACGACCTGATCGACGATGCACTACGTGAGGTGCCCGACATGCAGTTGGCGTCACGTCTGGTGGGTTCAGCCGGCACGATCGTCACCACTGCGGCCGTCGAAGTGGGCCAACGAGAATTCGATCCGTCGGCCTTGCACGGATTCGTCCTCGAACGAAGCGCCGTCGAGGACGTCTTTCGCACCCTCGCCACCGAATCGGTGGCTGATCGTGTGCACAACCCGGGACTACCGGCCGATCGAGCCGACGTGATCGTGGGCGGGCTGTGCGTGCTGGTGGCGGTCATGCGACGGTGGGACGCTCGCAACATCTTGGTGTCTGCGCACAACATCATGGACGGCATCTGTGCTGAACTGCTGGAGACGCCATGACTCGCTTCCGCACTCCCGAATCGCATCCGGCCCGAACCTCAGCCGGTCTGCGCCTCTACGGACGACGCGTTCTTCTGCGTCCCCTCGTTCCCCCGGACTTCGAGTCGTGGAAGGAGGTGCGACAGCGCAACCACGACTGGCTCACCGTGTGGGAACCGCAGCGCTCGCCGCATGCCCCCGATCCCACCGTCGACCGCGATGCCTTCAGCTCACGGTGCGGCCAACGCGACCGCGACCGCCAGTCCGGCGTGGGTTACGCCTTCGGATTGTTCGTCGATCAGACCCTGGCGGGTGAGGTGAACCTGAACAATGTGGTGCGAGGTGCTCTTCAGACCGGCACCGTCGGGTACTGGATCGATCAGGCCAAAGCCGGCCAGGCCTACGTCGCCGAAGGTGTGGTGGTCGCCCTTCGGTACGCCTTCGAAGAACTTGGTCTGCATCGCGTCGAGGTCTGCATCGTGCCGCGCAATCACAACAGCCGTCGCGTGATGGAGAAGTTGGCCATTCGCGACGAAGGCACCGCTCAGCGCTTCCTCGAGATCAACGGAGTGTGGGAAGACCACGTGCGCTACGGCATCACCGTCGAGGAATGGCAGGCGCGACGCGACGAGTTCGTGTCGACCTGGCTCTGAACGACCCGCTATCTGATCGACTGGCGGAGTCGAATCAGGCCGAGTCGGCCAGCCGTCGATACGCGGCGTTCCTCTGCTGACGCACGAGGGTGCGGCGTTTCCATTCCTTGCGCTTCCAATGGCGCAGGCGACGAGTGCCGGTCACCTTCTTCAACGCCTTCTCGGCGTCGTGATGGTGCAGCGGTTTCCAGGCCGCCCCCGGCTCGACCACGTCGTCGGGTTCGACCCCGTGACTCACCTGGTCGGCCAGCAGATGGAGCTCGCTCTTCACGCGGTGGCGTTCCGCGTGCGCGTGGGCCCGCTGTTCGGCACGTGGGAGCGGAATTGCCTCCTCGGTGCGATGACGCTTGCTCATCGGTCCCCCTTTCACAGGTTCCGTTGAAAAGCCTCCCCTTGGAGAAAACCGTACTCCTTTGAATCCGAGAGTCAAGACCAATCGACCGGGTCTTTTGGTCCCGATTTCGTCGCGATCAGTTCTTCTTGCTCGAGATCTTCGACTGAAGAGCGGCCAGGCGCTCGGCGAACCAGGGCTGACGCGTGCTCCACAACTGCGGTTCGAGTTCGCGAGCCACGGCGTCGGGATGCGTGGTCACGTCGGCCATGTCACGAATCGTCTTCTTGGTGGCGATCAGCAGATCACGTGGAGCCGAAGCAGCCCGGGCCGCCATCTCGTGCGCAACTGTCGCCAGTGCGTCGTCGTCGACACAGCGGTGCACGATGCCGAGTCGTTCGGCTTCGGCGCCGTCGACGATCTCGCCGAACACGACGGTGGCCATGGTGGCCTGGGGGCCGGCCAGTCGTCGCAACATCCACGTGTGTCCACCGCCGGGGTGAATGCCGATTTGCAAGAAGCGGGTGTCGAATTTCGCCCGACGAGCCGCAAGTCGCACGTCGCAACCGAGGGCGAGGTTCATGCCGGCACCCACCGCGGCGCCGTTGACGGCGGCGATGGTGGGAAGTTCGCTACGTGCGATACGTAGAAATCCTTCGTAAATGTTGCCCAGACTCTCGGCAGTGCTCTCACGCAAGTTGCCGAGGTTGGCGCCGGCACAAAAGGCTGGGGGCGCACCGGTGACCACGATGGCACCGACCGCCGAGTCACCTTCGATGCGATCCATGGCTGCCGTGATCTCGGCCACCATCGGCGCAGTGAGCGTGTTGCGTTCACCCGGGTTGTTGAGGGTGATGGTGGCCACGCAGTCGGCCACGTCGAGAAGAACGAGTGAGTCAGATGAAGTCGTCACGCTCCGAGTCTCCCACGCCGTACAGTCAGCACGTGCCCCCGGAGATCGAACACCGCATCGAACCCCGCGATGACGGTCGCGCCGCCAAGAGCCGACCGGCTGCCACGGTGATCCTGGCCCGTGAGAGTTCGTCGTCGAGCTGCGGTCTCGACGTGCTCATGTTGAAGCGCAGTTCGGTGGGCGCCTTCGCCGACATGTGGGTGTTTCCGGGTGGCCGGGTCGACGACGCCGATGCCGGTTCCACCGAACTCGAATGCGCAGCCTCGGCCGCCGTGCGCGAAGCCCACGAAGAAGTCGGGGTGCGCGTGATCCGCGAGAGTCTGGTGACATGGAGCCACTGGACGCCACCGCTCATGGCGCCGGTGCGATTCACCACGTGGTTCTTCGTCGCGCCATGGGCCGGAGACGACATACGTATCGACGAACACGAAATCGTCGACCACTGTTGGCTCGCCCCCGATACGGCGCTCACGGCCGGACTGGCCATGGCCCCGCCCACCATCGTCACGTTGCACGAGTTGGCCGAATGTGGTGAGCCCTCACGAGTCTGGGCCGGTCGCGCTGAACCTCCCGCCTACGTCACCCGTCCGGCACAGACGGCCGACGGGACATCGGTCCTTTTGTGGAACGGTGACGCCGGCTACGACTCGGGAAATGCCGATCTTCACGGTCCGCGCAATCGTCTGGTGATGCTCGACGGCTTCGGCGGGCAGCAATGGAGATACGACCGGCAGATGTAGCGTTCTGGTCGTGCTCGACCATGTGTTCACCGATGTGATCGGCGCGCTTCGTGACGCCTTCGAACGCGCGTTCCTCGAACGCCAAGCCTTCGAAGAGCACTTCCAGGTGGATGTGATGCTTGGCGACGTCACCTGGGAGACGAGTTACGGTCTGCCCGGTGAAGGTCAGCCACCGCGAGTGGTGGCGCACGTGACGTTCGAATGGCCCTCCTGGAGCCAGACTGCGTATCGCCGTTGGTACGTCGACGGAGAGATCGACGAGCAGCCAGCGATCGACATGGAGGTCGTGTTGCGCATCCAGCGGATTGCGTCAGCCCCCGATCTCGCCAAAGTGCAGTCGGTCCTGCCGGTGCAGAGCCCTCTCATCGGCGACTGCCGGCTCGAACGAGCTGGAATCACCGTCGAGACCACGCACAACGACGATGAAGACGGGCCCGATGTCGAACACGCCGTCGAAGCCACCTACGAGGGCTCGTACGAACTCGGCGAATCGGCCCTTGCCGATGGAGCCAATTCGTCGCTCGACGATCACTTCGGCGCCCTCGGCGGTTGGGTGGCCGCCACTCTGGTCAAGTTGGGCGATGTCGATTACTCGTTCCTACCCGCCGACTCCGAGAGTTGACACCTGACCGACTAGACACGTCGTCATGCCCGAGACGAACGACGTGGTCCTGTTCGAGGTGAGCGAGAGGATCGCCACCATCACTCTCAATCGCCCCGAGGCGCGTAACGCGTTGTCGAGCGAAGTTCTCCGGCTCCTGCCGCAACGTATGCGCGAGGCGAACGAACGCGACGACGTCGACGTGATCGTTCTCACCGGAACCGATCCGGCGTTCTGTGCCGGACTCGACTTGCGCGAACTCGGGTCGACCGCCGGCAATCTCGGATCAGGTTCGGGGGCCGATGGCCGACCCAACAGCGACGGCGTTCGCGGTCCGTTCCCGATGGTCGACAAACCCCTCATTGGTGCGATCAACGGCGTCGCCGTGACCGGTGGTTTCGAGTTGGCGCTCAACTGCGATTTTCTGGTGGCGAGCGAGCACGCGAAGTTCGGCGACACGCACGCTCGAGTGGGAGTGATGCCCGGTTGGGGTCTCACCGTTCTCCTCCCGCAGGCGATCGGAGTGCGACGGGCGCGCGAGATGAGTTTCACCGGAAACTTCATGCTCGCCGACGAGGCACTCGCCGTCGGTCTGGTGAACCACGTCGTGCCCCACGCCGATCTCCTGCCGTTCACACGTCGACTGGCGCTCGACATCGTCGGCAACGAACCCGACGGCGTGCGCCAGATTCGCCGCACCTACCGAGAGATCCACGCCGAGTCCGACGGCTGGACGATCGAGGCTCGTGACGGGGCCGCCTGGCGCCGCACTCAATTCGCCCCGGAAAAAGTGGCCGAGCGCAGGGCGAAAATCCAAGAGCGCGGCCGAGGGCAGTAGCCGCCCGCGAGTAGTGTTGGGGAATCCATTCGCCTGGGCACTTCGGCCCTGGCGTTCTAGGGGAGGAAACAACACATATGCGCAAGTCAAGACTGTTGCTGGCACCGCTGGCAGCCCTTGGTCTCGTCGTCGCAGCCTGTGGTGGCGACGACGGTGGTTCGTCGTCGGAGACGCAGGCTCCCGCCGAGACCGAAGCCCCCGCAGGCAGTTCGTGTGACCTCACCGGAGGTGTCGCGTTCGACACCGGCGGTCGTGGTGATGGAACGTTCAACGACTCGGCCGGCCAGGGCGCCGATCGTGCGATGTCCGAACTCGGAATCGACGTCAAGGAACTCGAGGCGAATGTCGACGAGGACCGTAAGGCCAACCTCGAACTCCTCGTCGAAGGTGGCGCGAGCGTCATCGTCGGTGTGGGCTTCATGTTCACCGACCCCATGACCGAGGTCGCGCTTGCGAATCCCGACATCACTTTCGGAATCGTCGACTCGGTCGTCGATGCACCGAACGTGCGTAACTTGGTGTTCGCCGAAGAGCAGGGTTCGTTCCTCGTGGGCGCCGCGGCTGCTCTGAAGAGCGAGTCGGGCAAGATCGGCTTCATCGGCGGTCAGGAAATCGACCTCATCAAGAAGTTCGAGGCGGGCTACATCGCCGGTGCCAAGCACATCAACCCCGACATCGTCGTCGAGTCGAAGTACCTCGGACCAGCAGGTGACAACTCCGCATGGGGCAACGTCGCTGGCGCCAAGGAAATTGCTTCGGGCTGGTACGCCGACGGCGCCGACATCGTCTACACCGCCGCTGGTGGTTCGGGCGCCGGCACCATCGAAGCGGCCGTCGAGGCCGGCAAGTGGGCCATCGGCGTCGACAGCGACCAGTACCTCACGGCTGGTAGCGACGATCAGAAGGCTCACATCCTCACCTCGATGCTGAAGCGAGTCGACGTGGCCGTGTTCGAAACCATGAAGGCTGCTTGTGACGGTGACACGTCCGGTGGCTTCAAGGTGTTCGACCTCAGCAACGACGGCGTGGGCTACGCCACCTCGGGTGGCTACGTCGACGACATCGCCGGCCAGCTCGACGAGTTGAAGGCTGAGATCGTGAGCGGTGCCATCACCGTTCCGACCGCTCCCTGATCACAACCAAACCTGACGTCCCTCGTGGACGTGTGGAGCGCCCGGGTCCTCGACCCGGGCGCTCTGCTATAACAGAGCGGGTCCAAGGGGGAGCATGAGCGTCAGTACACCTGCCGACGGATTGGCCGTCGAGCTCATCGGAATCACGAAGCGTTTCCCCGGAGTGGTGGCCAACTACGACGTCGGCCTGAAGGTTCGGCCGGGCACGATCCACGCCATCGTTGGCGAGAACGGGGCTGGCAAATCCACCCTCATGAAAACCCTGTATGGCATGCATCAGCCCGACGAAGGTCGCATCGTCGTGAATGGCGAGCAGGTGTCCTTCCGCTCCCCCACCGATGCCATCGAAGTTGGTATCGGCATGGTGCATCAGCACTTCAAGCTGGCCGACAACCTCACGATCCTCGAAAACATCATCCTTGGTGACGAGCCAGTCGGTGGCCGGGGCCGCATCAAGTTCGACGAAGCCCGCACTCGCATCACTGAACTTGCCGCCACACTCGGCGTCGACTTCGACCCCGACACCATGGTGGGCGAACTCGGAGTGGGTCAGCGACAGCGCGTCGAAATTCTGAAGGTGCTCTATCGCGGTGCCAACGTCCTGATTCTCGACGAACCCACCGCAGTGCTCGTGCCCCAAGAAGTGGAGGAACTCTTCGCCACGCTGAAGCGTCTGGTGGCCGAAGGACGCACCGTCATCTTCATCTCGCACAAACTCGACGAAGTGCTCACCTATTGCGACGAGATCACGGTGATCCGTCAGGGCACGACTGTCGGCGAGACCACACCGTCACAGATCGACCGTCGCGGACTGGCCGAGATGATGGTGGGAAGTGATCTCCCCAACCCATCCGGACGCACCACGTCAGTCGGCTCGCACGTGGTGCTGAACGCATCCCATCTCGACGTGGCCGGCAAGGTGGCGGGCGCCAAGTTGGCTCTCGAGGACGTGTCGGTCGTGGTGCACGACGCTGAGATCGTCGGTATCGCCGGCGTGGAAGGCAACGGACAGTTCGAACTGTGCGAGGCGATTCTCGGACTCGTTCCCCTCGAGCGCGGCACTGTCGAGATCGACGGAGCCGACCGCACCGATGACGAAACCAAAGATCGACTTATATCTGGCCTCTCGTACATCCCCTTCGACCGGCATCGAGAAGGACTTCTCCTCGACTCGCCGCTGTGGGAGAACACACTGCTCGGGCGTGAGCACGAAAAGTCCCTCACGTCAGGACCTTTCATCGTGCGGCGCAAGATCGAAGCCGACTCCCGCTCCATCATCGAACGCTTCGGCGTGCGCACACCGAGTGAACAGGTACCGGCTTTCGCGCTGTCGGGTGGCAACCAGCAAAAGTTGGTGGTGGGTCGCGAGATGGCCACCGAACCCAAGGTGCTCCTGGCCGCTCACCCCACACGCGGTGTCGACGTGGGTGCTCAGGCCGCCATCTGGGACGAGTTGCGCCAAGCCCGCGACAACGGACTCGGTGTACTGCTCATCTCGGCCGACTTGGAAGAATTGATCGGCCTGTCCGACCGCATCCTCGTCATGTTCGACGGGCGAGTGACAGCCGAACTGAATCCCCGTGAGGTCACGCCTGAACTCCTCGGTTCGTACATGACAGGCGCGGTGCAAGGAGCCGGACGATGAAAAGTGCACGACTCCAGCGAGCCGCCGTCACGGCGGTGAGTTCACTCCTGGCCGTCGGCGTGGCCCTCGTGATCTCGGCCATCATCTTGCTCGTCACTGGCAAGGATCCGGTGAAGGCGTTCAGCACACTCTTCGGTGCCGCCGGCGAACCCAAGGTTTTGCAAGGTATGGCCAATCGCGCCACACCGCTCATGATCTCGGCCGCGGCGGTCGCCATCGGTTTCAAGATGAACCTGTTCAACATCGGTGTCGAAGGTCAGATGCGTGTCGCCCTCCTCACTACCGCTGTACTCGGAGCCGCCGTCGAGCTGCCACCGGTCCTGCACGTGACGTTCCTCTTCATCGTCGCCATGGCCTCGGGTGCGATCTGGTCGGGTATCGCCGGCTGGCTGAAGGTGAAACGCGGCGTGAACGAAGTGATCTCGACGATCATGCTCAACTTCATCGCCTTGGCCTTGGTGGCCTGGGCCTTCGACGACTTCTTCCGCGTCGAGAGCAGCACCCAGAGCCTGCTCGTGAAGACCAAAGATCTTCCGAAGAGCGCCTGGATGCCTGACATCGTCGATCGGCGATTGAACGGCATGTTGTTCATCGCCATCTTGGTGCTCATTGTGTTCTGGGTTCTCATCTGGAAGACCAAGTTCGGATTCCGGCTTCGCTCCTCGGGCGGTAATGCCGGAGCGGCGCGGGCCACCGGTGTGAACCCGAAGAAGATGATCTTCATCTCAATGTTGATTTCAGGAGCCCTCGCCGGACTGGTGGGAATGCGAGCCCTCATGGGTGACGTACACGCCTACCAGAACAACCTGGCCGAGCAACAAGGCTTCAACGGCATCGCGGTGGCGCTGCTCGGCCGCAACCATCCGCTCGGCATCTTCTTCTCGGCCATGCTCTTCGGTTTCCTTGGCGAGGCGTCGGGTCGACTGCAGCTGGAAGACATTCCGAAGGAGATCAGCACGATCATGACCGGCATCAT
>RFSV01000066.1 GCA_009923785.1 Acidimicrobiia bacterium | reverse complement strand
TCGTCGTCGAGACGGAACGGGGTCGACTGCTCGGCCACGAAGGCGTCGAATCCGTCGAACGTCATCTGGTCGTCGGGGACACGGGTGATTCGGGTCATGGACGAATGGTGCCGAAGGGGTGTGACACGGTCTGCGGACTGGTGTTTTCTGTAGGTTCGAGTCGTGAGCCGCCCCGACAAGCCCGACACCGCCGAGGGCTGGCTGCTCCTGCGGCGCACCCTGGCCGAACAAAAGTGGGGTCTGGTGGCCGGCGTGTCCATCGGCCTGGCCTGGACGGCCGGAAAGGTGGCGGTACCGCAGCTGACCAAATTGGGCATCGACCGCGGGATCGAAGGCAATGGGTCACTCGCTCTGTGGGCCGGTCTCGTCGTGGCGGCCGGCGTGATCGCCGGACTGTTCACGGCCATGCGCCGTTGGGTGGCCTTCCGCGAGAGCCGATGGACCGAGACCAGGTTGCGCGAGCGGATCTTTTCGCATCTCCTCACACTTCATTCCGGGTACCACGATCAGATGGCCACCGGACAGTTGATGAGTCGCGCCTCGTCCGACCTGCAGCAGTTGCAGGCCTTCGTGGTGATGATTCCGATCACGTTGTCGAACGTGGCGATGATCCTGGCCGTCGTCGTGCTGTTGATCACCTCGCAACCCCTGCTCGCCATCGTGGCCCTGGCACCGCTTCCACTCGTCAACGTGTTGGCCAATCGCTTCTCGCGTCGTATTCATCCGGCGGTGCTCGCCGTACAGGCCGAGCAGGCACAGCTCGCCACCGTGGTGGAAGAGACGGTCTCGGGTATCCGCGTGATCAAGGGATTCGGCGCCGAAAAGGTTCGGGCCGAGAAGTTGAAAGTCGAAGCCGACGACATCCGGCGCGTATCGATGAAGGCGGCTCGTATCCGCAGCAATTTCCTGCCGGCCATCGACATCCTTCCGTCGCTCGGCTTGATCGCCGTACTCGGTATGGGAGGCCATCGTGTGATCGACGGTTCGATGACCGTCGGCGACCTCGTGAAGTTCAACGCCTACATCACGATGCTGATCTGGCCGTTGCGCAACATCGGCATGACGGTCGCGCTCGGCCAGCGCGCTGCAGTCGCCCTCATGCGCGTGAACGAGGTGCTCTCCACGCCGAGTGCGATCGTCGATCCGCCCACACCCAAACGGCTGCCAGCCGGTGACCGCGTCGGTGCAGTCGAATTCGACGGCGTTCGTTTCGGCTACGACCCGGCGCGTCCTCTTCTCGATGGCTTCTCGGTTTCGATTCCGGCCGGACACGCGGTCGCGCTCGTGGGAGCCACCGGATCGGGCAAGTCGACGGTGGTGCGACTGCTGTCGCGGTTCCACGACGTCGACGACGGAGCTGTACGCATCGATGGCATCGACGTGCGAGATCTAGGCCTGCACGATCTTCGCTCGGCGGTCGGCATCGTGTTCGAAGACACGTTCCTCTTTCACGACACCGTGTCGGCCAACATCGGGTTCGCTCGACCCGACTCGTCTCACGAGACGATCGAACGGGCCGCTCGACTCGCCGGAGCACACGACTTCGTGATGCGACTTCCCGAGGGATACGACACCATGCTCGGTGAACGCGGCTACTCGTTGTCCGGAGGACAACGTCAGCGAATCGCCATCGCACGGGCCATCGTGTCCGACCCACGGGTGTTGGTCCTCGACGATGCAACGTCGGCGGTGGATCCGTCGAAGGAGCACGAGATTCGCGACGCCATGGCCACAGTCATGGAGGGCCGCACGACGATCGTGATCGCCCACCGGCCGGGAACCATCGCTCTCGCCGACACCGTGGTGTTGTTGGACGAAGGTCGAGCGGCTGCCGTCGGCACCCACGACGAGTTGCTGGCCACCAACGAGCGCTACCGACAGGTGCTCGCTGCCTGGGCGGTGCGAGACGACGTGGGCGACGGCGACCAGCCGGTGGCCACGCCCGAAGAGACGCTCGACGAGGCGACCGGAGAGAGCGCGCGAACGCGGGCAGTCGTCACGTCCGATGAGGGAGGGGCGTAGCCGTGTGGGGCATGAACGCCGTCAGCGACGAGGATCGCCTCGATCGTGGCGAAACCCTCGGCGTGCTCCGACGGGCGTATCAGGTGGCGTCGGCCCAACGTCGTTTCATCAGACTCGCCCTCGGTCTCGTGGTGCTGAGCACCATGGTGACCCTCGCTGGTCCGACACTCGTGCGCTACGCGATCGACAACGGGATCAAGAAAGGCGATGGTGGCGCACTCAACGCCACAGTGGTGGTGTACGTGTGCATCGTCCTTTTCGGCTACGTGGTCGGTCGTCTGCAATTCGTCACTCTCAACCGAGCAGGAGAGGGTTTCCTTCGCGATCTGCGTGTCCTCACCTTTCAGCGCATGCAACGGCAGTCGATGGCTTTCTTCGACCGCGAGAAAGCCGGAGTTCTCGTGTCGCGCATGACTGCCGACATCGAGTCGATGGGCGAACTCATCCAATTCGGACTTTTGCAGTTCGTGTCGGCCTTTTTGCTCCTGGTGCTGGCGTCGATCCTGCTCGTCGTGATGTCGTGGCAACTTGCGCTCGTGGCATTCCTCGTGATGCCGTTCATCTTCGCGGCCTCGATCAAGTTCCAGCGGATGTCGAATCAGGCCTACCTCGACGTGCGCGAGCGAGTGGGTGACAACCTGTCGACTCTGCAGGAAGGAATCACGGGTGTGCGAGTCGTGCAGGCCTACGGCCAGGAGGTCGAGTACTCGAAGAAATTCCATCGCACCAACCGTCGACTGTTCCGATCGCACATGCACAGCGTGCGCGTCAGCACCTGGTACTTCGGTCTGGTCGAGTTCGCCGGCATCGCCGCCACTGGACTCATCATCGGGGTGGGTGGCTGGCTCGTGCATCGCGGTTCGGTCACCATCGGCACCATCACCGCTTTCGTCCTTCTGCTCGCCAACCTGTTCGATCCCGTGCAGCAGTTGAGCCAGCTGTACAACACGATGCAGTCGTCGGCGGCGGCCCTCCACAAACTGTTCGGGATCATCGATGCCGTTCCCGACGTGGACGAAGTGACCGACCCCAAACCACTGCCCCGTCGTGGCGAGATCGACGTGCGTGAAGTGACCTTCGCTTATCAAGGTTCGACGCGTCCGGCCCTCGAGTCGGTGTCGATCACCGTCGGTGATGGCGAGCGTCTCGCCCTCGTCGGACCGACCGGAGCCGGCAAATCGACGCTGGCCAAGTTGATGGCGCGTCTCTACGACCCCACACGTTCTCCCGATTCGGGTTTGACTGGCGTGGTGCGCTTCGGTGGCGTCGATCTGCGCGATGCGTCGCTCACCGAACTACGTCAACGCATCGTCGTCGTGCCACAAGAGGGTTTTTGCTTCGCTGGTTCGATTCTCGAGAACGTTCGCATTGCGCGCGCCGACGCCACCGACGTCGAGATCGAACGGGCACTGGCCTCGATCGGCGCGCTGTCCCGATTTCAAGCTTTTCCCGACGGCCTGCACACCGAAGTTCGCGAACGCGGCTCGCGATTGTCAGCCGGTGAACGTCAATTGGTGGCACTGGCTCGAGCCGCCCTCGTCGACCCAGCCGTGTTGGTTCTCGACGAGGCGACGTCGAATCTCGATCCGGGAACCGAAGCCGAAGTCGAACGAGCCCTCGAACGGCTCATGAGCGGTCGAACTGTGGTCGTGGTGGCGCACCGACTCTCGACCGTTCGGCGAGCCGATCGCATCGCAGTGGTCGACGACGGACGCTTGGCCGAACTCGGAACTCATGACGAACTGGTGGTGCTCGGCGGTCGGTACGCAGCACTCGCCGACGCGTGGGAGAAGAGTCAGCCGACGGTCTGACCGACAGCTCGCCGCGCAGTTGCTCAGCGGGCGAACACGAGAACGAATTCGAGCAGACCGTCGTCACCGGTCACGGCGAAGCCATTCGATGGATTCGGGATGCCGTAGTCGGCGAAAGTGACCGAGATGTTGCCGAACACGCCGATCCGTCCATTGGCGTATTCGGCGGTGAGGGGAAAGGTCACCTGATTGGTGGTGCCACGCAAGGTGAGATCTCCGGTGGCGTCGACGGTGATCTGTTCGCCATCGGCCGGAATCGCTCCGAGCTCGATGGGCGCAGTGAGGACGAAGTCGGCGGTGGGATAGGTGGCAGTGTCCATGATGCGGCCGTTGAACTGACCGTCACGACGCGAACTGTCACTCGAGATGCTGGCCACGTCGACTGTGAACTCGGCCGCCGTCACCGTGGCGCCGGCGATCGTGAGCGAACCGGTGACCGCGTTGGTACGGCCCACACCTTCGGTGTCGACGCCCCCGAGCACTTCTTTCACCCGATAACCAAGAGTCGACTCGTCAGTGGCGGTCCACGTTCCGTCGACGCCGGCTGGTGCATCGGTCGGCGGGGGAGCCACCGATGTCTCGGTCGCGACAGACGTGGTGCTCGCGGCCAATACGGCAGAAAGATCGTCGGTCGAGAGGCTCTTCTCGGGCGGATTGATCACCTTGGTCCAGAGCAGGATGCCCCCGTACACCAGGCCGATCAGCACGGCAGCGGCGATCACGATGCGAACGATCCACTTGAACATGGCGTCTCCTCAGGTTCGACGTCAGCGGGCGACGAAATACTTCGCCTGAGGATGGTGGCAGATGATCGCCGACGTCGTCTGCTCGGGCTGGTACTGCCAACCTGTGTCCTCGTTCACCTCGATGCCGAGACGACCGGCCTCGAGCAGCGTGGCCACGGTGGCGTTGTCCTCCAGATCGGGACAGGCCGGATAGCCCCACGAATAGCGTCCGCCTCGGTACTGCTGACGGAAGAGGCCGCCGATCGACGGCCCGTCCTCGGCGCCGAAACCCCAATCGTCGCGGATGCGCTTGTGCCACAGCTCGGCGAGAGCTTCGGCCATCTCGACACCAAGGCCGTGAACGAGCATGTACTTCTGGTACTCGTTGGCCGCGAACAGGCGGGCTGCTTCGTCGCTCACTGCCGCACCCATGGTCACGATGTGGAACGCCGCGTAGTCGGGTTCGGAGTCGACCGGTCGGAAGAAGTCGGCAATACAGAAGTACGGAGCTTGTTTCTGGCGCGGATAGGTGAATCGGGCGAGTTCGGCCGTGCGCGTTTCGTCGGTCCAGACCACGAGGTCGTTGCCGTCGCCGTTGACGCAGTAGTAGCCGTACACCACCTGTGGGACGAGATAGCCGGCCGCCTTGGCTTCGGCCAGTTCCTGTCGGAACACCGAGCGGATACGCGCTTTGAAATCGTCGTCGGACTCGCCGTTCTCGGGACGGAACTGCCATTGATTGCGGAAAAGTGCTGTTTCGTTCACGTACTGGGCGATCTCGTCGAGGCCGATTCCTTTCACGATCCGTGATCCGAGGAACGGCGGAGTGAACACCGGATTGTCGGTAGCCACGTCGGGTGAGCGGCGTGGCAGATCGGTGGGCGCGTCAGCGCTCGTCGTGCGTTCAGGAAGTACACGGCCGGTCGGCACTCGACCGAAGTCGGGATCGTCGATTCCCGACTTCTTCATGTCCATGATCTTGTCGAGCGTGTTGAGTCCTTCGAAGGCGTCGCGCCCGTAGAACACGCGGCCGTCGTACACCTCTCGCAGGTCACGTTCGACGTACGAGCGGGTGAGAGCGGCGCCACCGAGCAGAACCGGCACGTCGGCGAGTCCGAGTCGATTCATTTCTTCCAGGTTCTCGCGCATGATGAGAGTGCTCTTCACGAGCAGTCCGCTCATTCCGAGGGCATCGGCAGCCACCTCTTTGACCTTGTCGATCATCTCCGACACGGGAACCTTGATGCCGATGTTGTGCACCTCGTAGCCGTTGTTGGTGCAGATGATGTCGACCAAGTTCTTGCCGATGTCGTGCACGTCACCTTTCACCGTGGCGAGAACGAGTTTGCCCTTGGCCGTCGACTCGCCGGTCTTTTCCATGTGCGGCTCAAGGTGGGCGACGGCGGTCTTCATGGTTTCGGCCGACTGCAACACGAACGGCAACTGCATCTGGCCCGAGCCGAACAGATCGCCGACCACCTTCATGCCGTCGAGAAGGATCTCGTTCACGATGGCCAGTGGCGCGAGGCCGGTGGCCATCGCCTCGTCGAGGTCATCGGTGAGGCCTTCGCGGTCGCCGTCGATGATGCGGTGCTTCAGACGCTCCTCGATGGGCCAACCCGAGCGATCTTCTTTCACCGAATTGACGGTCGAGACGTCTTCGAAGACGTCCAGCAGCGTGGTGAGAGGGTCGTAGCCGGGACGGCGGCGGTCGTACACGAGATCGAGACACACTTGCTTGTGCTCCTCGGGCATACGAGCCAGCGGCACGATCTTGCCGGCGTGCACGATGGCCGAATCGAGACCGGCCTCCACGCACTCGTGCAGGAACACGCTGTTCAGCGCCTGACGTGCGGCCGGCTTCAAGCCGAAGCTCACGTTCGACACGCCGAGGGTGGTGAAGCAACCCGGGATCTCGGTCTTGATGCGTCGAATGGCGTCGATCGTGTGCTTGGCGTCGAGACGCAGATCGTCGTCACCGGTCGACAGAGGAAACGTGAGGGCGTCGAAGATCAGATCGGACGCCGACAATCCGTAGCGATCGACGGCGATGCGATGCAGACGATGGGCGATCTCCATCTTCCATTCGACGTCGCGTGCTTGACCTTTTTCGTCGATCAAAAGGCACACCACGGCCGCGCCGTATTCGCGTGCGAGCGAGAACACGCGGTCGAGACGTGAACCGGGTTCGTCACCGTCTTCGAGGTTGGCCGAGTTGAGGATGGCTCGGCCGCCGATGTGCTGCAGTCCGGCCTCCATGACCGGCGGCTCGGTGGAGTCGAGCACGAGAGGAGCGCTGGCCTGAGTGGCGAATCGCGAGGCGATCTCGTTCATGTCGACCACACCGTCGCGACCCACGTAGTCGACGCAGACGTCGAGCACGTGAGCACCCTCACGTATCTGGTCAGTGGCCATCTTCGAGCAGGTGTCCCAGTCGCCGGCGATCATGGCTTCGCGGAACGCCTTCGAGCCGTTGGTGTTGGTGCGTTCGCCGATGATGAGGAACGAGTTGTCCTGATCGATCGGAACGGGGGAGTAGATCGACGAGACGCTCGGTTCGTCGGCGGGCTGACGTGGTGCAGGTGTGAGGCCGCGCACGGCGTCGACGACGGCCTTCAGGTGCTCGGGAGTGGTGCCGCAGCAGCCGCCCACGATGCCGATGCCGAGATCGCGCACATGGTGGGCGTGGAACTCGGCAAGTTCGGGCGGAGTGAGGTCGTAATGCGTGCGACCGTCGACCACGCTCGGTAGGCCGGCGTTGGGCAGCACGCTGATCGGCACCGGTGAATGCTGCGACAAATAGCGCAGGTGTTCCTGCATCTCGGCCGGGCCGGTCGCGCAGTTGATGCCGAGCACGTCGGGTCTCATGGCGCCGATGGCGGTGACAGCGGCTCCGATCTCGCTGCCCACGAGCATGCGTCCGGTGGTCTCCATGGTGACCTGCACCTGGATCGGAATCTCACGTCCTTCAGCGACCATGGCCCGACGACAGGCGATCATCGCCGCCTTGATCTGCAAGAGATCCATGCAGGTCTCGACAAGGAACAGGTCGGCACCGCCGACGATGAGTCCGCGCGCCTGCTCTTCGTAGGAGTCGCGCAACTCGGCGAACGAGATGTGTCCGAGGCTCGGGAGTTTGGTGCCGGGCCCGATCGAGCCGGCTACGTACCGGGGACGGCCGTCGGCTTCGTAGTCGTTCGCCGTTTCGCGGGCGAGGCGGGCTGCAGCAACGTTGAGTTCGTAGGCCCGCTCGGGAATGTCGTATTCGGTGAGCACGGTCGAGAAACTGCCGAAACTCGCCGTTTCGAGGGCGTCGACGCCCACGTCGAGGAACGCAGCGTGCATCTGACGGATCACGTCGGGGCGAGTGAGGCACAGCATTTCGTTGCAGCCCTCGAGGCTGGCTCCACCGAAGTCGTCGGGGCCGAGATCGAGACCCTGGACGAAGGTGCCAAAGGCTCCGTCGAACACGATGACCCGTTCGCTGATCGCTTCGAGATACGGCTGCCGCGACATCGTCGTCAACGCTACCTCTCGGTCGTCGTGCCCCGAGGGGCTTCGAGTGGTGTCGGTGACGTGTGGAACACGATCTCTCGCTCGTGAACATGCGCCAGTAGGGTCACCCCGTGACCCGCGAACGCATTTACACCAAACATGGTGACGACGGCACGACGGGTCTGTTCTTCGGAGGGCGCGTCGCCAAGGACTCCACCCTCCCTCGGGCTTATGGCACCGCCGACGAGGCGCAAGCGATCCTCGGTGTCGTACGCGCTGAAGCCGGTCACGGATCCGAGGTCGAGGCCCTTCTCATCCCGATCATGCGCGATCTCTGGGTGCTGATGGCCGAGCTCGCCACCTTGCCTGAGAATCGTTCGAAGCTCACCCCGGGTTCGTCGTCGGTCACCCCCGAGATGGTCGAGCGTCTCGAGCACCTGATCGACGATCTCGACACGCGCTTCACGCCACCCACCGAATTCGTGGTGCCAGGCGGCAACAAGGTGTCGGCCTGGCTCGACGTCGCTCGCACGGTGGTTCGCCGAGCCGAACGACACTCGATCGCCGCCGCGCCTCATCCGTCGCACGTGGTGCCGTACCTGAACCGACTGTCCGATCTTCTCTGGACGATGGCGCGCTGGAACGAGGGCGAAAGTCTTCGAGTCCGCGACGTTCACTGATCGCCGTCTGAACAGTCGTCCTGCCGGGCTGGCAGACTGAGGTCATGACGTACACCGTTGCGACCTCTCGTTCACTACCTCGTTCGGCCGGTGCCGTCGGCATCGCCGTCGCCACGTCCGGCGCGGTTCCCCGCAGTGTCGGCCTGTCTCGAGCCGCATTGTCGGCCCATGGTTTCGATGGCAAGGTCGGCCAGACCCTCGTCGTGCCGGCTGCGAGTGGCGCAACCGTCGTGGCCGTCGGTATCGGCGACGCCCGCAAGGCCACTGCAGCTGACGTTCGTAACGCAGCGGCGGCTTTCGCCCGTGCGACGGCCAAACACGACAAGGTCGCGTTGTCGATCGTCGACGCAGTGACACTCGACGCGCGTTCGGCCGGCCAGGCCGCGGTCGAAGGTTTCCTCCTCGCGTCCTACCGTTTTCACCAGTTGAAGACGCAGAAGTCGGTACTGAGTGGAACGGTCACCATCGTGTCGTCGGGGTCGAAGGCGCGTGGCGCCGATGCCGGTGTCGAGCGTGGCAAGGTCACCGCTGGCGCCGTGTATCTGGCGCGAGATCTCGCCAACCTTCCTCCGGCCCATCTCACCGCGCGGCACCTCGCCGATCGTGCCGTGCAAGTCGCGGCGGCATCCGGTCTCGACGTCGAAGTGTTCGACAAGGACAAGATCGAAGTCCTCGGTCTTGGTGGATTGCTCGCAGTCAACAAGGGGTCGGTCGAACCTCCCCGCATGGTGAAGCTCACCTACACGCCGAAGTCAGCACGTGGATCGCGATCAACTGGTACGGGTCACCTGGTGATGGTGGGTAAAGGCTCGGGTGGTATCAGCCTGAAGCCGAGCGATCCGATGCACGCCAACATGAAGATGGACATGACCGGCGCCGCCTCGGTGCTGTCGGCCATGAGCGCGCTTGCGGCGCTCGGTTGTCCCACCAAGGTCACCGGCTATCTCATGTGCACCGATAACCGCCCGTCGGGAAGCGCGATGGCGATGGGCGACGTGCTCACGTTCCGCAACGGCAAGACCTCCGAGATCCACAACACCGATGCCGAAGGACGCCTGATCCTCGCCGATGGCCTGTCCCTCGCCGTGGAGGCCAAACCGCATGCCATCGTCGACATTGCCACCCTCACCGGAGCCTGTATGGCTGCGCTCGGGCCGAAGATGGCGGGCGTTCTCGGATCCAACCAGAGCTTCATC
>RFSV01000065.1 GCA_009923785.1 Acidimicrobiia bacterium | reverse complement strand
TCTCTTGTGGTCGTCTCCGAACTTCGAACGTCTTTTCCAGAATTCGTCGTCCTCGGGCTGGTTGACAGATTTTTGGGCCATACCGACCACCTCGAGTTCTGTTGAAGGGTTGCTCTCGACCGTCATCACGGATTCGATGACAAGTCGAAGCAGCAAAACCTGCATTTGATGTGACGATCGTACCAAGGCTGGTGATTCGCTGCGATGGAGAAAGTCAGTGGCTGAAGTGCGCGATGGCGTCGATCAGAAGATCGAAGGCCGGTTCGTCCTGGATCGTCCACAGAACGTCACAGTTCGGATCGAGCACTTCTTTCAGATCTCGTTGATCGACCACGGTCATGCCACGGGTATGCGTACCGGTGAGCTCGACCGCCACGTGTGATGGACGAATCGTGAACAACTCGGGATGCGACAGGCACAGCACCGAACACGGATCGTGAACCGCGCCACCGTCCATGTTGTTGTGGCGCGACACGTACATGTTCATGAAGAACTGCATGAGATCGCCAAGCACCGACGCCAGCTGTCCGGGAAGTGCGCGCACACGGTCGATGCGCGGTTGCGTGGCTCGGAACTGATGAGTCAGATTGAGCCCGGCCATGATGAGCGGCCCGCCGTAGTTGAACACGACGTCGGCTGCTTCGGGGTCGACCCAGATGTTGAACTCGGCGGCCGACGTGCGATTGCCGAACGTGCCGCCACCCATGAGTGAGATGCCGGCGATGCGGTCGCGCAGATCGGGGGCGAGTCGCAATGCCAGGGCGATGTTGGTGAGAGGTCCGGTGGGAACCAGCCATACACCTTCGGTGGTACGGCAGGTGTCGATGATGAAGCCGACAGCATCGTCGCTGTCGATGGTCGACGTGGGCGCGGGCAGATCGGCGCCGTCGAGACCGCTCTCACCGTGCACGTACGCGGCGTACTGCGGCGGCGCCACCAGCGGACGTACGGCGCCCTTGTGTACCGGCACTGACAGGCCGAGCAGATCCTTCATCACCAACGCGTTGTACGTGGTCGACTCGATCGGCGCGTTACCCGACACCGACGTGATGCCGAGCAGATTCGTGTAGCGCGCCGCGGCCACGATTGCGATGGCGTCGTCGTGTCCAGGGTCGCAGTCGAGAATGATCGAAGGTGTGGGCATGACGAATGTTTACACCAGACGATGTGTCAGAGAAGCAAGCCACCGGCGTCGTCGAGGCGAACCGAACGTCCGACCCATTCGCCGTCGCACATCGCCGCGCACACGTCGGCGTTTTCGGAGTCACCCCACGCACGTCCACCTGACGGAAGTCGACAGGCAGCGATCGCACGTTCGGGATTGCCGTCGCGATCGTGCATGACCGTGTAGGCCTCGATGGTTGCGTCACCGGCCGATTCACCGATCGGAACTGGCTGACGGCGCGGCAAGGCGTCGATTTGCGCTTGCGGATACTCGTGACGGAAACCGTGCGCCGACGGCTCGGCTGAATACACGCCGAACGCGTGCTTGGTGGCGTAGCCGCCGTTGGCCCATACGAGTGCCTTCTCCGTCGGTCGTTCGCGCAATTCACCAACCACGGTGGCGATCGCATGCATCACGTAGTTGTTCCACGGACCGCCAGCGAACGGCAGCCCGCCCGTACGCGTGAGCTGCTGGGTGATCGACAAGCCGAGGGCACGAGCCCCCAACTGAACCGCCGACGGGAAGCATGAATACAGATCGATGATCTCGATGTCGGAAATCGAGGTCTCGGCGAGATCGAGCACCAACTTGCCGCCGAGTTCGATAGCCGGAGTCTCGGTGAAGTCCCAACGCTCCGACACATAGTTGTGTTCGTGGCAATCGGTACCGGCCAGCGGGAACACCCAGCGGTCACGCGAGATGCCGAGACGCTCAGCTGCTTCGACTGAACACATGATGATGGCTGCCGACTGGTCGACGTCGTTGTTCGAGTTCATGAGTTTCGGATAGGGCAGACCGATCATGCGGTTGCGCGGTCCGACCGTGCGGATCTCTTCGGGCGACAACGGTGTGCGCAGCCAAGCGTGCGGATTGCCGGCCGCCACGTGCGAGAAACGCGACCACAACTCCGAGATGTGCACCATGTGCTCGTCGGGAGTGCGACCCGACGCAGCCCGAAGAGCCGTCTCGAACATCGGGTAGATCTGGATCGGCGCCCAGATCTTTCGCGATGTCTCGATCTCGTGGTTCATCACGAGCTCTTCGCCGATCATGCGCTGCGGCTTCACGTCTTCGTCGACCACCGGCCACGGCAAGTCGATGCCAGCCGCCCGCACACGCTTGCGCACCCGGAACGTCTCGCCGCCGCACAGCACCACCACGTCGGCCGCGCCCGACTGGATTTCGAGGGCCGTGGTGTTCAGGAGCGACTGCGGGCTGTTGCCACCGTTGGTGGTCATGGCGGTTTCGCGCGGTGAGATACCGAGCTCGGCGGCGATGAAGCGTGCCGGATCGCGATAGCGCCACGACAAGAACTGCACGACGCGCAGAGAATCGACGACCTCGAGCGACGAGAGCCCGGCGTCTTCGGCCGCCAATCGCACCGCAGTGGCGATGAAAGCAGCCGCGGTCGGCGACTCCAACGGATCGTCGACTCGTTGCTGGTGCTGGCCGACGCCGATGATGACGGGCGTGCGTGGATCGAGGGGCATGCAGGAAATGTAGGTCCGAACCCACGATGGGCACGACCCGACCGCGACCTAGGATCGCCTCATGTCCGGTTCCAAGCGCATCGCCATCGGCTCCGACCACGCGGGTTACGAACTGAAGCAGCATCTCGTGGCGTTCCTCACGGGTCTTGGTCACACGGTCGACGACCAGGGAACGCACTCCACCGAGAGTTGCGACTACCCGCCGATCTGCGCCGGAGTCGGTCGCACGGTCCGCGACGGCAAGGCCGATGTCGGCATCGTGCTTGGCGGTAGCGGCCAAGGTGAGCAGTTGGCCGCCAACAAAGTGCGCGGTGTGCGCGCCGCGCTCTGTAACTGCCTCTATACGGCGCGCATGGCTCGCGCCCACAACGACGCCAACGTGTTGTCGATGGGCGCGCGTGTGGTGGGTGTCGGCCTGGCCGAAGAGATTGTCACCACATTTCTCGCAACCGACTTCGAAGGCGGCCGTCATGCCCGACGGGTGTCACAGCTCACCGACCTCGAGAACGAGTTCTGAACCCGACCCCGCCACCGAGCCCGTCGTAGCCTGAGAGTCACCATGCCGTTCCCCTCCGACACCGATCCCGATCTCGAGGTCGAGCGACTCATCGCCGACGAATACGCCCGCCAGACCACGGGCTTGCAGCTCATCGCCAGCGAGAACTTCACCTCACCGGCCGTCATGCGGGCAACCGGCAGCGTTCTCACCAACAAGTACTCCGAGGGTTACCCGGGTAAGCGCTACTACGGCGGCAACAAAGTGGTCGACTCGATCGAGTCGCTCGCCATCGAACGCATCAAGGCCTTGTTCGGCGCCGATCACGCCAACGTGCAGCCGCACTCGGGCGCCAACGCCAACATGTGCGCGTACCAGGCGCTCATCGATCAGGGCGACACGGTGCTCGGCCTCAGCCTCGACCACGGTGGCCATCTCACCCACGGCTCACCGGTCAATGCGAGCGGCAAGCTCTACAACTTCATTCCCTACAAGGTGAAGCCTGGCGACGAGCGCATCGACATGGATCAAGTGCGCGATCTCGCCCACGAACACAAGCCGCGTCTCATCGTCACCGGCACCACCAGCTATCCGCGTCGCATCGATCCGGAGCCTTTCAAGGTGATCGCCGACGAAGTGGGTGCCTACTTCCTCTACGACGCCGCACATTTGGCCGGCCTCATCGCCGGTGGCGTGTACCCCAATCCGGTGCCGTACGCCGATGTGGTCACGTTCACCACGCACAAGACCCTGCGCGGTCCGCGCGGTGGATGCATCCTCTCGAAGGCCGAGCACGCGGCTGCTATCGACAAGTCAGTGTTCCCCGGTTGGCAGGGCGGCCCACTCGAGAACGCCATCGCCGGCAAGGCCATTGCGTTCCGCGAGGCGCAGAGCCCCCAGTTCCGCGAGTACGCGAAGCAGATCGTCGACAACGCCTCGGCTCTCGCCAACGCACTCGCCAACGAAGGCTTCCGCCTCGTCTCGGGCGGCACCGACTGTCACCTCATGGTGGTCGACCTGCGTCCGTTCGATGCCGACCTCACCGGCAAAGAAGCCCAGCTCGTGCTCGACGAAGCCGGGATCACTCTCAACAAGAACACCGTGCCCGACGATCCGCGTAGCCCCTTCGTCACGAGCGGCGTGCGCGTGGGTACCCCGTCGGTCACCACCCAGGGCATGAAAGAGCCCGAGATGGTGGAGATCGCTCGTTTCATGGCTCGGGCCTTGCGTGGTCGGGCCGATGCTGGCGAACTGGCCAAGGTCCGGGCCGACGTGGCGGCCTTGTGCGCCAAGTTCCCGGCCTACCCCCAGGGCGTCTGACCCCAGATCCCCGAGATTTCGGGGGCGCAGTAAGTTCTGAGCGTGCCTGATACTGCGGGATACGTGCTGATCGGCGCCGTCGCCGCGATCGTCACCTTCGTCAGCACCCCCGTCGTCATTCGACTGGCCAACCGTTTCGGCTGGATCGTGCAACCCGACGATCGTCGTGTGCACACCCGTCCCACACCCGACGTCGGCGGTATCGCCATGTTCATCGGCTTCGTGGTGGCACTTGGCCTGGCATGGCAGATGGATCGCTTCTCGTTCGTGTTCGACAACAACTCCGAACCGCTCGGTGTGCTGCTCGCCGCCGTCGTGATCTTCGCGACTGGTCTCTTCGACGACCTGCGCGAAATGTCGGGCCCGGGCAAAGTCACCGGTGCCGTGATCGCCGCGCTCGTTCTGGTGTGGTTCGGCGTCACGATGTTCTATTTCCGTGTGCCGTTCCTCGACGTGTTCGTGTTGTCGGACGACTGGATCCCGCTCATCACGATTCTCTGGGTACTCGGGATGACGCAGGCGATCAACCTGATCGACGGTCTCGACGGTCTCGCCGCCGGCATCGTGGCCATTGCCGCATCGGCCTTTTTCCTCTACAGCCGACGCCTCGACGACCTCGACGCGTTGCTACAGCCCAACATCGGTCCGCTCGTTGCGATCATCGCGGTAGGTGTGTGCGTCGGTTTCCTGCCGCACAACTTCAATCCGGCCAAGATCTTCATGGGTGACAGTGGCGCGCTCTTGCTCGGTCTGCTCATGGCGGTGTCGACCGGTGTGGTGGGAGGGCGCGCCGATCCCGAGTCGGCCACCTACACACCCGGCCAGACGTATTTCTTCCTGGCGCCGCTCTTCATCCCGCTCTTCATTCTCGGTGTGCCGATTCTCGACACGCTGTTCGCAATCTTGCGCCGAGCCGCCAAACGTCAAGGTGTGGCCACGGCCGACAAAGGCCATCTGCATCACCGCCTCATGAACCTCGGCCACGGCCAACGACGCAGCGTGCTCATCATGTGGCTCTGGACGGCGATCCTGTCGGGCTTCGTTCTGTATCCGATCTTCACCAAAGCCCGCACGGCTCTCATTCCGATCGGCACGGCGGCCATCGCCCTCAGCCTGTTCACGGTGCTGCATCCCGAAGTGCGCCGCCGACGCAAAGTCGGGGTAGGAGACCAGAGTCACGCCTCGACCACCTCAGAAGATGAGGGTGCGGGGTTGCCCGCCAGCACCCCGGCCGACTAGTTTGGGAAAAGTTTCACGAACTGGTCTCGATCACCCCCTTGACCAGCGGAAATCCACTCCCATGAGCGACTCTTCCGTGCCTGCCGCCCGACGCGCCTCCAAGCCTGTGTCAGCCCGCGTGGCGGCCCTGCTGGGCGCTCGTCCGAACGGTCGGGGAACAGGCGCCGACGCCGGCCTCGGCCAGGGTATGGAAATGGCCCTCACGCTGGCTGTTTTCTTCGGTCTGGGCTGGCTGATCGACGGCTGGGCCGGCACCCGCCCGGCCTTCATGATCGGCCTCACCGTGTTCGCCGTCGTGGGTCAGTCGCTCCGCATGTGGTTCGAATACGACGCTCGCATGAAGCGCCTCGAGGCCGAGCGCAAGGCCGGAACCAGCGCCCACCAGACCCCCAACCTCGTAAATCCCCAGGTAGAAGGCACTGAAGGCCAGTCGTGATGACCACCGAGCCGAGCCCGATCACCACCCGTCTCGAGGGTGAGGCCCCCGAGATCACGGTTTCGCTCGACATCATCAAACGGGGGGCTTATGTCGCCCCGGTCATCGTGGCGGTGTGCGCCGTGTTCGCCGGGCTCGACGGAGTGTTCTCGTCGCTGTACGGCATGGCGCTCGTGCTCGTGAACTTCTTCTTCGCCGCCGGCCTCGTGGCCGTGACGGCCCGCATCTCGCTCGGCCTCATGATGGGCGCCGTCTTGTTCGGCTACCTCGCCCGCCTCGGCCTCATCTTTTTGGCTGTGATTCTCGTCCGAGATGCCTCCTGGATTTCACTCACGGCCCTCGGATTGACAATCATCGTGACGCACCTCGGACTTCTGGTCTGGGAGATGCGCTACGTAGCCGCCTCGCTCGCATTCCCAGCTCTCAAACCGAAAAAGAACGCTTAACCCGAAGGACCCATCACTGTGATCGCACTCGAGTTCCCGCCGATCAACGAGATCCTCCGTTGGAAGGATCTGTTCCCCGGCTTCAACAAGATCGCTCTCATCGCGGTCGCCGCCGCGCTCATCGGCACGATCGTGTTCTTGCTCGCCGGCAACAAAGATCACAAGACGGCGCCGAAGGGTGTGCGCAACTTCGCCGAGATGATCGTCGAGTTCATCGAAAACGGCATCATCATGCAGACCATGGGTCGCGACGGCCTCGGTTGGACGCCGTTCCTCATGAGCACCTTCGTGTTCATCTATCTCTGCAACGTGCCCGGCATCATCCCGTTCCTGCAGATGCCGGCCACTGCTCGCATGGCCCTGCCGATGTTCTTGTCACTCCTCGTCTGGGTGGTGTTCATCGGAACTGGCTTCAAGCACCAGGGTCTCGGCTACCTGAAGAACTCACTCTTCCCGCCCGGAGTTCCGAAGGCTCTCTACATTCTCGTGACGCCGATCGAGTTCATCTCGACGTTCCTCGTGCGTCCGTTCTCGCTCACGGTGCGACTCTTCGCCAACATGCTCGCCGGCCACATCTTGCTCGTGACCTTCGCCTTGTTGTCGGAGGCTCTGTTCCAGGCCGAGGGCAATCCGGGTCTCATCCCGGTCGGCGTGTTGCCGCTCTTCATGCTCATGTTCTTGACCGGATTCGAAGTGTTGGTCGCCTTCTTGCAGGCCTACATCTTCACGATCCTGACCGCCGTCTACATCGGTGGAGCTGCTCACCCCGAGCACTGATCCACCACCCGTTTCGTATCAACCCTTCTCACTAACAGCACATAGGAGACAAAGAAAATGGAAGCACTTGCTGCACTCGCCGCACTGACTGGTGACGAGGCCAAGGCCGCATCGGCTGCCGGTTCGGCTGGTTTCGCCTACGGACTCGCCGCCATCGGACCTGGCATCGGCATCGGTTACCTCGTCGGTAAGTCGGTCGAGGCCATGGCTCGCCAGCCCGAAGCCGCCGGCATGGTCCGCACCACGATGTTCTTGGGTATCGCCTTCACCGAGGCCCTCGCCCTCATCGGCTTCGTGGTGTTCATCCTCATCGGTCTCTGACCAACAGTTTTCGTCATCCATCGACCCACAAGGAGTTGACGTGCTGACAGCCGTCGTCATCCAAGCGAGTGGTGCCGTTCGGATCGAACTACTGCAGGCCGAGAGCGAAGAAGGCCACAGTTTCGATCCGTCCGAGTGCGCATTCGAACCCGAAGAATCGAACCCGAACGAGTGCGGCCCTGGGCCGAGCCCGATCGTGCCCGAAATGAAAGAACTGGCCTGGGGTGCAGGCTCGTTCATCGTTTTCGCGCTGCTCATGCGGTTCTTCTTGTTCCCGCGTCTCAAGAAGGGAATGGACGCTCGCTACAACTCGATCCGCGAAGGTCACGAGAACGCTGACGCCGCCCGCTCCGCTGCTCGCAGCGAAGTGTCGCAGTACGAAGCGGCGGTTGCCTCGGCCAAGGCCGATGCGGCCAAGGTGGTCGACGCCGCTCGTGCCACCCTCGAGTCCGAGCGTCAGGCCGCCATCTCGTCGGCCAACGATCGCATCAACGCCAAGCGTGAAGCAGCGTTGCGCGATGCCGAAGCCGCCAAGGCTGCGGTACGCGGACAGATCGAGAGTGCGGTGGGTGACGTGGTGGCCAGTGCCGTCGAGGCGGCCACCGGCAAGCGACCCGACCAGGCGGCGGTTTCCCGTGCTGTTGCCGACGCCATGAGTGCAGGAGTCCGCTGATGATCAACCTGTCATTGTTCGCCGCTGATCCGGCCGAAACACACCACTGGTTGCTTCCCGAGACAGCCGAGATCATCTACGGCGGCATCGCCTCCGTCGTGATCATCGGTGCGCTCGTGAAGTTCGCCCTTCCGCAATTCAAGAAGGCCATGGCCGCCCGCACCGAGCGCATCCAGAAAGAGCTCGATGCATCGCAGGGCGATCTCGCCCAGGCCGAAGCCGATGCCGCCAAGATCCGTCAGGCTCTCGGTGACATCTCGAGCGAGAAGGCTCGCCTCATGGCCGACGCTCAGGCGCAGGCCGATGCGCTTCTCGCCGAAGGGCGCAGCCGTCTCACCGCCGAAGTCGCCGACATGGAAGCCAAGGCCGATGCCGACATCGCCGCCGCCTCGGCTCGTGGCTCCGACGAGTTGCGCACCGAGATCGGCCGTCTGGCCACTGTCGCCACCGATCGCGTTCTCGCTTCGGTGCTCGACGACGCCACTCAGCAGTCGCTGGTGGAGAACTTCATCACGAAGGTGGGTGCATCACGATGAGCGACGCACGTATCGACGGTTACGCACGGGCACTCTTCGAGATCGCTCGTGCCGAAGGAACCCTCGACGAGGTCGAGGACGAACTGTTCCGTTTCGCTCGCTCGTTCGAGTCGAGCGATCAGCTCCGCAACACGCTCACCGACGAAATGATCCCGGCCGACAAGCGTCAGGCCGTGGTCGAGTCGTTGCTCGGCGGCAAGGCCACCTCCACCACCACTCAGCTCATCGGCATGGTCGTGGGTTCGGGTCGTGGTCGTGATCTGCCGGCCATCATCGACAAGTTGGTGCAGCGGGCTTCGTCGTCCAAGCAGCTCGAAGTGGCCCTCGTGCGCAGCGCCGTGGCACTGAGCGCCGATCAGCAGGCTCGCCTGAAGGCAGCCCTGTCGAACGCCACTGGCAAAGAACTGAACTTGAAAGTCGTCGTCGACCCGAGCGTTCTCGGTGGCCTCGTTGCCACCGTGGGCGACACGGTGATCGACGGCAGCGTTCGTACTCGTCTCGACAACGTCAAGAGCCGGCTCTAGAAGTCACGAAAAGAGAATCACATGGCAGAGCTCACACTCTCAGCAGCCGATATCGCATCGGCGATCAAGAAGAACCTCGAAGGCTTCCAGCCCTCGCTCGAGGCGCGCACGGTCGGTCGTGTCACCGAAGTCGGTGACGGCATCGCCCGCGTAGCGGGCTTGCCCGACTGCGCCGTGAACGAGTTGCTCGAGTTCGAAGACGGCACCAAGGGTCTCGCCCTCAACCTCGACGAAGACTCGATCGGTGCGGTGGTGCTCGGCGACGCCGACGCCATCGAAGAAGGCCAGACCGTGAAGGCGACGGGTCAGATTCTCTCGATCCCGGCCGGCGACGGTGTGCTCGGCCGTGTGGTCGACGCGCTTGGCAACCCGATCGACGGCAAGGGTCCGCTCGTCGGTGTGCAGCCCCGCCGTATGGAGATCCAGGCGCCCGGCATCATGGGTCGCAAGCCCGTGCACGAGCCGCTGCAGACCGGCATCAAGGCCATCGACGCCATGACCCCGATCGGCCGCGGTCAGCGCGAGCTCATCAT
>RFSV01000064.1 GCA_009923785.1 Acidimicrobiia bacterium | reverse complement strand
TCTGCGAATCGGTATGGCCGTCCACGAAGGAAGTAGATATTTACTTCACGAGCAAGTGCTGGAGGGTCAGAAGGGTCGACTCCGCCGGAAGACGATGGGTGGCGACCACCAGCGCCCACTGAATCGCCACGAGGTACGACGAGTCGACGACTTTTCGGCCATGACGACGGGCTTCGGCCACAGCGCTTCGATCGCCGAGGCGATGGCCACGGCCTCCTCGTCGGTGGGTGCGGGACTGATCTCGGACGACATCGACGTACCGATCACAACGGCATGTTGCCGTGCTTGCGGCGGGGCAGTTCTTCCCGCTTGCTACGCAACATGCGGAATCCGGCGACCACCTTCTGGCGGGTCTCTGCTGGATCGATCACGTCGTCGATGTATCCGCGTTCGGCAGCGGCGTACGGGTTGGCGTACTTCTCGGTGTATTCGGCCACGAGTTCGGAGCGACGCGCCACCGGATCGGCGGCCTGCTGGAGTTCACGTCGGTACACGATCTCGACCGCTCCGTTCGGACCCATGACGGCCAGTTCGGCGGTGGGCCAGGCGTAGGCCAGATCGGATCCGATCGACTTGGAGTCCATCACGACGTAGGCGCCACCGTAGGCCTTACGAGTGATCACCTGGATGCGCGGCACAGTGGCTTCGCAATAGGCGTAGAGCAACTTGGCGCCGTGACGGATGATGCCGCCGTACTCCTGATCGACGCCGGGAAGAAATCCGGGGACGTCGACGAAGGTGAGAAGCGGAACATTGAAGGCATCACATGTACGAACGAATCGAGCGGCCTTTTCGGCACTCTCGATGTCGAGGACTCCAGCCAACACCATCGGTTGGTTGCCGACCACACCTACCGTCTGACCATCGACTCGCGCGTATCCGCACACGATGCTCTTGGCCCAGTGCGGGAAATATTCGAAGAACTCTCCGTCGTCGACCACCGACGTGATGACCTTCTTCATGTCGTACGGCTGGTTGGGCGACGGTGGGAGAATGTCACGGAGGTCTTCGCAGAGACGATCGGGGTCGTCGCCCGAGTCGATCGTGGGTGGCTCTTCCATGTTGTTCTGCGGAAGGAACGACACCAAGTAGCGAACGTCGTCGAGACAGGCCTTCTCATCAGCAGACACGAAGGTGGCTACACCTGATTTGCTGGCGTGGCTCATCGCGCCGCCGAGTTCTTCGAGGGTGACCTCTTCACCGGTCACCGTCTTCACCACGTCGGGGCCGGTGATGAACATGTGGCTCGACTCGCGAACCATGAAGATGAAGTCGGTCATGGCGGGCGAGTACACGGCACCACCTGCGCACGGACCGAGGATCACCGAGATCTGTGGGATCACTCCACTCGACAAGACGTTGCGATAGAAGATGCCGCCGTAGCTGGCGAGTGACACCACGCCTTCTTGGATACGGGCTCCGGCACCGTCGTTGAGTCCGATGACGGGCGCTCCCACCTTGAGGGCGAGATCCATGAGCTTGTGGATCTTCTCGGCGAATACTTCACCGAGTGCGCCACCGAACACGGTGAAGTCCTGCGAGAAGACGAAGACCTTGCGACCTTCGATCGTGCCCCAGCCGGTGATCACACCGTCGGTATAAGGACGCTCTTCGAGACCGGCGGCGTGGGCACGGTGGCGGGCCAACATGTCGAGCTCTTGGAACGAGCCTGGATCGAGCAGGTAGTCGATGCGTTCACGGGCGAGCATCTTTCCCTTCTCGTGTTGGCGTTCGATGGCTCGGGGTGAACCGGCCTGCAACGCCTGCTGTTTGCGGTCGCGAAGATCGTCCAACTTGTCGTGCATCGGATTGCCACTGGTCACGAGGGGAACGCTAGTCGTCGTCGACGACACGACTCCCATCCCACCTGGGGTTTTCCGGCGTGTCCTTCGTTCTGTTCGTGGAGTTCAGGGCGAAAACGCACGTGTTCCCGATGCGTTATTCACCCGGATTGCCAGGTGAACCGGTCGAACTACGGCGTCGAGGTGGGGGCGACGGTCTCGCCGATGGGAACCAGCGCTGTCATCGGAACGGTGACGGCCGTGTCGGACGTCGCCAGCGTGGTGTTCGCCGCCGTGGCCACGGTTGCGCCGTCTCCGCTGGTGACCGACACCGTGTAGGTGACCGAGGGCAGAGGTCCGGCCGGACCGTTACCGGTCACGATCACCGTCCACAGTCCGGGAACGCCGAACGGCACCCCTTCTGACACCGGGAGTCGAGCAGCACCGGCTCCGTCGAGTGGCACGTTCAACGTCACGCTCGCGGTGTCAGATGTGGGCGGGTTGAACTGAACGACCATGTCGGTGAGTCCGCTCTCGGGTGAGTGCACGTCGATACGTACTGCGTTCAGGCCGACGCTCGCCGGGGTGACCTTGACCTGGACGTCGAAAGCTCCTCCGGAACGTTCACCGACGAATGCATAGTTGGTGCGATCGGTGCCAGGTGGCTCGACTCGATCGGGAAGAGTGGCCACCGCCCATGCCGACACGGTGAGGACGAAGACCCCGATCACGGCTTCGGTCGCCACGGCGCGTCGGAGACTGCTCGTGATCCGGGCGTTCAGTGCTTTGGCGCGGCGAAGTCGAGTTGCGACGACCTGGCGCGTGAGCATGCCGAAATAGACCATTCCGGCCACCCCGATCGACTTCAACACGATGAGTCGACCGTGACGACTCGACAGAATTGCTCCGCCGTCGAGTTGGTAGAGGTGGATCATTCCGGACACGACGGCCACGGTGATGAAAGCCGGCGCGAGTCGCGTGAAACCGCGCATGGCGTGCACCAGATCCTCATCTCCGGGAGCGACCAGGACTGCTTGTACCAAGATGGCGAGACCACCGAACCAGAGTGCAACAGAGACGTTGTGGAAGAGACCCGCGGTGGTTCCGACGATCGAAAACTCGGGATCAGCCCGCGTGAATGCGAGTGTGGCTACGGCGAGGCCAGCTGGCGCAAGTGACACGAGTTGCGTGGCGGGATCGATGAGACGTTCGGGTCGCATGATCGCCGAGAACGCCACGGCGACCAGCACGAAGCGGAGGACGACGGCCGCTCCCGAAGCCGAATCCATGAGGTCCATCCACGCAGTGGGAAAGAGGGCACTGGTGACCGAGTCTCCGGTGGTGAGGCTGGTGGTGAGAACGGCCACGAAGTAGGTGGAGATCAGCGCCAGAATCCAGGCAAAGCGCAGATAGCGGGGTGCGTGCATGTCGTCGACACCTTCGGGCCACACAAGCGCGATGAACATCGCACCACCGAACAAGGCAGCGAGGGCGATGTACGACACGAGTCGGGCCAGGCCGAGTGGCCCGCTCACCGGTGGTGGATCGCTGGCGAGATTGCCACCGTCGGTCGGATCGGTGCCGTTGTTGCCGATCGCTCCCGATGTGGGATCGAGAATTTCGAACGAGAACCCGCCGGTGGCGACCTTGCCGTCGGGCTGTGGCACCGAATAGGTGACGTTGCAGGTTCCGACGGGCAGCGGACCGACGATCGGAACGGTGAGCGAAATACCGTCGGCTCCCACCTCCAATGCGCCGAGTGGTGCCGGTTGTTGATTGCAGACCGCCTGCACCACCGAATTGGCCGGAACGGCCTGATCGAAGACCACGGTGATCTGCGTAGGAGCCGTTGTCAGTTCGGCTCCATCAGCCGGAGTGGACGACACGAGGTTGGTGTCGGCCGCGGCGACGGAGGAGAAAGCCGACAGCATGGCGACGAGAGACGTCAGAAGGATCGTCGCCAACATGACGAGGCGGACGACGAACTGCCGATTCATCACGTGAGGGCCCATGGTCGGTCTCCACGGTAGTTGCCGGTACGCCCTCGAGCGGGGGCATACCGAGCGTTTCACCCCCTGAGTAGAGTCGATGAGTGATGGCCGCATCGTCCGAGTACCAGGCGCTGTACCGGCGCTACCGGCCGCAGCGATTCGACGAGTTGCGCGGCCAGGATCACGTGGCGCGCGCTCTGAAGAACGCGGTGGCCAACGAGCGGATCGGCCACGCCTACTTGTTCTCGGGCCCCCGCGGTACCGGCAAGACCACCACGGCCCGCATCCTCGCCAAGGTCCTCAACTGTGAGGCCACGGTCGACGGCGAACCGTGCTGCACGTGCTCGTCGTGTGTGGCCGTGCAATCGGGAAGCAGTTTCGACGTCATCGAGCTCGACGCAGCGAGTAATCGCAGTATCGAAGACATTCGCGAAATCATCGCTACCGCGGCACTCGGGTCTCCTGGTCGCCACAAGGTGTACATCCTCGACGAGGTGCATCAGCTCACTGCACCGGCGGCTGCCGCCCTCTTGAAGACGCTCGAGGAGCCGCCGTCCCACGTCGTGTTCGTTCTGGCAACCACCGATCCCGAGAAGGTCCCCGAGACCATTCGCAGCCGAACCCAGCATCTGCAGTTCCACCTTCTGCCGGTCGACGATCTCGAGAAGCATGTGAAGTGGGTCGCTTCCGACGCCGGGATCGAACTCGACGAGCGCGGTCTCGAATCGGTCCTTCGCCAGGGTGGCGGCTCGGCCCGTGACACCTTGTCGGCCCTCGAGTTGCTGGCCGCGACTGGTGGCGCACTCGACGAGTCGACACCAGTCGATGAGTTCGTCGAGGCTTTGATCGATCATGACGCCGGTCGTCTGCTCGCCGCTGTGGCGGAGACGGTGTACCACGGGCGTGATCCGCGGTCGATCGTCGACGATCTCGTGCGCCACCTTCGCGATTGCTTCCTCACCCAGATGGCGCCCGAATTGGTGCAGGTCCAGCAACACCGGGCCGAGGTGCTCGCTGATCAGTCGCGTCGGCTCGGCACTGCCCGCATCGTGAAGATCATCGAGACACTCGGTACGGCCCTACTCGAGATGAGGGGCGCTCCCGACCAGCGCGTCATTCTCGAAGTCGCACTGGTGCGTCTGGTGCATCGTCAACTCGACACTGGTCTCGACGGTCTGCTCGCGCGAGTCGAAAAACTCGAGCGCGATCTGGCCGAACGAGGTGCAGCTCCGGCCCCGGCTCCGGTGAATCCTTCGACGGGGCGGGCCGTTCTCGGTGGTCGGATCGCTCGTGATCCCTCCGGGTCGACCATCCGTCCCGACACGTCGGAACGTTCCGATACGACGGGTGGTTCGCCACGCCCCGAACCCGCAGTGGCGAGCGAAACGCCGTCGTCTGCGCCGGCCTCGACGGGAGGTTCGGCTCAGGCCGTCGTCGATGGATGGGCCGATCTCGTCGGATCATTCGCCGGCATGCGGCGCGCCGTGGCTCAGATGGCCAAGCCGATGTTGCGGGACGATGCGGTGATTCTCGTGGTCGACAACGAACATGCAGCCAAGCGAGTGCGTGAATACATCGACGACATCACCGCTGCCGTTCACAAGGCTGCTGGTGTGCGTTGCGCGGTCGAGGTGGAAGTGGCCGACGAGAAGCCTGCACCCAAGCGCAAGAAGGCGTCCGATCCGCTCGACGAACACGAAATGAGCATCGACGACATCAAGAAGCTCCCGACGGCCACCGCCAAGTCGGCCGAAGAAGAGCTCCTCGACGCCTTCCCCGACGCCAAGTTCATCACGGAAGATTCCTGAGACCGGTTGCACCGTGGCATCCACGTACACGCTTCCTGTCCAGAACTTGATCGATCACCTCGGTCGACTTCCCGGTATCGGCCCGCGCTCAGCGCAAAGAATTGCCTTTCATCTGTTGAAGTTGCCGACCGAGGACGTCGAGCGCCTGGCCGCAGCGATCTCGGAAGCCAAGGCACGTGTGCGATTCTGCAGCAAGTGCTTCAATTTTGCCGACGACGAGTTGTGTCCGATCTGCGCCGACCCGCGTCGTGACGGCTCGGTCATCTGCGTGGTCGAGGAGAGCCGTGACATCATCCCGCTCGAACGAACTGGCGAATTCAAAGGCCGCTACCACGTACTACTCGGTGTCATGAATCCGATCGAGGGAATCGGTCCCGATCAGTTGAAGATGCGCGAACTCGTGATGCGGATCAATGACGAAGACGTGAAGGAAGTCATCGTGTGCACCAATCCCAACACCGAGGGAGAAGTCACGGCGCAGTACATCGGGCGACTCTTGAAGCCCTTCGACATCACGGTGTCACGGCCCGCCTCGGGACTTCCGGTGGGCGGCGACCTCGAGTACGCCGACGAACTCACCCTTGGCCGGGCCATCAGTGGTCGCCGTCGTCTTGACGACTGAGATGTCGTGTCGTGATGACTGAGATGTCGCGTCGTGACGACTGAGCTCGGACGCGGTCCGAGGCACTGATCAGTCCTGACCGCGGGCGGAAAATGAGCCAGGACCGGGACAGTGCCCCGGAACCACATAGCGAGATCAACCCCCCGCTCATGTATGACGATTACGTTACGAAAATGACGAAACCACGTCAAAGATTGGGGCGAACTAGCCCCTGATCAGGGGTGATGTGGTGCAGCTCAGACAGTCCGCACGATGATGGCGTCACCTTGGCCGCCACCGCCGCAGAGTGCAGCGGCACCGACCCCGCCACCTCGGCGGCGGAGTTCGTGCAGCAATGTGAGAGCCACGCGGTTGCCGCTCATGCCGATCGGGTGGCCGAGGGCGATGGCACCGCCGTTCACGTTGACGACATCGTCGGAGATGCCGAGTTCCCGCATCGAAGCGATCCCGACTGCGGCAAAGGCCTCGTTCAACTCGAACAGGTTCATGTCGGCGACCTTCATTCCCACTTTGGCGAGGGCAGCGTTGATCGCTCGACTCGGCTGGGTGAGAAGTGATGCGTTGTCGGGTCCGGCGACCATGCCGTAGCTCACGACCTGTCCGAGCGGAGCGACGCCACTCGCCTTCATCGCCTTCTCGCTCATGATCACCATGGCCGACGCACCGTCGCTGATCTGTGAGGCATTGGCAGCCGTGATGGTTCCTTCCTTGTCGAAGGCCGGCTTCAAAGTGGCGAGTGTGTCCATGGTGGTCTCGGCGCGCACACCTTCGTCGGTGGCCACGATCTTGGGGTCACCTTTGCGCTGCGGGATGCTGATCGGCACGATTTCTTCGGCCAACTTGTCGGCGGCGGCTGCCGCTCGCTGATTGCTCTTCATGGCCAAATCGTCTTGCTCAGCCCGCGTGATTCCACCGCCCGTGTAGCGCTCGGTTCCGAGTCCCATGAGACAAGCATCGAATGCACACCAGAGTCCGTCAGCGATGATCGCATCGCGCAGTTCGGTGTTGCCGTAACGGAATCCACCACGCGCTCCATCGGCAAGATAAGGAGCATTGGTCATGCTCTCCATGCCACCGGCGATCACGATGTCGGCGTCACCGGCCTGGATCATTTGGTCGGCGAGATAGATCGCGTTGAGACCAGACAGGCACACCTTGTTCACGTTGACCGCCGGAACGTTCATCGGGATACCGGCCTTGACGGCGGCCTGACGACTCGGGACCTGACCCTGACCGGCCATGAGCACCTGACCCATGATCACGTGATCGACGTCCGCGCCCGACACTCCGGCTCGCTCGAGGGCCGCCTTGATGGCGACGCCTCCCAGATCGGCAGCCGAGAACGAGGCGAGGGCGCCGCTCATCTTTCCGATCGGGGTACGGGCTCCGGCGACGATGTAGGAACCAGGCATGGTGGACCTTTCGAGATGGTGCACATGGCACGACTGACGTGCCCCGAACTTACCCCTCAGTAACCACTTGCCTTATATTCGCCTGATGGACAAGATCCGCGACGCCATTCTCGCCGGGGCCGATTCGGCTGCACTCGCCGCCTTGCCGGTTCCCGAGAGTTATCGGGCCGCCTTCGTGCGGGCCGAGGACACCGCCATGTTCGAAGGTATGGCTTCTGACGCCAAGGATCCGCGCCAGAGCATCCATATCGGCGACGTGCCAACGCCCGAACTCGCTCCCGACGAGGTGTACGTGGCCGTGATGGCCAGCAGCATCAATTTCAACACCGTGTGGTCGAGCATCTTCGAGCCGGTGTCGACGTTCGGTCCGATGAAGCGACTGGCGCGCGAGAGCGAGTGGGCGAAGCGTCACGATCAGCCGTATCAGGTGATCGGTAGCGACGCGTCCGGTGTGGTGGTGAAGGTGGGATCGGCCGTTCGGCTCTGGAAGCCGGGTGATCACGTGACCGTGCACTGCAATCACGTCGACGATCAGGACAACACCGCTCACGACGACTCGATGCTCGCTGCCAACCAGCGCATCTGGGGGTACGAGACAAACTTCGGCGGACTCGCCGATCTGTCGGTGGTGAAGGCCAATCAACTCATGCCCAAGCCCGCCCATCTCACGTGGGAAGAAGCGGCCGTCAACGCATTGTGCAACTCGACGAGTTACCGCATGCTCGTGTCGCAGAACGGCGCCGCCATGAAGCAAGGCGATGTCGTTCTGATCTGGGGAGCCACCGGTGGAATCGGCGCCTACGCCACGCAATACGTGTTGAACGGCGGCGGCATCCCTGTGTGCGTGGTGTCGAATGCCGAGAAAGCGAAGATCCTGCGCGACATGGGTGTCGAGGCGATCATCGACCGCAAGGAAGCCGGTTACAAGTTCTGGAAGGACGAGCACACGCACGACGAATCCGAATGGCGTCGACTCGGCAGCGATATTCGCGATCTGGTGGGCGAAGATCCCGACATCGTTTTCGAACATCCGGGTCGTTCCACGTTCGCGGCGTCGATGTACGTGGCCAAGCGTGGTGGCACGGTGGTCACGTGTGCAGCCACGAGCGGATTCATGATGGAGTTCGACAACCGACATTTCTGGATGCGACTGAAGCGACTCGTCGGCAGTCACTTCGCCAACTATCAGGAGGCGTGGCAGGCCAACCGATTGATCGCCAAGGGAATGATCCATCCTGTGATCAGCCAGACGTTCGCGCTCGACCAGACCGGAGAAGCGGCGTTTCAGATCCACCACAACATGCACGAGGGCAAGCTCGGGGTGTTGTGTCTGGCCCCCGAAGAGGGTCTCGGAGTGACCGACCCAGAACTACGCGCCAAGGTGGGAGAAGCGAACCTCACTCGATTCCGTCGTTGATGGAATCTCGTGGCAGGCTGACGACATGATCCTCACCGAAATCGACCACGTGGCCATCGCCGTCAAGGATCTCGAGGCCGCAATCGACTACTACCAGCGAGCGTTCGGCGCGAGCGTCGATCACCGAGAAGTGGTCGAGGGCGACGGGGTCGAAGAAGCCTTGCTGAAAGTGGCCGAGAGTTACGTGCAGTTGCTGACACCGACCCGTGACGACAGCCCGGTTGCCAAGGCGATCGAAAAGCGTGGTGAGGGTCTGCACCACATCGGATATCGCGTCGACGACTGCGCAGCGGCATTGAAGGCGATGGTGGATGCCGGTGCCACACCGATCGACAAGGCGCCGCGTCCGGGGAGTCGTGGCACCACCGTGGCCTTCATTCATCCGAAGGGCTCGTTCGGCACCCTCATCGAACTCGTCCAGGAGTGATCTTTCCGGAGTCTTGAGCCACGACACACGGCGGTCGTGTCAGCCTCGTCCTCTCGAGGGAATTCCCGAGAAGGAGGACGTGATGTCAATCGTGTTGGGTGGGTTCGTCGGTGTTGCACTCTGGTTCGCAACGGCGCCGATTGCCTCGAGATTCGTGGTGCGAAGTCGCCGAGACATCGTGATCTGGACGACGATCTCATCGGTTCTGTCGGCGATCGTCACTGCGAAGTGGGGGATTTCATCGATCAGTGCTGCGGCGGTGATCTTGGTGGTCGGATTCGTGGTTCTGGCCGAGATCGACATCGCATGTCGGCGTCTGCCGCGCGACATAGACCGCACCGCCCGCCTCGAACGTGAACTGCGCGTACGTCTTTGTGGAAGCGTCGGCGTGGTGGGAACGAATGTCGTCGTTGGGCTTCAGCGGCATCTTGCCGAAGAGGGCGAAGCTCATCGCGTCGAACACCGTCGTCTTGCCCGTGCCGGTATCGCCCGAATCGAAATCGAGCGCACCCGCGACCGCGTCCGCG
>RFSV01000063.1 GCA_009923785.1 Acidimicrobiia bacterium | reverse complement strand
GTTTCGTCGTCGATGGAGTTCCTGACGGCGCTGACGTCGCACGCGGTCGCCATCCGGCAGCCACCGCCTTCACGGCGGCCGGTGGGAATGGAGAGCTTTGGGTGCGCACGTCGATTCCGTCGGGTCGTGGACTCGGCTTTTCGGGGGCGGTGCGTGTCGGAGCGGTGGCGTTGGCACTGCAGCAGCAGACCGATCACGATGTTCTCGATGTAGATCGGCAGACGATTTTCGAACGAGCTCTAGTTGCCGAGGGTCATGGCGACAACGTGGCGGCCAGCGCCTTCGGTGGTGTGGTCGTCGTCGCCGAACGACAGGTGGTTCGCGTGACGACTTCTGTCGAACCGTCGGTCGTGGTGTGGATACCTACGTACAAAACCTCCACGTCGGAGAGTCGGGAGACCCTGAGCGAGATGGTGTCTCGTGACGACGCGGTGTTCAATGCGGCGCGAGTGGGGATGTGGATCGCGGCCTTGGCATCGGGCGACGTGTCACTTCTTGCCGAGGCAACGAGGGATCGCTTGCACCAGGACGTTCGGCTGGCCAAGGTTCCTCGGAGTCGTGAAGCCCTCGAAGCCATGCGTTCGGCTGGGGCCTATGGAGCCTGGTTGTCGGGCTCGGGGCCGACGATTGCGTGTCTGTGCGCGCCCGACGCCGTCGATGCGATCAGCGCCGCGATGCCCGACGGACGATGTCTGGCTCTTCGGATCGACCGGCTCGGCGCACGCTGGGCAGATTGATCGTCGGCCAGGACCAGTCGCCGGTGCACGACATCACCTGAGCGTCGCCCACGGTCTCGAGATGGCGTGCGACGAAGGCGACTTCGTCCGCGGCGTGTCGATCGAGTGGTCGGCTGGTGTCTCCGTCGACGGTCGGAGGATCGAGCGCACCGTCGGCGACCATCGGAAGACTGAGGTCTGTGGCGATTTCGTCCAAGCGGGAGACGGCGGTAAGGGCTCCGTGCGTGAACTCGTGTTCGAGCTCGCCGTCTCGGACGGTCAATCGTCCGGCTCGTCGAAGGGCATCGACGGCGCGCTGTCGAGACAAAGCGGCCAAAAGTGCGTTGATTCGGTCGCGTGTTTCTGCAGCCTCCTCGTAGCGCAGAGTTCGCGAGAGTTCGTCGATTCTTTCGCGCAGACGGTCGATCAAAGGTTCGGGCTCTCCGGTGAGAACTCGTTCGACGAACCGCACGATGTCGGCGTAGGCCTCGGGGTCGGCGTGGCCCGAACACGGACAATGGGCGACGCCGAGTTGGGCGGCTGAACACACCGGCGCATCGTCGGGTGGACGATAGTTACGTCCCATTCGCACGGTGCAGCGCCGTAGCGGAACGACGGATTCGATGGCTTCGACGACGAGCCGAGCCGATGTACGGCTCGACAGCGGGCCGATGTGTAGCCCCTTGGCGGCCGGATTCTTCGAAATTACGAGCCGTGGCCAATCTTCATCGGTAGTGAGGCGCACGTAGCAGTACTTGTCGATCGTGGTTCCGGCGCGGTTGTAGTGCGGCGTCAGATGACGGATCAGGCGTAACTCGAGGACGCCGGCCGTGAACGCATCGGGGGTCTCGATGTGGTGAATGTCGTGGGTCTGGCGAAGGAGGGCACCGACCTTGCGCCGTGTCTCCCCAGTGCTGAAGTAGCTGCGAACTCGTTGGCGAAGATTGGTGGCTTTGCCGACGTACAGGACGCGACCCGTTGCATCGATGAAGAGGTACACACCCGGAGATCTCGGCAGCTTTTCGGTCAGTCGAAGTTTGGCGGCGAGAGGGTGGGTGTCGAGTCGAGGAAGGCCGATCAGATCGTCGAGACCCATGACGCCGAAACCACTCGCGCGTTCGATGAGAAAGTGCAGCAGGTCGGCCGTGGTCAGGGCGTCGTCGAGCGCGCGGTGATTCGGTTGATGGGGGAGTCGCAGGCGTGCGGCGAGGGTGCTCAACTTGCAGTCGGGAACTTCGTCGCGAACGAGTCGGCGAGCCAGTGGAACCGTGTCGAGGACACGGTTGACGAGTGGGTCGCGGTCGGCGCGGATGAGGGCGGCGTTCAGGAATCCGATATCGAATCGGGCATTGTGTGCAACGAGAACCGAGTCGCCGATGAAGTGCAGCAGTGACGGCAGAACGGCCTCGATGCGGGGAGCCGGGGCGATCATCGACTCGGTGATTCCCGTGAGGACGGTGATGTAGGGAGGGATCGCTCGATCAGGGTTGACGAGGGTTTGGAAAGTGCCGAGGCATTCGCCACCGCGGTAGGAGACGGCACCGATCTCGGTGATGCGGTCGTCAGCAGCCGAACCTCCGGTGGTTTCGAGGTCGAGGATGCAAAAGGTGACGTCGGCGAGGGGTGTGCCGGCGTCGTCGAAGGACTTTTGAGCCGTACGACGGACCTCGCTCATGGTCATCTGATGAGTGTCACCGAACAGGTGTTCCCTGTCAAGTCTCCTCGCCCGGACTCCGCCCTACGATCGAGACATGGCGCATCTGCGACCCTTCGAGCGTGGCCTCGTCGAGATCGGCGACGGCTGCCATGCCTATTTGCAGCCCGACGGCAGTTGGGGCTGGAGCAATGCCGGCCTCGTCGTCGGCGACGGAGCATCACTACTGGTCGACACCCTCTTCGATCTGGTGCTCACCGGGGACATGCTCGATGCGATGTCGGGGATCACTCGAAGCGCCCCCATCGCGTCGCTCGTGAACACCCATGCGAACGGCGACCATTGCTACGGGAATCAATTGGTCGATGGCGCCGAAATCATTGCGTCGACGGCCGCTGCGCACGAGATGACCGAAGTGCCGCCCTCGATGCTCGCCGCTCTCAATGCCGCCCCCGGGGAAATCGGCGAGCTCTTCCGAAGTTTCTTCGGCGACTTTCATTTCGATGGGATCGAGCTGAAGCTCCCGACTCGCACTTTCGACGGACGGCTCGACATCGAAATTGGCGGACGGGTCATCGAGTTGGTCGAGGTCGGACCGGCTCACACTGTTGGCGACGTGATCGCCGTCGTGCCTGATGCACGCACCGTCTATACGGGAGACATCCTCTTCATCGGCGGGACGCCGATCGTGTGGGCCGGCCCATTGTCGAACTGGATAGCGGCGTGCGACTACATCCTCGGCCTCGATGTCGACACGATCGTTCCGGGGCACGGTCCACTCACCGACAAAGGAGGGGTAGCCGAAGTCCGTGACTATCTGTCCTTCGTCGAACGGGAGGCGTCGGCTCGACATGCGGCGGGCATCGATGCGTTCGAGGCGGCTCGTGACATCGCCCGCCATCTCGGGGACTTCGCAGGCTGGGGTGAATTCGGTCGGGTGAGCGTCAACGTGGAGACGGTGTACCGCACTCTCGACGCCACGCACGAGTCCCCTGACGTCGTGGAGCAGTTCCGCCGGATGTCAACGATCGAGCGAAGTTGACCGAGTGCGGCCGACGGATCGGCGTACTGCGAGGATCCAGCCGATCACCACGCATGCAGCGAAGATCAGCCACTGGATCGCGTACGAGAGATGTGACCCTTCGCTGAGGACCGGAGGCGCGATCGGACGCAGAATCGGGTCGTCGGTTGGACGGGATGTCTCCATCGCCAGCGACAGCGGAAGAAGTTCACCATCGATCTGTGTGGCCAATCTGTTGAGATCGAGGCGGAACAGCTCGTCCACTACTCCGACGGGTTCGGTGGGTTGGCCCGAACGTCGCTTTTCGGTCGCTCGCAGTATTCCGGCCACGACCACTTCTCCTGAAGGGGCCTCGGCTGCCGACTGATCGAGGCCGATGAAGCCGCGGGTGACGGCGATGATTCGCCCATCGTTCAGGCGAAGTGGTGTCACGACATTCGTTCCGGCCCGACCGTCCTGACTGCGATTGACGATCAGAACCTGATCGTCGACGAGGTAGGTGCCGGTTGCAACGACAGCGCGCCATTCCAGATCACCTGGTGAGGACACATCGAGTGCCGAGACGTCGACGAGTGGGGCCTCGGACCGTGCTCGAACGTCAGCATTGAAGTCTCTGCGATCGGCCAAGCGACCCCACTGCCAGAAGGAAAGCGCGATCATGCCCACTACGGCGGCGAGGCACAGGAGATGGAAGCCGATCCATCGGGGGCGGAGCAAGAAGCGGTACACGGCATCGTTCACGTTAGGTGTTCCGGAGTGAGATCTTGGTCGGTCGTGTGCCACGCTGGGGCATGGCCGACGTGCCGATACCGGACTTCCACATCCCTCACGCCGAAAAGATCGAGTGGATGATCGAGACCAAGGGTTGGGCCATCGAACCCATCGGCGCTCGAGTCGACCTCGAACCGCCTCGACCGGGTTACGCCTACACCATCGGTTTTCCCGCTCGATTCGGTTTTCCGGAAGTCGTGGTGTTCGGACTGACTCCGGTGGCGGCGAGTGGTCTTTTGGATCTGGTGGCCCAACAACTCGAGGGAGGAGTCGAGATTCCGTGCGACGTCCCGCTCCAGGGCTTGCTCGACAACGACCTTCGATGTGTCTTCGCCTCGGTCGACGCCGATGAGGTCGCCGAGTTCTGTGCGACCGGTCACGCCTGGCATCGAGGCTCGTTCCCCCTCGTGCAACTGCTGTGGCCCGATCGGATGGGGTGGCTTCCCTACGAGGACGGATTCGATCAGCGTGTGAGGGTGGCCCAACCTCTGATCGGTCGGGTTCCTAACTCGTGACCCAGGTCCCGTGACCCGCTCCGGTGGTCGTCGTCTCGTGGTGCTGGCACACTGAGGGTATGGATCGTCCTCTTCTCGTCTTCGACGGTGACTGTGCCTTCTGCACGCGCAGTGTCCGCTTCGTCGAGAGGCGGATCCGCCGCCACCCCGACATTCGTTCGTGGCAATCTCTCGAGCTCGAACAGCTTGGACTCTCACAGGCCGCCTGTGAGGAAGCGGTCCAGTGGGTGGGAGCCGATGGTGAACGGGCATCGGGCCATGTCGCGGTCGCTCGTACCCTCGTGTACGGCGGCAAAGGTTGGGCGCTCCTCGGGCGCATCATCGTTCTGCCCGGGGTTCGGGCGGTCGCTGGTTTCGTGTACCGCTGGATCGCGACCAACCGTCATCGCATGCCTGGTGGAACGGCCCAGTGCAGTCTTCCCGCATCGGAGAGGACACAATGATGTCCATGAATCCTCGTGCGGAATGGAAGAAGGCCTTCGACGAGTCCCGTGTTCGCACCGAGCGATTTCAGACGATGTCGGGTATTCCCCTCGAGCCGGTGTACGGCCCCGAGGACGGAGAGCATCCGGGGCAGTTCCCGTACACCCGTGGCCCCTACGCCTCGATGTATCGCTCCAAGCTTTGGACGATGCGCATGTTCGCCGGCTTCGGCACCGCCATCGACACCAACCAGCGCTTCAAGGACATCATCAGAGCCGGTGGTGACGGATTGTCGACGGCCTTCGACATGCCGACCCTTCTTGGACTCGACTCCGACGATCCGATGTCGCTCGGCGAAGTCGGGCGTTGTGGTGTTGCGATCGACACCTTGGCCGACATGCGCGACTTGTTCGCCGACATCGATCTCGGTGACATCACCACGTCGATGACTATCAACTCACCGGCTGCCGTCGTGCTGGCGATGTTCGTCGCCCAGGCTGAGTCGGCCGGCGTTCCTCGGGCACGTCTCGGCGGAACCCTTCAGAACGACATCTTGAAGGAGTATCAGGCCCAAAAAGAATTCGTCTTCCCACCGCGCCAGTCGATGCGCCTAGTGCGCGACACCATGGCATTCACTGCTACCGAAATGCCGCGCTGGCACTCGATCTCGATTTCGGGCTACCACATTCGTGAGGCCGGATCCACGGCGGCCGAAGAACTCGCCTTCACTCTCGGCAACGGTTTCGCCTACGTCGAGTTGGCGCGTCAGGCGGGTCTCCCGGTCGATGCCTTCGCGCCGCGGCTGTCGTTCTTCTTCAATGCTCACATCGACTTCTTCGAGGAGATCGCGAAGTATCGGGCCGCACGTCGAATCTGGGCGCGCTGGATGAGAGATCGTTACGGCGCGACGAGTGAACGATCGATGCAGTTGCGCTTCCACACTCAGACCGCCGGGGTGTCGCTCACTGCTCAGCAACCCGAAGTGAACATCGTTCGTACTGCGATCGAGGCATTGGCCGGGGTTCTCGGTGGCACTCAGTCTCTGCACACGAATTCGATGGACGAAGCTCTGGCTCTTCCCACCGAGAAGGCGGCGCGTATCGCTCTACGGACGCAACAGGTCATCGCCTACGAGACCAACGCCGCTCACGTCGCCGATCCTCTCGGAGGTTCGTATTTCGTGGAGGAACTCACCGACGAGATGGAACGTCGAGCCGAGGAGATCTTCTCCCGTATCGACGAGATGGGCCAAGGGTCGATGCTCGAAGGATGTATCACGGGAATCGAAGAGAACTGGTTCCAGGGACGGATCGCCGATTCGGCTTACGAATTGGAGCGGGCGTTCAATGCCGGTGAACGCATCGTCGTCGGTGTGAACAAGTTCCTCGAAGGAAACGACGACGACGATCTCGAGATCCTGCGGATCACCAACGAAGACGAAAAGAAACAGCGTGAGCGATTGGCCCGGGTGAAGCAGGATCGAGACGACGGCGCAGTGGCCGATGCGCTCGATCGACTGGCCAAGGAGGCCATCGAGCCCGAGGTGAATCTCATGCCGGCCCTGATCGACGCCTCACGTGCCTATGCCACCGTCGGCGAAATGATGAACACCATGGCCGGAGTGTTCGGCCGTCACGTCGAAGTACCGACGATCTAGGAACGGGAGGACCTCATGACGGCAACACGCGTGCTCGTGGCCAAGGTGGGCCTCGATGGACACGACCGCGGTGTGAAGGTCGTTGCTCGTCTGTTGCGCGATGCCGGTTTTGAAGTGATCTACACCGGTTTGTTCCAGACTCCCGACACAGTTGCGGCCGCGGCCGTCGACGAAGACGTCGATGTGATCGGTCTCTCGATGCTGTCTGGAGCTCACATGACCTTGGCCCCGCTCGTCGTGGAAGCGCTGCGGGCGCGCGGATGCGATGTCCCGGTCGTCGTGGGAGGGATCGTGCCACCTCAAGACGTGTCCGATCTCGAAGCGGCCGGCATTGCCGCGGTTCTCGGACCGGGCGCATCGGCCGACGAGGTGGTCGAAACGATCGCTACTGCAGCCCGTGGAGAGCGCCCCCATCGAGAGGCAACGCCACACCGGTGATGAACTTCGTGTGCTCCGAGCACATGAACGCCGCCACTCGACCGAAATCGTCCGGGTCGCCGAGGGCTTGCGTCGGAACCGCCGCGGCCAGGGCCTCGAGGTCTCCGTAGAGCGCCGTCAGTCTGTCGGTTGCGTGCAGACCCGGTTGTAGTGAGTTCACCGTCACGCCATGGGCTGCGACCTCACGGGCAACGGTCTTCAAGAATCCGGTGACGCCGGCACGTGCCGTATTGGAGAGGATCAATCGATCGATGGGTTCGCGCACCGATGACGAAGTGATGGCGACGACCCGTCCCCATCGTCCACCGATCATGTGAGGTACCGCGGCCTGACAGAGCGCAACGGTCGAGAGGAGATTCAGACGCAAGGCTGCGTCGTACGCCGCGAAATCGGTCGACGCGAAGTTGCCCGGAGGGGGACCGCCGGCGTTGGCGATCAGGATGTCGATCCCACCCAAGAGCTCAGTGGTTCGCGCCACGAGATCGACAGCGGCCGCCGGATCACTCACGTCGGCCACTGCGACGTGAACTTGAGCTCCGCCCGTCGGGACGATCGTGGAGGCGGCTGCTTCGAGGCGGTCGAGCGAACGTGACGAGATCACGACCGAGACTCCGTTGGCGGCGAGTGCGCGTGCGGTCGACAGGCCGAGGCCGCTCGAGGCTCCTGTCACCAGGGCACGCCGTCCGGTGATTCCGAGATCCATCTCAGATCTCTATCTGAATAGCCGCTCGCTCCGTGACGAAGTCGGCGGTGTAGGTCGCGATGAACGCCTTGTGATCGGGATGATCTCGATAGGCGAGATAGCCGTCGACGTCGTCGAATTCGGCGATCACTACGTAGTCGAACGTGCCGGGGTTGATCCCGAGGTTGCGTCCGAATCGATACGAACGAATGGACGGAACCTTGGCCGGCAGTCCGGCCAAGGCAGCTTCGGTGGCATCGACGTGTTCGGGAGCCACGTCGGCATTCCAACGAAAGAGGACCACGTGTTGGATTCGAGACATGTCCCGAGCGTAGACCTCGAGACCACGTAGCCAGTCAGCTGGTGATGGTGGTGAGCGTGGCGAGACGCGAGTCGGGCGCCGGACGAGCTCCGATGTGCTCGATCACCCAGGCCGACACCCGAGTGGCGAAGCGGGCGGCGGCGACCGGCGAACGATGCACGAGATAGTGGGCGAGGAACGCGCCGGCGAAGGAGTCGCCGGCGCCGGTGGCATCGACCAACTTGTTGGTGGCGGGCGGAATATGTGCCACGGCGTCTCCATCGAGCACGAGAGCGCCGTCGGCATCGAGCTTCAGGACCACCAAGGCGTCGGGGAAGATCTTGGCCATCGCCCGTGCCATGTCGTGAGGTTCGTCGCACCCGGTGAGGACCTGAGCTTCTTCTTTGTTGGGAAGGATGATGTCGACATCAAGATCGGCACACGTCGCAAGGAAGTGTTCGACGCCCATTTCCTGGATCATCTGGAACGAGCCGGGATCGAACGAGACCGTCGCCCCCGACTGCTGGGCGAGCCGAGCAGCACGCCGAGCTGCCGAACGAGGTGGATCGGTGAAGAACGACCACGCGGTCAGATGCAGATGGTCGCTGCCTGAGATCACTCCGACTGGTACTTCTGATGGCATGAGATAGAAGTCGGCCCCGTGCCCGGACACCATCGAGCGTTGTCCGGTGTGGTCGACGAACACGGCGACCGAGCCGGTGGGATGCACGTCGGTCTCGACAAAATGGGCGTGCACGCCCTCGCGCCGAAGATCTTCGTCGGCGAGTTGACCGAATCGGTCGCGGCCGATCTTGCCGACGAAGCTGGTGTCGAGGCCGCAACGTCGGGCCCATACGGCGACGTTGGCGGCGCTACCACCGGGAGTGAGCATGACCTCGCCGAACGTGTCGCCACCGCGCAAGAGTTCACTGTTCGTACGAATGAGGACGTCCCACGCGAAATCGCCGAGCACGCAGAGTCGTGTCACGTGAGAAACGGTACCGGTGTCCGAGAGGACTGCCACATCGGAGGTCGTTAGTGTGGTTCCGTGCGTGGTGTTGCGCTTGTGCTCGTCGTCCTGGGTCTCGGTGTCGGGGCTTGCGGTGGTGATTCGTCGACGGCCGAGGGCCCAGTGTCAACGGCTTCGGCGTCCGAGGTTGGGTCGACCGAGACGGAAGTTCCGGGTGTGTCGGCGGAGACGGCATCTTCCGAGGTCGTCGCCGAGTCCTCGGGTGCCCGTCTCGTCTCTGAACTTCCTGAGATATCGGGTCCGACGGTCCTGTGGTTCTGGGCACCTGGTTGAGGCGTCTGCAACCTTGAAGCACCCTCGGTCGAGGATGCACGACAGCGTTACGACGGAGACATCACTTTCATCGGTGTGGCGTGGGCTGGCTCCTCGGATTCGATGATTGCGTTCATCGACAAGCACGGGCTCACGTTCCCGTCGGTGGACGATCAACGCGGTGAAGTCTTCGCGTCCTTCGGGGTCACCGGACAACCGGCATGGGTGTTCGTCGACGAGTCGGGCGACGGCAAACGAGTGATGGGTTCACTCGATCCCGATCAGCTCGACGAGCTGATCGCCGAAATCGCATGAACGACGGGTCGGAAACGATCGTCGTCGGCTGGATCGGCTGGTGGCTGTATCAGCACGGCGTCGGTGAGCCCGGCGAACCATTGCTCGACCACTGATGGAAGTTCGTCCCACGTCGCCGACGGCACCAGAACATCGAGATGTTCGTCGGTCAAGACGTCGGCGAGCCGATCCCATTCGCCCTTGCGGGTGAGATCCTGGAGGCGAGCTCCCACGTCCTCCCAGCCGAACAATTCGAGAGTTCGCCGATACGCCGGTGTCGAGTACAAGAAGGCGAGCACCGCTCGCTGCGTGGTTCGGCTCGCGGCCACGTCGTCTGGCGTCGGGCCGGTCATGAACGGAGAAGCCGTGGCGATCTCCACGTGCCGTCCACTCGTCGAGACGACTGTGTGCAAACGTTCGCGCAGGAACCGCGGATGTGAGTTCGTCGGATGGGTCACGAGTCCGTCGGCGACACTGGCGGCGAGTTCGATGGCTCGATCGTTGATTCCCCCGAGCCAGAGTCGCGGACCGGCATG
>RFSV01000062.1 GCA_009923785.1 Acidimicrobiia bacterium | reverse complement strand
CTTGTAGATCGACTGATCGGTGTCGCCCACCACGCACACGTTGTGATGCGAGGCCGACAACATGAGCACGATCTCGTTCTGGGCAAGGTTCGTGTCCTGATATTCGTCGACCAGGATGTAGCGGAACTTGTCCTGATACTGCGCGAGCACGTCGGGGTTGTTGCGCAGGAGGCGCACGGTTTCCACGAGCAGATCGTCGAAGTCCATGGCCCCGGCTCGCAGCAAACGAGCCTGGTATTCCTTGTAGATCTCGGCGTGCTTGCGATCGAAGATGTGCGCGGCGCGATCGGCGGCATCACCCGGGCCCAGCAATTCGTTCTTCCAGTTGGAGATCACGGCGTGCACGGCGCGCGGCGTGAAGCGCTTGGTGTCGAAACCGAGATCACGGATCACGTAGCCCGTGAGGCGCTGGGCGTCGGTCTGGTCGTAGATGCTGAACGTCTTCGGGTAGCCGAGACGTTCGGCATGGACTCGCAGGATGCGCACACACGCCGAGTGGAAGGTGGAGATCCACATCGATCGGGCGACCGGACCCACCAGAGCCTCGATGCGGTGCTTCATCTCACCAGCCGCTTTGTTGGTGAACGTGATGGCGAGGATGTTGGACGGATGCACTCCGTGCGAACCGATGAGATGAGCGATGCGGTGCGTGAGCACCCTGGTCTTGCCCGATCCGGCGCCAGCCACCACCAGAAGTGGGCCGTCGACGTGTTCGGCCGCATCACGCTGAGCCGGGTTGAGACCGCTCAGATCGATCGGCCCGGGCCGAAAGGAGGGGTCGTGAACTCCGGTTGCCATGAAGTGACCAGCATAGGAAACAGGTGTGGTGAAAACGGGTGTGGCCGCCCCTCGACAGGGACGGCCACTCTCCGCGGGCGGAAACCGATGTTGTTGTGGATTTTCAGTTGGCTGGATCGGCCGGCGCACCGGCCGGCCGCACACCGTTCACCATGTCGGTGATGCGCTGTGTCATGTTGCTCGTGGCCTCGGCCACCAGAGCGTCGATCACCGTCTGCGGATCGACGCCGTTGGCCGTCGCCACATCGGCAATCGACTGACCACTCTGCAGAGCAGCCTTCAAATCGTCGACGGTCACACCAATCACGGTCGCGGCAGTCTCGAGGTGTGCGCCACGACCAGGGCCGCGACGTCCTCCACGATCACCTCGTCCTTTGAACTCACCCGGTGCCGGGCGGGCGTCCTGGACGGTCGTGACCACCGCGTCGCGCTGCTCGGCGGTGAGAGTGCCGTCGTCGACCAGAGTCTGAAGACGATCGTTCAACATGGTTCCGGGGTCGGGACGCTCAGTCGGCGGATTCTCAGGCTTGGTGGTGAGGGCTGACACGATGGCGTCGCGCTCAGCCGTATCGATCACACCGAAGTCGACGAGACCTTGCAAGACTTCGGTGAGCTTCTCACCACGAGCCTCGGGGCTGCGGTGTGGTGCGCCATGGTGCTGGCCCATGATCACTCCGTCATCGGCGGTTTCACCGTCGACATCACTCGGGGTCACCGAGGTACGGGACGTCGCGGCACCGGCTCCACCCGGAACACTCATCAAGAAGCCGGCGCTTCCACCTGCCAACAGACCGGCGGTCACTCCCGCCACTGCCCACTTTCGTGCCTTCATCGTTCTCTCCTTGTCCGGTGCGATGCACCTCTGGTCGATGTTCCGGCCGTAGGGGGTTCGGCCGGAACGCTTCTCATGGTGCGACACCAACGTGAGAAGACAACCAGGTGAAGGTGAGAGGACGGTGAGAATCTCGTTCACCCTGAATTCACCCGTCTGAGCAGGATCGACGCGGTACGTCGTTCCAGAATGACGGTGTGAAAGGTGCCGTGGCCGAGGTCTCGAAGCTCATGTTGAAGCTCGGGGTCCTCGGTTTCGGCGGTCCGGCCGCCCACATCGCCATGATGCGCGATGAAACCGTTCGTCGTCGCGGGTGGTTGAGCGACGAGGAATTCATGGAGATGGTCGGCGCGACCAATCTCATCCCGGGTCCCAACTCCACCGAAATGGCCATGCACATCGGGTTGCGCCGGGCTGGAGCGCGCGGGCTCGTCGCGGCTGGCGCGTCGTTCATTGTGCCAGCGGTCGTGATCGTCGGTGCGATCGCGTGGTTGTACGCCGAGTACGGAACCGATCCACTCGTGTTCGACATCCGCTACGGCGTGTTGCCAGTGATCATCGCGATCATCGCTCATGCCGTGTGGGGACTCGGTCGATCGAATCTCCGCAATCCCGCTGCACTAGTGACAGCGGTTGCGGCGTTAGGCGCCTATCTACTCGGTCTACATGAATTGGTGATCATCGTGTCGCTCGGTGTCGTGTGGGGTCTCGTCCAACTCGTTCGGAACTCTTCGTCGCGAACGAATGCGTTCGTCCCGTTCACCATGATCGGATTCCTGGCTGCCCAACCGTCGCTCGCCCGGCTGTTCCTGGTCTTCCTCGAAGTGGGCTCGGTGCTCTACGGCAGTGGGTACGTCCTCGTCGCCTTTCTCGACAGTCGACTCGTGACCGATACCGGTTATCTCACCGCCGAGCAACTCCTCGACGCGGTGGCGGTCGGTCAGATCACACCGGGACCGGTGTTCACCACGGCGACCTTCATCGGATGGCAGATTCTCGGCGTGGCCGGCGCGGCGCTCGCCACTCTCGGCATCTTCGGTCCCTCGTTCGTGTTCGTCGGACTGCTCGACCGGTTCCTGATATGGCTGCGAGCACGCCCGGCGGCCCGTGCTTTCCTGTCGGGCGTCACGTTCTCGTCACTCGGACTGATGGCTGGTGTTCTCGTCCGGCTCGGCGACGCCGCACTCGTCGATCCGTTCACCTGGATCGTCGCCGCTGCCGCACTCGTGCTGTTGATCGCCACCAAGATCGGCGCCAGCTGGCTCGTCCCAGCCGGGGTGATCATCGGGCTCGTACACGCCGCCGTGGTGTGACGAGGAACATTGCACCGATCACCACCGAAACGAATGCCACGAGCAATCCACTCTCAGTTCGGCCTGTCGCATCGATCACCAATGCACCGAGGAGCGGACCGACTCCCGACATCAACCCTCCCACGAAGTGCATGGAGCCCATGAGTGTTCCGAGGTCGTCGCTCGGGAGAACCTCGCGCGCATAGATGCCGTCGAGGGGTGACACGGCGCCGATTCCGACGCCCCCGACGATCACGAAGAGCAGAGCCATCACGACATTTCCGCTGAAAGCCAAGACCAGCGCTCCTGCTGCCACGAGCAATTTGGCCGTCACGAGCACCCGGCGGGTCGGATGGACATCGAGTACGCGGCCCAGCGGCAAGCGACCCAACAACTGAGCGAAACCTCGCGCCCCGGCCATCGTTGCGGCCGTCGAACGCTCCAGCCCGGCCGCGACCATGGCGGGAATCTGCAGAACCATGATGATCGAGGTGCCGAACGAGCTTGCAAGCGACGAGAAGGCGAGCCGTCTCACATCGGGATCGGCCCATGCTCTCGTGAGAGCGACCCGAGACGACACCGACGGCGCGACCGATCTGGTCTCGCCACGTCGATCCACCACCCAGGCCGCAAGGACCAGGACGACACCCACCGTCAACGCTGACACTCGAACTGTGTCTCGCCAGCCGATCGAGGCGCGGGCGGCCTCGGTGAGCGGAATGAGGATCGGTGACGAGAACGCACCCCAGATCGTGAGTTGTGCGATGGCTCGCGCCTCGTTCCCGACGGCGAGTCGAGCGACGACCGTCTGGGTCAAGTGATAGAAGCTCGTCGCCCCGATCACTCCCCCTCCGAGGCCGAACATCACTGCGAACAAAGCTGGGCTGTCCACGTACGTCGAAGCGAACACGAGTGTCGGTCCGAGGATTGCACCGAACACGAAGGGCCGACGAGCACCATGACGGTCGAGCGTCCGACCCACCCACATGCCCAGAACGCCGGTCAGGATCTGAGCAATGGTGTATCCGAGAGTCAGAATTCCGACTCCCGATCCGAAGTCCTCCGCCATGTCGTCCAACAGGACGCCGAAACCGTAGAACCACGACCCGTACGAAACGATCGTGAGAACTCCGAGCACTCCGACACGAACGAAAGGAACCGCAGAAGTCACGGAGAATCGTTCGCCCGGTCAGTCGACCGGACGACCTTCGAAGTCGCCGATGAGAGACAGAACGACTCGCTCTCCTCGTTCGGCAGCCGCGAACCGTTCCAACTTCTCGGCGTAGTACGACTCGCGGAGATCACCTTCCGACAGAGCGTTGTAGGTCGGATAGAGCGCTCGTCGGTCGCGTGTCGAACGATTGGCTCCACTGCGATGTGGAGTGAGCGAATGGAACCAGAGGGTCTGTCCGGCCCGAATCGGCGCGAACTGCCAGTCCATCTCCTCGACGATCGATGAGGTGATGCAGCCTCGCTCGTCCATGTCGAGAAGTCGCTGATGCTGTCCACTCACCACTTCCAGACACCCGTTCTCGGGCGTTGCATCGTCGACCGCCACCATGCACGACACGTGCGAATCGATGAACGGATACGCCGGCGCGTCCTGATGCGGCGAAAATCCGGCTCCGCCCACCAGCTTGTAGTTGATCTTCTCCTTGTAGAGAACGGCGGTCTCTCCGAGGAGACGAGATGCCGTCGAGGCCAAGCGACGGGTGAGCAGATCGCGCAACCCAGCGTGAACGGGCACGAAGTTCTCGCTTCGGGCCAACTTCGGACCGAAATCGGTCATTTCGCGATGATGGAGTATCTGCCCCGGATCACCGAAAGTGCTCGCAACTTCGTCGACCCAACTCTGAAGTTCGACGACCTCCTGAGCATCGAGGTCGTCGGTGAGCACCCACCCGTGTTTGCGGAAGTGATCGACGATCGATGGATCTTCGGGCGAGAACGCTGTGATCGGCATGAGGATCGTCAGCGATCGGCGGTTCGTCGAGCCAGTTTGCGAATTGCATCTTCGTACGTCGCCAGCGGCGGCACCACCTTGCCGGGAATCTTGGCGCCGTCGTCGGCGATCCGAAGATCGACCATTGCCGCCAGATCGGGATTTCGTTCGAACGCCTCGACCTCCTCGGCGTTCATCGGACCGCCCTGAGCGGCGAGAGTCATCACGCTGTCGGGCGAGAGAAGTGCCGAGTACTCCTCGCGGGTGGCGACCAAGTACCGCTTGGCCGGGACGTGCGAGAGGATCAAATCGGCCACCCGGTCTCCGAGCACGTCGCGGACAGCAATGGCACCCATCGTCGCGTGGCGCGGTTGGCCGGGTCCGTCCCACGATGAGCGAGATCGTGCACGAGACCGGCCACCTGCAGCTCGGTGTCGTGAGGAGCCATTTCACATAGCAGGGCCGCCGTCTGAAGTCCGTGGTCGAGTTCGGTGAAACTCTCGGCTTCCACCGAGGCGACTTCACCCAAAGTCGCCAGGTGCTCGATGATTTCGTCGGCGTTTCGGAAGCGGTGCGCAGTCGTCGTCACGCCGACAAATTAGCGATGTTCGGTGAACGTCAGGTGACCTGAAAGCATCGAAATCATGACCCAAAGCCACCGATCAGATCGGGTCGCCGAGACTTCGCTCGACGTTGGCCTTTCGTTCACACCGATGAGTTGTCACGTCAACTTCGATGGTTCACGATCGTCTCGTGTCCGAGACCTACCTCTCAGTCGCCAACGCCCTAGAGAGTCGTATCCAAGACCTCGACGTCGGGGACCGAGTTCCGTCCGAGCACGACGTCGTCCGCGAATTCGAGATCAGTCGACCCACCGCTCGGGCCGCCCTTCAAGAACTCGAACGACGCTTCGTGGTCCGGCGAGTCAAAGGCTCCGGCACCTTCGTCAACGAACGCATCCCGTACCCCATCGGCAATCGCTTTCCACCCAGTGCGAGTCGAACCCTCGGACTGTCCGGCCGAACCGCCACCATGCGACTCGTCACGGTGTCGGAAACGTCGCTCGAGCCCTGCGAACTCGACGCCTTCTCCCCCGATCGTCCTCAGCGACTCTGCGTCATCGGTCGAGCCATGGAGGTCGATGGCGATGTGGTCGGGTTCGGAATCAGCAAAGTGTCGAACGCAATGGCACCCGGACTTCGACGACACCTGGACGACATCGCCTCCATCTGGAGAATTCTGAGCTCTCAATACGGAATCACCTTGATCCGTCGATCCATCGACGTTTCCATCGACACTCCTCCCGATCACGTCGCTCGCATCCTCGACACCCGTGAGCCGAGTTGGCACCTTCGGAGCGTCAACGTCGACGCCACGACCGGTGCGGTCGTCGAACTCGGAGAGTCCTGGATCCGCACCGATCGAGTCGCGGTCAGCGTGCACTTCGATCGAGACGACCGACCATCAGATCTGGATGACGAACTCCACGAGAGGAGCACCTGAACATGGACAGGAACCGACGAGCCGAATTGTTGGCCCGCGCCGATGCCGACGATGTGCGTCAACTCGCCGAGGCCTTTCTCTCACATCGCCAGGTCGCCACTGAACTCGACATCATCGCACCGCCGGAAGTCGGAATGGTGATGATGCAAGTACGAGAGCCGGTCTGCAAGGAACGTTTCCATCTCGGAGAAGTCGTCGTGACTCGGGCCGAAGTCGCCGTCGGTGGCGCTCGGGGCTGGGCCATGCGGGCGGGCACCGATCGCGAAACCACCCTCGCTGCCGCCCTGCTCGATGCCTGCGCCGAACACGACTCGGCCCTCGGCTCGCAGGTCGACGATCTGTGCGTCGAGACGAAGGCCCGTCTGGACCGGGCTCGTCATCAGGAATGGACCGAACTCCGCTCGACCGCCGTCTCGTTCGAGGAACTCGATTGACATGACCGTCACCGATGATCTCGATGCCCGTCGGCTCCCCTCTCGTATAGCGGCCTGTCGATTCGACGCGTTCGAGTCGCAACGGGTGTTCCGCTCACTGCTCGACACCATCTCGCGACCGGGTTCGATCGAACAGATCCCCGAATCGATCTGTCAGCGAGTGCCGAGTGTTCTCGCTCCCCTCCTCGTGCTGGCCGATGTCGAGACCACGATTCACGTCTCTGACGTCGACACGTTCGCGTGGGCCGATGCCCTCGTCGCGGCGACCGGTGCACGACCGTCCGTCATCGAAGAGTCGGATCTGATCTGCGTCTCGTCGGAGGCCGTCGATCGACTCGCCCCCATTCTCGAAACCGCACGACGCGGAACGGCCCTCGAACCGGAGAAGGGTGCTCGAGTGTCGATCGGTGTTCACGATCTTCGGGAACGCGGTGCTGGTACGCGCGCCGGATCACAACTCGTCCTACGCGGTCCGGGGATCGACGGCGATCGGGCCGTTTGTGTCGACGGGCTCACCGAGGAGCACGTCGACACATGGCGACGCGCCAACTCGGCGTTTCCAGCTGGGATCGACGTGTGGATGACCACCAACGACGGCCGCATCGTCGGTATCCCGCGGTCGACCCGAATCGAACTGTCGGCGACGTGGCCGGACCAGGAGAGGAACTAGATGGGTTACGCAGCAGCACGTGGTGGGCTCAAGGCGATCGAGGCCGCCGAGCGATTGGTGGCACGCGAACGAATTCTCGGAGAGAGCTCCTGGCTCGAATCACGTCAGATGATCGAGAAGTTACGGCTCGCCGTCGACCGAGTGATGGGTGAAGGCGGACTGTGGGACGAAGACCTCGCCGCATCGGCGCTTCGACAGGCCGAAGGCGACTCGATCGAGGCCGCCCATCTCCTTCGTTCGTACCGCTCGACGCTTCCCCGGCTCGCCTACACCACCCCGATCGACGTCGACGACATGGATGTCCTACGCCGCATCGTGCCGGCGTTCCGGAACCCTCCCGGCCCTCAACTCTTGGGACGCACGACCGACTACACCGGCCGTCTGCTCCAGACCGCTGACGAAGACACGCTGAGAACCGCCGCCGAGAAGATGGCTGCCTTCCTCGACGAGCAGGTGACTCCCGAGGTGGAAGTCGGTCATGTCGTCAGTGGCGCCGAACCGACCGATGACGAACGCCGACCTCGTCGACTGCTCGAATTGCTCCGAGATCTCGACGCCGTCGTCGATCGTCGTCGGACCGACGATCCCGAACCGTTCGACATCACACGCCATCCCGCTCGTCCGCCGGCGACTCGATCGGCCCGTCTGGCCACCATGGCACGAGCGGAAACCGGCGCCTTGGTGAACGTGTGGTACCGCAACATCCTCGGCCCCGACGGCTACCTGCACGAGATCACCCTCGGCGAGGTCCGCCACGGCCGCTTGCCGGTCAAGGTCGTTCATCCGATCACGGGAGACGAGATCTCCGTCACCGAAGTTCGGGTCACGGAAGTCGAGGCGATCGAAGATCTCGACGGAATCGAGGAGGACCGGGGTCGATTCGACGTCGGTTACGGACTCTGTTTCGGACACAACGAGAAGAAGGCGATCGCCATGGCAAACCTCGACATCGCCTGCGAACGCGACAAGGGGCGCAGTTTCCTCGAGCAGTCGATCCTGCTGACGACCGACGGCCTCGATGCGAGTGGTTTCCTCGAGCATCTCAAGCTTCCCCACTACGTCACGTTCCGGTCGATGATGGAACGCAAGGCGGCCGTTCGGCGACACAAGGAGACGACGTGAGCACTTCTCTCCTTCAACAAGTCCTCGGTGAAGCAATTGGCGACGACGAGTCGCTGTTCGACGAACCAGAGGTCAACTTCGGCCTTCTCGACGAGTACTCCAAACGCGAGATTCGTCGCGCGATCCTCACGGCAGTCGCAGTGCCCGGCTATCAGGTGCCATTCGGATCTCGCGAGATGCCTGTCGCACGCGGGTGGGGATCCGGTGGACTTCAAGTCTCACTGGCGATCGTCGGCCCTGACGACGTGGTGAAGGTCATCGATCAAGGCGACGACGAGGGTGTGAACGCCGTGAATCTCCGTCGTCTCATCGTCTCGTCGACCGGTATCCCGGAGTCGACGACACCCGAAGACAGCACTCTCATCCAGACCCGGCACCGAATTCCTGAAGATCCGCTCGACGAACGCCACGTGCTGGTTCTCCAAGTTCCAGTTCCCGAGCCATTGCGGGGTGTCGAACGCGACATGCGGGAACTCGCACGTATGCACGCCGAAGCCGACTACGCCCGTATGTGGGTCAGCCTCTACGAGGACAAGGTGCGCAACGGCGTGATCACACGTACGACCGGATATCCGTGCCTGGTCGACGGGCGCTACGTGATCGCCACCACGCCCATTCCTCGGTGGGACGTGCCACGACTGCACCAGTCCCGCTTTCTCTCACTCTTCGGAGCCGGACGCGAGAAGCGCATCTATGCCGTTCCTCCACACACCGATGTCGAACCACTCACTTTCGAGGACGTGCCCTTCGAAGTGGAGGTGACTCCCGGAGCCACGTGTCGCACCTGCGGCAGTTCCGAATCCTTCCTCGTCGAAGTACCGGCAAGTCGTGTCGACGGGGGCGGGCATTGGGTGTGCAGCGACAGTGATTGGTGTCGACGTCGACGTGAGCGACGAGATCATCCATCGAACGGAGGAGACTCATGAACTTCGACTGGGCACTGAAGGTGTCAGGCCTCGGCAAGATCCATGGTGTTCCCGACTTGCGAGCGCTGGAAGACACCGGCCCCGATGTGGGCACGGCGAAAAGCGCGCTCACCGGCGCGATCGTCGCCGCCTGGGACGTCGGATTCGAGGTCGCTCCCGGAGAGGCACTCGGTGTGATCGGCGAGTCCGGTTCGGGGAAGTCGACAGTCATGCGTTGTATTGCCGGTGACCAGACCTCGACGACCGGCGAGGTGCTGTTGCGTTCGCTCGACCGCGGCCGTACGAACGTTCTCGATCTGGATCCGTCCGCCCGACGACGTCTTCGCGTCGCCGACCTCTCGGTCGTCTATCAGGATCCCGCTGAAGGCCTTCGTCTGAACGTGACTGCGGGAGGCAACATCGCTGAAGCCCTCACCGCGGCCGGTTGGCGCCACTTCGGACGAATTCGAGACCGGGCCGCCGAGTTGCTCGAAAGGACCGAAGTGCCGTTGTCACGTATGGATGACCTGGTCGGCACGTTTTCGGGTGGCATGAGGCAGCGAGTTCAACTCGCCAAGGCATTGGCCAACGAGCCGCCAGTCGTTCTGCTCGACGAACCGACCACCGGACTCGACGCGTCGGTCGCGGCGGGAGTCCTCGACCTCATCCGCAACTTGTTGGAAGAGACCGGCGTGGCTGCCGTCGTCGTCTCGCACGACTTCGCAGTCATCGAGATGCTCACGACGCGCTGTGTCGTGATGAACCACGGACGCATCGTCGAAGCGGGCCTGACCGATCGACTCCTCGAAGATCCT
>RFSV01000061.1 GCA_009923785.1 Acidimicrobiia bacterium | reverse complement strand
GACTCGCAACGAACGTTCAGCGCACATCGGCGGCGTGACGGAAAGTTCGACGTCTCGGAGCCCCTCGTCACGACCGGACGCCAGCAACTGCTCGGCGCCTCGATCGCCATGTTGCGCCCCCGTCCTGAGACTCGCCCCGCATGGAACCGCATCGTGGAACCGACCGAGCGTCTCCGCGTGATGGGAAGTTCGGTGATCGAAGGTTCGCTGGTCGCCCTCGGTGCGATTGATGCTTTCGTCGACGCCGGTGGTGACGTTCACCGTCTGGTCGACTTGCTCCCCCTCGTCCCGTTCGTCGAACACGCCGGTGGGGTCGTCGTCGACGCCTTCGGCCGCCCGCTCGAACTCGACACCAACATGGCGAGGCGCTGGAGCGGAGTTGTCGCTGCGACCCAAGTGCTCGCCGACGAAATCTGCTCTCTGATCGCCTGATCGACCTGTCGGCACGAGTGCGGGTCAGATGATCCGCTTGCGAACCCAGCCGGCGAGAAGTTCGATCGAATAAACGATCAAGAAGATGATGATGAGTAGTCCACCCAGCATCTCCCACTTCAACAACTTGGCTCCTTGCAACAAGGCGAATCCGATCCCGCCACCACCCACGATGCCGAGCACCGTCGATGATCTGATCGACACGTCGAGTAGATACAGCGAGTTGCTCACGATGGATGGCATGACCTGAGGTAGAACTCCCGAGAACGACTCCTGAAGACGAGTCGAACCCGTGGCGAGAACACCGTCTCGCGGGCCATTGCTCACTTCCTCGATCGAATCGGCGAAGAGCTTGGTCGCGAAGCCGTACAGACCGATCGCCAATGCAAGAACACCCGGCTTCGGCCCGAGACCGAGAGCGGCCACGAAGATCACGGCCACCACGAGATCGGGCAGGGCCCTCACTCCGAGAATGAACACTCGCGCCGTAGCGTAGATCCACCGCGCCGGTGCCACGTTCCGGGCGGCGAGGAAACCGGTCGGAATCGCAACGACGAGAGCCAAGAACGATGCAGCGAAACCCATCAGCACCGTCTCGACCAGATCGTCGAAGAACATCGACTGCCACCAGTCCATCGAGCGAGGCACCAACTTCCACAGCACCTGCGGAATTTCCGGCAGTCCAGTCAGCAGATCGAGCACCGACATGTCGGTGAGGGAGAACGAGAGATAGAGCATCACGATCGAGACCAACCCGAACGAATACATCGTCACGCGCTCTTTGGTCCACGGAGGAGTGAGCGATGCTGTCGTGATATCTACATGGCGAGGGCCCGTATCAACTCGGAAATCAGCGGCACTCGGGCCACCCTTCAACTTCTGAAGGAACGAAACGCTCGTCCGGTTGTGCCCGAGAATGGTCGAACGAACATTGGTTGACACGACCTCCACCACGACGATCAGAACGATGATCAACAACGTGACGCCGAGCAGTTCCGGGTAGCGAAGGGCGCCCTGATATGCACGAATTTGCAGCCCGATTCCACCAGCCCCCACGAGTCCGAGGAGCGTTGCCGACCGGAAGTTGATGTCGAGTCGGTACAACGCAGCAGCGATGAACGACGGAATGATCTGCGGAAGTACTCCGGCCGCGAGTTCTTGTGAGCGAGATGCACCAGTTGCCACCACTCCTTCACGCGGCGCCCGCTGGATCTGCTCGATCGAATCGGCGAACAGTTTGCCCAACATCCCGACGGCATGGAGACCGATCGCCAGTACGCCAGGAAGGACGCCGATCGAATACACCCGAACGAAGATGAGGGCGAAGACCAGGTCCGGAATCGCTCGGGTGAAAACGATGATGCCTCGGGCGACCCACCGAAGAGGTGCGAACTTGACGATGTTCGAAGCGGCCAGAAATCCGAGAGGAACTGCGACGATGACGGCGATCGTGGTACCGACGAAAGCCATGAAAAAGGTGTCGAGGACCGAATTCCAGATCGGCCCGAACTCCTCGATGGTCGGCGGCCACATACGACCGAGGAGATTCCCGATGTCGTCCCGCTCGAAATAGAGCGTGAGGGGATTCACCCCGATGTCGTAGATCGAATACAGGGCGATCGATACGAAGGAGATTCCGACGATCCACATGATCGCCCTCTGAACCGACCACGGGGTCGACACTCGGCGCTCCCCGGGCGACGGGGTCCGATTGGTTTCGAGGCGATGTTCGGAGATCAGCGTCACGGTCAGCTCGCCATCGACGGGCGATACTCCTCGGTCTTTTGGCCCGTGGGGTCGAGACGCCGATAGACCTCCATCACCGTGCTCTCGTCGATGCCGGTGTCGACCGGTGAGTCGAGAACTACTTCACCATCTCGTAGCCCGATGAGGCGGTTGGCCCAACCGAGTGCAAGATCGACTTGATGTAGTGAACAGAGCACCGTGATGCTGTCTTCCACACACGAGCGAAAGAGTACGTCCATCACCTGCCCGGAAATCTCCGGGTCGAGAGAGGCGACGGGTTCGTCGGCCAGAACGACCTTGGGCTTCTGCATGAGTGTGCGAGCGATGGCAACTCTCTGCTGTTGACCACCCGACAAAGTGTCGGTTCGCTGAAAGGCTCGATCGCCGAGACCGACTCGGTCGAGTTGTTCCAGAGCCTCGCGCCGCAGACTCTTCGGGTAACTCAGGACTCCGTAGCGAGGGCCTCGCAACCGGCCGAGGGCTCCAGTGAGAACGTTCTCCAGACACGTCATGCGACCGACGATGTTGAACGACTGGAACACGAAACCCACGTTGCGACGAAGTTCGCGCAAGGCTCCTCCGGAGAGTCCTACGACTTCGGTGCCCAGAACTCGTACGTTTCCGGCATCGGGTTGATGCATGCCGTTCAGATGTCGAAGAAGGGTCGACTTGCCCGAACCGGACAAGCCGATGATGACGGCCAGCTGCCCTTCGGGCACCGAGAATGACACGTCGTTCAAGGCGGTCACTCGCCTGTTGTCGAACGTCTTCGTCACCGACTTCACCTCGACAACCAGACGGGAGTTCAACGTCGCTTCCATTCACTTTCCTTCCTGATGTCAGCCAATTGCCTAGAAAAGAGGACCGGCTGGTGCGGGGGGAGTCCACACCAGCCGGTCTGCATCAGCTCTGGGGGGAGGTCAGAGCTTGCACTTTTTCGATCCGGTGATCTCACACAGATCGCGAATTCCGTCGTAATAACTGTCATCTCCCGCCAAGTAACCCCAGAACGGGCCGTCCGAGAGCGGGCAGTCGTCTTCCGAGGCGCAGTAGCCGTTGGCCACGGCCCAATCGACATTGACCTTGGTGGTCACGACGTCGACGATCGCTTCTTGCATGCTGGCCGGCAGCCAACGGCCGTAGGCCAACGGCGGAGCAGCAATGGGGGTCGACTTCCAGATGATCTCGATGGTGGCCGACGCCTCGTTGACGTTCTCACCCTCACCGGTGGCATCGATGACACCCGGAATGTCACCGGATTCGATGAGCTGTTGAGTGACCATGGTGTCGTAAGCGAAACCGGCGTCGCAATCTCCGTTGTTGACGGCGATGGCCGAGGCATCGTGACCACCGGCGAAGATCGCCGTGATGTCGGTCGAGTTCTCGGTCGGGTCGAGACCCACGTCAAGGAGAGCGGCGGACGGGAAGAGGAAGCCCGACGTGGAGCCCGGGTCGACGAAGCAGACTCGCTTGCCGGCCAAGTCAGCCGGCTCGCGAATGTCCGAGCCGACAGGCACGATCAGGTACGAGCGGTAGTCGCCGATGGTGTCGGGATCGTCTCCCGCCCACAGCCCGGCGACATCGATGTCGGCTCCGGCACCTGTGGCAATCACGTACGAGAATGCACCGAAGGAGCCGATGTCGACTCGCTCAGCGATCATTCCTTCGATCACGCCCGCATAGTCGGCGGCCTGCACGAACTCCATCTCGATTCCGAGCTGATCGGCGATGATCTGCGGTGTCACGTAGTCCGAGATTTCCGCTGCGTTCTCGGCCGGGACCGCGGCAAAGGTGAGCTTGCTCGGCCAATCGGCACGAGGATCAGCAGCCGGGGCAGCCGTGGAGTCGGACCCTGACGCAGCTGGTGCCTGAGTGACCGCAGGTGCAGGTGCATTCGACGACGAGCCTCCGTCGTCTCCTCCACATGCAGCGACGAACGACGCGGACGCCAATCCGATCGCCAGAGCGATCAAACGGCGAGAAGCCTGGGAAATTCGCATTCTTCCTCCTGATGAGTGGCCGATCGACCACGTTGTTCACGTAACGAGAGGAACGTAAGCGACCGATCTGAACGACCGGTCGGACACGAGCGAACCAGAGGTGAACATCAGGAGACGCTTCGTCGCGTCGTTCGCGAAGGCCGAGAGACCTGTCAGTACAAGTCGTCGTCGGAGTGACTACTCAGACAGTCGGAAGAGTGAATCCGACCTCGGCACCACCGCCGGTGCGACGGCGTGCGAACACCGAACCACCGTGACTCGATGCCACGTCGGCCACGATCGACAATCCGAGGCCCGAGCCCGGCAAGGTACGAGCCGAGTTCGCACGATGAAATCGTTCAAAGATTCTGGACTCCTGGCCGTCCTCGATACCCGGTCCACGATCGCAAACCGTGACCGTGCCCTTGGTGATGTCGACCTCGATCGGGCCCCCCGAGGTGTCGAACTTGATGGCGTTGTCGATCAGATTCGACACCGCGCGCTCGAACAGTTGCGGACGCACGATGCTCACCGACTCGTCCGCCATGAGATCGACCGTTCGCCCACTGCGTCGTGCCGCTCTTTCCACGACCGTGACGACATGGTTTCGCAAGACGACGGGTTGAGGCAACTCGTCGGCGTGTCGATCGGCAGCGAGCGAGACGACTTCTTCGACGAGCGATTCGAGGTCAGCAACATCTCGGTCGATATCGGTGACGATCTGTGCTCGCACATCGGGGGCGATGTCGGAATGACGCCGCAACACGTCGAGGTTGGTCCGCAAACTCGTGAGCGGTGTCCGTAATTCGTGACCCGCATCTTCGACGAGACGCTGCTGCTGATCTCGCGAGCGCGACAACGCCGTGAGCATTTCAGAAAAGCGCCGGCCGAGTCGACCGGCCTCGTCGTTCCCGGACTGTGGGGCCTCCACGTCGAGACGTCCGGTGGTGGCCACCTCCTCGACCGCGGTCGACAAGCGCCGCAGACGACGAGTCACACCGCTCACAGTGAACCAACCCACCAGCGCAGCGATCACCGCCACGATGGCTGCAACCAGCACCATGCGCTCCCGTAGGTCGTGGAGAACATTGAGATTCTCGGTGAGATCCCGGCCCAACTGCACGACTCCCGTCGACACCTGCACGGTGCGCACTCGATAGTCGATTCCTTCGGCGGTCGTGACACTCGAATAGGCGGGGGTCGAAGACCCATCGGTTGCCACACCTGCCACGGTGATCGGTAGCGACACTCCTTCGGTCGAGGCGAGGACGTTGCCTGACAGATCCGATACCTGAACGACGAATTGCTCGACCCCGAGTGGACGCTCGGGAATGTTGATCACGGTTCGGCCAGGCACGTTCGGGCGATTGCGGCCCGGCAGCTGCAGGAAGCGCTCAGTTGCCTGCACGAGCGATCGGTCGACCTCTTCCATCAGTCGAGTGTCGGTGGCTCGATAGGTGATGATGCTCACCGCAGTCACTCCCACCGAGACGATGACCGCCAGAAGAATCGCCACTTTCAGCCGAAGACTCACTGCACCCTCGCCACGTACCCGATGCCACGCACCGTGTGAATGAGTCGGTTCTCGCCGTCGATGTCGATCTTGCGACGGATGTAGCCGATGTAGACGGCGAGGTTCTTCGAATCAGGTCCGAAGTCGTAGCCCCAGATCCGGTCGTAGATCGTCGAATGCTCGAGGACGATGCCGGCGTTGCGAACGAGCAGTTCGAGCAACTCGAACTCGGTCTTCGAGAGTTCGACCTCGACGTCTCCTCGCCACACGCGGCGGGCCGCCGAATCGATGCGCAGTGTGTCGAGTTGGAGGACGTCGCTGTCAGCACCCCCGTCGTCGGCAACGTTCGATCTCCGAAGCAGTGCTCGTAGGCGCGCCAACAACTCTTCGAGTGCGAAGGGCTTGGGTAGATAGTCGTCGGCGCCGGCATCGAGACCGGCCACCCGGTCACTCGTCTCGGTGCGTGCGGTCAGCATGAGGATCGGTACCCGGTTCTTCTCGGAGCGCAACACCCGACACATCGTGATGCCGTCGATCGTCGGCATCATCACGTCGAGAACGATCGCGTCGGGCTGCTCGTTCTTCACCGCATCGAGACCTTTGGCGCCATCGGATGCGGCGCTCACCTCGTATTTCTCGAGCTGAAGTGCACGCACCAACGATTCGCGAATCGACGTGTCGTCGTCGACAACCAGGATTCGCGCTGACGATGACATGCAATCAGTCTGCCGGTCGCACGTAAGAAGTCGGTGAGAATCGCCTGCTGGCAGGGTGTATCGGTATGGTGGACGACGCATGAATTTGGTGAAAGCGGCCTTCCATCTGGTCTGGATGCTCGTTCTCGCTTGTTTCGTGGGGGTGGTCACCGGAGCGGCCTCGTGGGCCCTCTTCGAAGTACTCGATCAGGTGACCGAGGTTCGGGTCGAGAACGGCTGGATCGTCTGGCTCCTCCCGCTCGCCGCTCTCGGACTCGGTGCGGCGTATCACTACGGCGGAAAGACCGCCAACCAAGGCACATCGCTCGTGGTGCGCGAATCACTGCCACCGGCCCTCCACTCGTCGTCGGAGACTCCGCCCAAAATCCCCTACCGCATGGCGCCCATGATCTTCGGTGCCACGACGGTGGCTCAGCTCGCCGGTGCATCGGTGGGCCGCGAAGGCGCCGCCCTGCAGCTCGGTGGGTCGCTCGTCAACTTCGTGATGCGACCGTTCCGTCTCGGCACACACGAGATGCGACTCATGATCGTCTCCGCTGTCGCCGGCGCCTTCGGTGGCGCGTTCGGTGTTCCAGTGGCCGGTGCCATTTTCGCCCTCGAAGTGCAGCAGACCGGACGTCTCCGCTACGAGGCCTTGGCACCGGCGTTCGCCGCGTCGATCACCGCCGACTATTTCGTCGAGTTCCTCGGCCGAGAGACCCCACTTGTGAACGTGCCCGTGGCACACGACTGGACGATGCTCCTACGTCTCGTCGTGGTGGGGATCGTGTGCGGTCTGGTGGCGCGCGGCTTCGTGAATGGCCTCCATCTCGTGAAGAAAGCGGTTGCGTCGTACGTCTCGTGGATTCCGGCCCGCCCCGTCGTCGGGGCGATCGCAACTCTCGGCCTCATGCTGCTGTTCGGTCGTGATTATCTGGGGTTGTCACTTCCCCTCATCGACGGGGCCATCGCCGGTGAGTACATCGACTGGTGGGTACCGGTGCTCAAGTTCGTGTTCACTGTGGTGGCTCTCGGCTGTTCGATACCCGGTGGCGAGGTCACTCCCCTCTTCGTCATCGGCGCCACACTCGGTTCGGCGATGTCGGGCATGTTGAACCTCGACGCTGCCCTGTGCGCATCGGTTGCCGCCGCAGCGGTGTTCGGTGCGGCATCCAACACGCCGATCGCCTGCATCGTTCTCACGGTCGAATTGTTCGGTGCCGACATGGCGGTCCCGGCGGCTGTCGTGATCTTCCTCGCTTACACCTTGTCGCCTCGACAGGGCATCTACGAGGCCCAACAGATGGGGTCTACGAAAGACCTCCGGGCCAGCGCAATACCACGACGTCAGTCATGAACGCCGGCGGGTGATCTCGTAACCACGCTTCGATCTCGGCGTTGCGATCGGGGTGCAGACACAGACGTAGTCGCGCCGAGTCGACCAGTTCGGCCGGATCGTCGGCGAATCGCGACATCGGCGGACGCGGCACCACCACCACTTCGGGCTGGATGCCGAGCGCACGTAGAACGGCGACGGCGTCGTCGGCCGTCGGCCCGTCGGGACGCTTCAGATTCCAGAAATGCTGCCACCCCTCGTTCCACGCCGATTGCGGATGGTGTTTCGGAAGGACCGCCACCACACCGAGTCGAGCCACCGCAGTGAGTGCCACCACGAACGGTTCGAGATCTTGCACGTTGTAGAAGACGTGGTGGCACACGGCGATGTCATGCATCTCGATCGGTGCGCTGGCCTGCTCGGCAGCGATGGCGACATCGGGCCACCGGCCCTGCAGTTCACGATGGGTGCACCCGGCGGCCGCGGCTGCTTCGGCGAACTTCGCCAGCATGGCCGGGTTCTCATCGACTCCGGTGATGTGCGTGGCACGAGGAGCGAGCGGAATCGACGACCGGCCGCCGCCACACCCGATGTCGATCACGCTTCCACCTTCGGCGGGTAGGAGTTCGCGCGCCATCTCGAAGATCGGGCTGTCGGGACGCAACGTGTCGTCGACGGCGAAGGTCTTCGGATCGTGGGCCCACGGTGGCACGGCAGCTTGGGCAACGATCTCATCGGGAAGCGCCCAGGCCCGCAACTGCTCGGCCCAGTGGCGACCGGCGTCGGTGAGCGGTTCGTGGGCGTCGGTCATGCCGACAGCACGCGCACCGGAAGTTGACGCGGACCGCGAATCTGACCAACGCTCCACACCACTCCCTCTTCACCGTGGGCAAGTTCGAAATCGGGGAAGCGCTTGATGAACTCCTCGACGGCGACGTGCAGTTCGAGACGGGCCAGATTCGATCCGAGACAACGGTGAATTCCGAGGCCGAACGCCGCATGACGGTTCTCGGCCCGATCGATGATCACCTGATCGGCGTTCTCGAATTCGGCCGGGTCGAGGTTGGCGGCCGGGAACGGCAACAACACCCATTCGTCTTTCTTCATGGGGCAGCCGTGGAAGTCGTGATCCTTGGCGACGAGTCGTGCCATGGTGACTGGCGCGTAGGCGCGCAAGAATTCTTCGATGGCGGTGGCCATGAGGTCGGGTTCGTTCACGAGACGCCGGCGATCGCTCTCGTGCGTAGCGAGATGCCACAGACTCGAGCCGATGGCGCTCCACGTGGTGTCGATTCCGGCGACCAAGAGAAGGAGGATGAATCCACCCACCATCTCGTGGGGCAACTTCTCGCCACCGAGTTCGACATCGATGAGGTATCCGGTGAGATCGTCTCGCGGATTGGTGACATGGTCGTCGATCTGGGCCTTCAGATAGGCATCGATTCGCTCGAACGAGCGAATTCGTTCCTCCGGATCGCCGTTGATGTTCTCGAGGATGTCGTGCACGAATTCACGGAAGAGATCGTCGTCTTCCAATGGGAAGCCGAGCATCCGAGCGATCACATTCACCGGAATGTGCTGCGCGTACTCGATGGCCGCGTCGACCGTGAGCCCACCCTTGGCTCCGGCTTCCATCTTGTCGAGTAGTTCGTTGCAGAGACGACGGATCTCGGGTTCCCACTCGGCGATCTTCTTCGGAGAGAACGGAGGCAGTACGAGGCGTCGTGCTTCGTGATGAAACGGCGGATCGCTCGTGATGGGCGGTGCGCCACCGATGGGGGCCGGATCTTCGGGAACGACCGTGCTCACGACCACGGCGCGGCTCGTGAAGTTCTCTGTGTCATAGGCGATTTCGCGCACGTGCTCGTGCGTGACCGGCAGCCACGTGCCGCCATAGCGATCGGAGTGGGCAACCGGACAGGTGCCGCGAAGTTCGGTCCAGATGGCGTGGGCGTGTTGGTTGTACTCAGGATCACCGTGATCGAAATCGGTGGCCCAATCGGACACCGGACCGTAAATCGATTCAGGAGTGCTGTAGGACGTCATGATCGGGGGGTGGAGGCCGAGGATCAGTCAGTGATCGTGATCGCGAACTCGGGACAGTTCGCCAGGGCGAGACGAGCCTTCTCCTCGAGTTCGGGAGACACCTCTCCGTCGCCGATCACCACGGCGTTGCCGTAGTCGTCGACATCGAACAACTCGGGGGCGAGGGCGTAGCAGCGGTTGTGCCCTTGGCACTTCTCGGAATCGACGTGAATGCGCATGCGACGAACTTAGTGGGGAAGAATCTCGGTCATGGCTTCGCGACGTACATCTCCCCTGGCGATCCTGCTTCCACCATCGGAGGGCAAGGCCGAGGGCGGACGTACGCCCCGCTGGAAGGCCGGTTCGGGCACCTTCGGCTCGGCGCTGCGTCGACCGCGAGCCGAGGTGGTGGCGGCCCTCCTGGCCGCCAAGGGAGGAGACGCAAAATTGCTCGGTGTGAGTGGTCAGCACTTGGCCCGAGCCCAGGAGTCGAACCGAGAACTCGATGGCGCTCCGACCGTGCCGGCGTGCGAGCGGTACACCGGCGTGGTGTGGGGACATCTGTCGCCCGACACCTTGTCGGCCAAAGCGCGCACCCGTGCCGTTGATTCGGTCGTCGTGGTGTCGGGACTGCTCGGGTTGGTGGGCTTCGACGATCCGGTGCCCGACTACCGCGTGAAGATGGGTGCGTCACTGAAGCCCATGGGCAAGTTGTCGACGTGGTGGCGCGATCCGTTGTCGACGACGTTGAACGACTGGGCCGACGGCCGAGTGGTGATCGACTTGTTACCGAACGAACATCG
>RFSV01000007.1 GCA_009923785.1 Acidimicrobiia bacterium | reverse complement strand
CCACATCATCACACGAGGTCGGCGAGTAGTTCTCTCACTCGTTCCTTCGGACGGCCGATGATGGCCCGCGTGTCGGTCACGACGACCGGACGTTGAAGCAATTGCTTGTGCTTCACCAGCACCGCGACCACTTGTTCGGTGGTGGCCACGTCGTCGTCCGTCAGTCCCAGCTTCTTCCAGAGGCTGTCACGACGAACCAGGTCGGTCACCGGGTCCTCGAGCTTTGCGATGACGTCTCGGAGCGTCGCCTCGTCGGGCGGCGTCTTGATGTACAGCACGATTTCGGCACTGACTCCGAGTTCTTCGGCAATGCTCACGGCATTGCTACTGCTGTTTCAATGCGGGTTGTGATAGATGGTGACGCTCACACGGCACCATCTATCGACATCCGCACGATCTGGCCCATGTTTCTGGGTGAGACTCTCAACTGCAGCCGCTGGTGGTACCGCACGACGGGCAGGCGTGGCACGAACCGGCCCGCACCATGCTCACACCACACTGCATGCACATCGGCGAGTCTCCGTGGCGCACCTTCGGTCGATCCATCTCGGCCGAGATGTCGCTGATCGGCGCCGGCGGGGCGATACCCATCTCCATCTGCGTGACGAGTTCGTCGACCGACGGAATACTCTTCGGATCGGCAACCACCTCACTGCCGGTGAACGACTCGACGGCCGACTCCTCGACACCTGGCAACGTCGGCTGCAGTCGCTCGTCGACCGAGAAGATGCCGAGCTCCTGTCGCTCGTCGTAGCTCATGTACTCGAGAGCGAGACGGCGGAACAAGTAGTCCATGATCGACGAGGCGAAACGGATGTCGGGATCGTCAGTCATTCCGGCGGGTTCGAAGCGCATGTTGACGAACGCTTCGACGAAGGCTCGCAACGGCACGCCGTACTGCAGGCCATAGCTGATGCTCTTGGCGAAGGCATCCATGATGCCCGACAAGGTGGAACCCTGCTTCGACACCGTGAGGAACACCTCACCGGGACGACCGTCCTCGTACTCGCCAATGGTGGCGAATCCCTTGCAATCGGCCACACGGAACTCGAAGGTGCGACCCTTGCGGCTACGGGGCAGCTTCTGGCGCACCGGCTTCTGCACGACCTTCTCGACGATCTTTTCGATCACCTGAGTGGCCGAGTCGGTCACCGTGGAGGAGCTGCTTGTGTCGGCTCCATCCTTCTTGGCTGTCGAGAGCGGCTGGGCCACCTTGCAGTTGTCACGATAGATGGCAACGGCCTTGAGCCCGAGTTCCCACGACAGCAGGTGGAGCTCTTCGACGTCTTCGACCGAGGCTTCCTCGGGCATGTTGACGGTCTTGGAGATCGCACCCGACAAGAACGGCTGGACTGCGCCCATCATGCGAACGTGACCTTCGTAATGGATCGTGTTGTCACCCATCGAGCAGGCGAACACGGCCACGTGCTCGGCCTTCAGGTGCGGGGCGCCGAGGATCGACTTCTCGGTGTCGATGTACGCAATGATCTCGTCGATCTGCGTGGCGTCGTAACCAAGACGACGCAAGGCCCACGGGATGGTCTGGTTGACGATGACCATCGTTCCACCACCGACCAACTTCTTCATCTTGACGAGACCTAGGTCGGGCTCGATACCTGTGGTGTCGCAATCCATCATGAGTCCGATGGTGCCGGTGGGGGCGAGAACAGTTGCTTGACTGTTGCGCACTCCGTACTCCTCACCATCACGCACAGCCGACTCCCAGGCTTCCTGTCCGGCGCGCACGAGATCGGCCGGCACCACGTCTGCGTTCTCGATCTGGTAGCTGGCGTCGCGGTGCATGCGCAGAACGTTCAGCATGTAGCGCTCGTTCTCGGCGAAACCGGCAAACGGTCCCATACGACTGGCCGTGCGAGCACTGGTGGCGTAGGCATGGCCAGTCATGAGGCTCGTGAGAGCCGCCGCCCACGAACGTCCGGCAGGTGAGTCGTACGGAAGGCCGAGGGCCATGAGAAGCGCCCCGAGGTTGGCATAACCGAGACCGAGCTGACGGAACTTGCGGCTGTTGTCGCCGATCTTCTCGGTCGGGTAGTCGGCTCGGCCGACGAGAATCTCCTGAGCGGTGAAAACCGTCTCGACCGTGTGCTTGTAGGCCTCGACGTCGAAGTTGCCCGACTGGTCGAGGTACTTGAGCAAGTTGATCGACGCGAGGTTGCAGGCCGAGTTGTCGATGTGCATGTACTCACTGCACGGATTGGATCCGTTGATACGACCTTCGGCGTGCGCGGTGTGCCATTTGTTGATCGTGGTGTCGAACTGCAGACCCGGATCAGCGCACTCCCACGACGCTTGTGCGATCTGACGCCACACGTCACGAGCACGAACCGTGCGCACTGGCGAGCCGTCGGTGACAGCCCGGTACGACCAATCGGCGTCGTCGACCACGGCCTGCATGAACTCGTCGGTGACGCGAACCGAGTTGTTGGCGTTCTGGTACTGGATACTGAACGAGTCGGATCCGTCGAGGTCCATGTCGAATCCGGCATCGCGCAGGACACGCGCCTTCTTCTCCTCTTTCGACTTGCACCAGATGAACTCTTCGACGTCGGGGTGGTCGACGTTCAAGATGACCATCTTCGCTGCGCGGCGGGTCTTGCCGCCCGACTTGATCGTTCCGGCCGAGGCATCGGCTCCACGCATGAACGACACCGGACCGGAGGCCGTGCCGCCTCCGTTCAGCAACTCGACACTGGACCGGATCTTCGACAGGTTGATACCCGAACCCGAGCCACCCTTGAAGATCACGCCTTCTTCGCGGTACCAGTTGAGGATTCCGTCCATGGTGTCGTCGACGGCCAGGATGAAGCAGGCGCTCGCCTGCTGAGGAACGCCCTTCACGCCGATGTTGAACCACACCGGACTGTTGAAGGCGGCGCGCTGGGTGACGAGGATGAACTTCAGCTCGTCACTGAACGCCGCTGCCTCGGACTCGTCGACGAAATAGCCGCCCTCGCGACCCCACTGGGTGATGGTGTCGACCACCCGGTCGATCACCTGACGCAACGAGGATTCGCGCTCGGGCGTTCCCGGGGTGCCACGGAAGTACTTCTGAGCGACGATGTTGGTGGCGTTCAGCGACCAAAAGGTCGGGAACTCGACGCCGAGTTGCTCGAAAGCAACCGAGCCGTCCTTCCAATTCGAGATACGCGCATCTCGCGTCTCCCACTCGACCTGTTCATAGGGGTGCACCCCCGCCGTTGTGAAATGCCGGTTGATGCCGATGGCGAGGCGGTCAGGTGCGAGAGACATAGCAGGTCCTTTTTGGTGTCGAAATCGGGTGTCGGTCGGTTGAAGAATGAATTCAGGAGAACACAAGATGTGGTGGTTACGCCCCCCCGGCTCGCGTCCCACCACAAGTGGTTGTGAGATTACAGCAGTGTAACTACAGCCATGTCAACGATCCTCCGCGAAGTCCCTGCGTACATGCCATCTCCTCGTGGCCGTGAGAGTGAGAATCGTCGAGGTCTCGATCCACAGGGGTGGCGTCCCCCGCAGGTTCAGATCGAACTCTCGCCCGATCCAGCTGCCCATCCGACGCCCACGACAGTCCCCGGGATCACCCGTCGACCATCGTGCCAGCACCTCGCGAGTCCCCTCGCCACGGTTCGGAAGCCACCCCTGTGTCACGCCTCCACGGTACGGCCGAACCCCTGTGGGAAGGAAGTGGACAACCGTGTGAATTAGCCGATTTTTATGGGGAAAAGCCTGTGGAAGGGGCTGTGGAGAAACGGCCCTCAGATGGGGACAACCGTGACCGGAATCCCGTTCAGGACCGACGTACCCGACAGCGGGTCGAGGGCCTGGTCGTCGGTCAGCACATTGGAATTCACTCCGGCCCGCTCGGCGGCCACGCGAAGTCGGGTTCCTGCGACACCATGGCCCCATCCATGCGGCAGGCTCACGACCCCCGGGCGGATGTCTTCGGTGATTTCCACGACGGCATCCAGCTGACCCACCCGCGACTCCACGCGCGCCGGATGTCCGTCGCGCACACCGAGTCGCTGCGCGTCATCGGGATGAACATGAAGAGTGCAGCGGGGTTTGCCCTTCACCAGAACCTCGATGTTGTGCATCCACGAATTGTTCGAACGAAGGTGTCGTCGACCGACCAACACGAGCTCGCGCGCAGCGAGTTCGTCGATTGACGCTTCGAGACGAACGACATCGGCGAGTAATTCGTCGGGCGCGAGTTCGATACGACCCGAACGCGTCCGCAACGCATCGGGAAGCCGCGGTTGCAGTGCGCCGTAGTCGACGCCGTGCGGATTGGCGAGAAGAAGATCGAGGCTCGCGCCATTCGCATTCGTTCCGAAGGCCGCACCGTACGGTCCTGTCTGCAGCATGAAGTCGAGCAACCGTGCCGGACCACGTCGACCCTTGGCGTCGAGCAACGCTCGAATCTCATCGGCGTCACGTCCGTGAATCAACGATGACGGATCGGCCACCGAATGACGCACGAGACCGTCGATGTTGGCGTCGTCGGCGGCGAACACGTCGGCATCGGGTCCGAAACCCTGAGCAATCAACGCCAACTTCAGGAGGATCTCCCACTCGTCTGGCTGATCGCCGTCGAGAGGAAGCACCGCCTCGCTGTAATTCGCAACATTGCGAATGGCGAAACCGTAGAGAGCGACGTCGTAATGGTCGCGCTGCAACTGCGAGGGCGGCGGGAGTATCACGTCGGCGTGACGCGTCGTCTCGTTGAGATAGATGTCGACGCTCACCATGAAGTCGAGGGACGCGAGTGCTCCTGCGAGCCTGTCGGAGTGCGGTGTGGACAACACCGGATTTCCCGCCACCGTCACGAGAGCACGGATTCTCTGATCGCCGGCTTCCTCGATCTCTTCGGCCAAGGCCGCCACCGGATACTCACCCATCACTTCGGGATGACCACTCACGACAGTTCGACCACCACCGCGACCGATCCGGAATCCGGAACCCGACCCCGCTTTGCCACGGGTGGTGGGGTTTCCGATCACTGGTGCGGTGAACATGGCGCCTCCACGTCGATCGAGGTTGCCGGTCAAGGTGTTCACGACATCGACGAGCCACGATGCCGTGGTGCCGAACTCGGTGGTCGTCGTACCGATTCGGCCGTACACGACCGCCGTTGGCGCCTCGGCCAATTCGTGGGCGAGCCGCCGAATCGTGGAGGGCGACACTCCGGTCACCTCCGACACTCGCTCTGGTGTGAAGGCGGCGCTGGCCTCACGTATTTCGTGATCCCCAGCGAGGTGCGGCGCCAATCGTTCATCGATGGCCACCAGATCGTCAGCGAACAATACGTTCACGATCGCCATCAAAAGATGTGCGTCGGTTCCGGGACGAATGGCAACCCATTCGTCGGCCGCTTCCACTGTTCGACTTCGTCGCGGATCGACGACAACCAGCCGACCACCGCGCGCACGCAAAGCTTCGAGGCGACCCGGGAAGTCCGGGGCGGTGCACAAACTGCCGTTCGACGCATATGGATTCGCGCCAAGCATGAAGACGTAGTCAGTGTGGTCGAGGTCAGGCACCGGAACGCTCACCGGCGTTCCGAACATGTAGCCGGCCGCGACTTGTTTGGGCATCTGATCGACCGTCGAGGCGCTGAAGCGCCGCTTGGTACCGAGTGCCTGCAGGAGGCTTCGGTTGTACATCATGGGTGCCAGGTTGTGTGCGCCTGGATTACCCAAGTAGGTGGCGATCGATTCGCGTCCGTATTGATCGATGATGTCGGTCAATCGACCGGCGATCTCGTCCCACGCCTCGGCCCACTCCACTTCGACATGTTCCCCGTTGCGTTTCACGAGTGGACGACGAAGTCGATCGGGATCGTCGTGCAACTGTTTCAGTGTCGAGCCTTTCGGGCAGATATAGCCGTGCGAGAAGACGTCGTCGCGGTCGCCGCGGATGCGCGTGACGCGGGGTCCCGACGGGGACATCTCGACCGAGACTTCGAGGCCACATGTGGCTTCGCACAACGGACACGTGCGGTACTTGGTGATGAGATCGCCCACATGGCGACTCTAGGTCGGATCAGGCGACAGGAGTTTTGTCGAGAAGTGCGACCTCACGCTGGAAGTCCTCGGCCGCGTCGAAATTCTTGTACACACTTGCAAAGCGCAGATACGCGACGTCATCGAGATCTCGTAGGCGTTCGAGCACTGCCAAGCCGACTCGCGCGCTCGTCACCTCGGACGACCCGCTCAGGCGAAGTTCTTCCTCCACCGATTCCGCAAGCATGGTGGCCGCCTCGGCGTCGATCGGTCGACCCTTGGCAGCCGCCAGGACACCACTCGTGACCTTGACCGGATCGAAGGGTTCGCGGCCGCCTTTGGTCTTGACCACCATGAGAGTCACCTCGTCGACCCGTTCGTAGGTGGTGAACCGATGCCCGCAGGCCGGACATTCGCGGCGACGGCGGATAGCGACACCCTCTTCAGCGGTACGAGAATCGACGACCTTGGTGTCGTCGTGGCGGCAGATCACGCACCTCATGGCCCCACAGGGTACTCCTGCCAGCCCGAGGCCAGGAGCCACGTTCAGGGGAGAACAAGGATCTGACCGACGTCGATGGACGCGCCACCGTTCAACGAGACCAGGTCGGCGACGTAGCCACGGATACTGCCGGTGGTGAGCGATGATGCGATCGACCACAGAGTGTCGCCCGGCTGAACGACGTAGACGCCATCGCTGATGACAAAGGCCCCCGACACGTCGACCCCAGCAACTGGAGCAGGCAGGGTCGCACCGGGCGTCACCGCGGAGACGGGGGCAGCACCGTCTCCGCGGCTCGCCAGTGAACGAATGCCGACGGAGGCGGCAAACGTCAGGATCAAGGTCAGGGCGGCGACAACCATTCGCCGGCGGCGGTAGATCGTGGCCATGTCGGGACGGGGACGAGCCGACGTGCGAACTTCGATGATGTAACGGGGATCGAGGGCAAGGGCCATGGTGATCGTCCTTTCTCTACTTCGGGTCTGTTCTTCGGGTCTCTTGGTGAGGTCGGGTACCAGTCGTGGACACCATGCCAAAGGGGTGTGGCATGCCCTCGTCCGACCGGAGGATCGAACGGGTGTTCGTAGGATATGAGAACACCTGTTCGTTGTCAACCTCCCCCGAACAGATGTTTCCCGAACACATGTTTGACCTGGACCCCGAACATCCGTACGATGACCCCCATGAGCGACACGACCCTCACCTCCCGTCAGCGCGGCATCCTCGAATTCATCGAGGCCACCATGGCCGATCGGGGGTACCCGCCCTCGGTCCGTGAGATCGGTGAAGCGGTCGGACTCACCTCCCCCTCCACGGTGCACAATCATCTGTCCACCCTCCAGCGCCTCGGCTATCTCGAACGAGATCCGAACCTCCCCCGAGCCATCAAGGTGAACTGGGACCGCAACTCCGGCGCGATCATCGCCCGCAGTCGAGTGCACCACGTCCCGCTCGTCGGTGACGTGGCCGCCGGTACCGACGTGCTGGCTCAGCAGAACGTCGAAGAACTTCTGCCCCTTCCGGCCGATTTCACCGGTGACGGCGAGCTCTTCATGTTGCGAGTTCGCGGTGACTCGATGATCGACGTGGGCATCATGGACGGCGATTACGTAGTCGCCCGCCAGCAAGCCACCGCTGTCGATGGCGAGATCGTGGTCGCCGGAATTCCCGGCGACGAAGCCACCGTCAAAACCTTCACTCGTCAGGGATCGCGTGTGGTTCTGAAGCCGGCCAACAGCCGTCTCGCTCCCCTCGATTTCGATGCCGACGACGTTCGTGTTTACGGCAAAGTAGTCACCGTTCTACGCCGCTTGTAACGCTGGCACGATCGGCGAGTCGTGGCGGGGCCCATGGCCCGCGTCGGCGACGGCGGCGAGACATCGACGTCGCAACGACCCCGATGATCCCCATCACCACACCGAGCATCACCATGACCGCACCGGTGATCGCCATCGGCGATTCCACCGGAACCACCCGTCGGCCAAAGGCCAGCACATCGGCGAGGTCGTCCGACGCCACACTGATGGCGTAACGCCTCCCGGCTTCCATCGTGAACGATCCCACGGCCCGGCCCGAATACTCGGGCAAGTCGTACGTCACCCCCGAACCCGCCGGAACGACCCAGGGAGCCTCGAAGTCGGGGGCATCATCGGCTGAGCGCACGACGAAGGTCGGCGTCGGTCGACCCGAGATGTCGTAGGACCGATCATCGTTCGAACAGTCTCCGATGTCGCCGATTCGACCCCTCGTCTCGACATAGGCGTACACCGTGGTGTCGGTATCGACGGTCATGACCCCTTCGCAGCCCACGGGTACGCGAACGAAGTCGCCGACGATCGATTGATCACGAAAGACGCTCGTGATCACGGTGGCGAAACCAACCACAGTCACGAGCGCCGCCACCATCAGCACCCATGTCGACCGTCGCCAACGACGCATCAGGAACCGCCGAGTCGGCGAGCCACGAGTTCGATGCGGTCAGTGGGCTGTACGACGGCTACTCGTACGAAATCGGCACTCTGCGAACCGTAGAACTCGCCGGGACTCACGAGAGCACCGCCGACAGCAGCCAACCGCTCGGCATAGGCCCACGCATCACCAACGCGATACCAGAGGTAGAAACCGCCGTCTGGCCGTGGAATCTCGACGTTCGACCAGTCCGACAACACGCGAGCCATGGTTTCCAGTCGCTCGGCGTAGAGCTGCCGTTGTTCGGCGACGTGTGCGTCGTCGTCGAGCGCGACCACGGCCGCCGCCTGCGCCGGTCCAGGCACCATCATCCCGACATGCTTACGGACCTCCGACAGATACGAGACCAGTTCGTTGTCACCGGCATAGGCACCCACCCGCAGACCGGCAAGGTTCGAACGCTTCGACAACGAATGCACCGCGAGAACACCATCGGTTCCGTGTTGCAGGATCGACTGGGGTGGACCCGACCAGGTGAATTCGGCGTAACACTCGTCGCTCACCACCGGAATATCTCGTGCTCGGCCCCATGTTGCGGCGGCTCCGAGATCGTCGAGGGCTCCCGTCGGATTCGACGGGCTGTTGACCCACAGCACGAGAGCTCGCTCGACATCGGATTCGCTCACCGCATCGAGAACGATGCGACCGGTCGCGTCACAGGGAACCGCGACGGCGCGACAGCCGGCGAGTATCGCCCCCATCTCGTAACTCGGATACGACACCGCCGGGTACAGCACGGTGTCCCGCTGCGGAGAACGCAGGCGTAGCCACTGCGGAAGCGTGACGACGAACTCTTTGCTCCCGACACAGGCGGCGATCTGGTCGGGTTGGAGATCGATGCCGAAACGACGATTCGCCCAACGCGAGAAGGCGCTGCGCAACGGCAACGATCCGATCGATGGCGGATAGCTGCGCTCGGTGCCGCTCGACGCCAAGGCGTCGATCACCGAACGCGGTGGGGGGTCGCACGGCGTGCCGATCGACAAGTCGACCAGCCCTCCATCCAACCGTGCACCGGCGGCCTTGAACGCGTCGAGGCGGTCGTAGGGATACGGCGGCGGAACGAACCCTTCACTCATGTCCATCGAGTCCCATGTTGGCCGCCACGGCCTGATCGACGACGAATCGGCCGAGTCTCCCGGCCGACGCGTCCGACAACCGGGCTCGAACTCGGGTCCCGGCCTCCTCGGGAGAGATCGACACCACCTCTCCCTCACGGTGCACAGCGGCCAAGATGTCGCCCCGGTCGTAGGGAATGAGCAGTTCGACGACCGTCGAGATCGATCGCAAACGATCGGCGAGAGTTCGCAGAAACGTATCGATACCAGCGCCGGAGCGCGCGCTCACCCCGACCGAACCCGGATGACGGGCCACCAGTTCGGCCACCGATTCGGGATCGAGGTCTGACTTGTTGAACACGATCAGTTCAGGCACCGAACCGGCACCGATCTCGTCGAGTACCGCGCGTACGGCATCGATTTCGCCGTACGGGTCGGACGACGAACCATCGACCACGTGGACCAAATAGTCGGAGCGACCCACGGCTTCGAGGGTGCTCTTGAATGCCTCGACGAGACCGTGCGGAAGGCGACGCACGAATCCCACCGTGTCGGTGAGGAGCACCGGTTCGCCACCCGGCAACGACAATCGACGCGTCGTCGGGTCGAGGGTCGCGAAGAGACGATTCTCGGCGAGCACACCGGCTGCTGTCAGCCGATTGAGAAGGGTCGACTTACCGGCGTTCGTGTAGCCGACGATGCTGACCGTCGCGAGGCCACTACGTGTGCGGCCCTTGCTCTGCAACGCGCGTGTTCGGCCCAGATCGGCCAGTTCGTGCTCGAGGCGCGAGATCCGCTTCTGAATACGGCGACGATCGACCTCGAGCTTGGTCTCACCACTACCGAATCGTGCGCCAACGCCACCGCGCTGCTGCGAAAGCTTGGCCGTCGCACCACGGCGGAGTCGCGGCAATCGATACCGGAGGAGAGCCAGTTCCACTTGAGCCTTGCCCTCCAAAGTACTGGCGTTCTGAGCGAAGATGTCGAGGATCACCGCGGTCCGATCGATCGCCGTTCGACCGAGCAGCTTCTCGAGGTTGTACTGCTGAGCCGGAGCCAACTCGTTGTCGAAGACCACGGTGTCGGCGTCGACGGCCAGACACAAATCGCGTAATTCCTCGGCTTTCCCTTTCCCCACGTACCAGGTGTGGTCGGGAGTGTCACGCCGTTGAGTGAGTCGAGCCACCACATCGGCTCCCGCAGTGTCGACCAACAACTCAAGTTCGTCGAGACCGGCGTCGGTCTCGTCATCGGTGCGGCCGTCGAGAGTGACGCCGACGATCACGATCTTCTCACGAAAACTGCGCTCGATCAGCGTGCGCCCGAGCGCTTCGCTGTACGGCGTGTCGCTCACAGATGCACCGTGATCGATGCGACGAAAGTCGCCGGACCCACAAGGGTCGCACGCCGCGTGTCGCGATCGAATCTGACTCGCGCGTCGCCTCCGGGCATGTGCACGAGAACTTCCGACGTCATCGCCGGGACGAGACCCCACGACAGCGCTGCGGCGGCTGAGGCACAGGCACCGGTTCCACAGGCCAAGGTGATTCCGGCCCCCCGTTCGTGCACACGCATGGTGATGGCGTGGGGTTCAGGGCCCGGTTCGACGATCTCCAAGTTGACGTAGGGAATCTTGGCTCCGAGCGCCAGCAGATCGACCGCCTCCACGTCGTCGACTCCGACAACCGAATGTGGATTGCCGAGTGAGAGATGACTGACCGGACGATCGGGGTGGCACTCGAGGGTCGCCCAGTCGGTGGGTTCGTCCATGTGGTCGACTACTCCCATGTCGACGATCACCTGCACGGTGTCGTCGTCGGACCAACCTTCGACGGTCACCACCTTCTCGCCGGCATCGGTATGAACTACGTACTCGGCTCCGTCGGCACCACCGCCAGCCCAATGTGCGGCCTGCACCAGACAACGAATGCCGTTGCCGCTCATTTCGGCACGGCCACCGTCGGCGTTGTGAAGGATCATGTGGAGCCGACCGCTCTCGAGAGTACGTAGCAGTAGCAATCCGTCGGCACCAACGCCGAAACGTCGGTCACAGAGCCGCTTGGCCACATCGGCCCAGTCGTCCCGTGCGACGAGAGACGAATCCTGGTCGAGGTCGAGAACGAGAAAATCGTTCCCTAAAGCCTGATGTTTCGACAGAACCACGTGCATGCACTGGCCACACTACGTCAGCCGACGCCGACCCATAGTGCGTGAATTCGACCGATGACGTCACTCATCACGTCGACATCATCGTCGAGATCGAACCAGACGATGCGGGGATCCCGACGGAACCACCGTTCCTGACGAACCGCGAACTGGCGAGTTCGCAGGACGATCGTCTCGACGGCATCCGACAACGAGAGTCGACCGGCCAGATGCTCGAAGAGTTCGTGATATCCGAGTGCACGGGAGGCCGTCCGCGAGAGCGGACCCTCGGTCAGGTGACGCGCCTCGTCCAGCCAGCCAGCATCCAGCATGAGGTGGACTCGCGCCTCGATACGACGAGCCAGGACGTCACGCTGCCACCGCAGGGCGACCTGGAGCACGTCGGTCGGTGGGTAGGTGTCGACGCCCGGCCCGAATGACGAAAATTGCCGACCACTTCCTTCGATCACTTCGAGGGCCCTCAGGACGCGGCGGCTGTTGTTGGGCTCGATCTTGGATGCCGCTTGTGGATCACACTCGACGAGTCGGGTGTACAAAGCTTCGACACCAAGGTTCTCGATCTCGGAGTCGAGCCGAGCGCGGGTCTCGGGCCACTGGCCGGGGATGTCGAGATCGTCCACGACGGCGCGCACGTACAACCCGGTTCCGCCGACGAGGAGTGGAATCGCACCACGCCGAGCCATGTCGTCGCGCACGACTCGATAGTCGGATTGAAAACGGGCGACCGTGAAATCATCGGTCGGATCGACGAGGTCGATCAGGTGGTGACGAATCCTCTTCTGCTCATCAGCCGACGGCTTTGCCGTTCCGACGTCCATGCGCCGATACACCTGCATCGCATCGACCGAGACGATCTCGACCGTCGCCGAAGCACTCGACAAGCGATCGGCGAGCGCCATGGCCACGGACGACTTCCCACTCGCCGTGGGTCCAAGAATGGCTAGCGGGCGCACGGATGTCAGAGCGATGAGACCGGTATACGTACCCGGTGTGACGGCTCGACCGTGATCTCCCGAAACTCGCCGACGAGGTGGTGAGCGGCGGCGTCGGTGATCTCGACGAGACCGTAGCTACCCACTCGGACGGGCACATTCGGCCGGAAGTGAACCAGCTTGTTCTGACGCGTCCGTCCGGACACGACGGCCGGATCTCGCTTCGACGGACCTTCGACGAGGACTTCTTCGATACGTCCGATGCGGTTGCGGTGACGCCGCACAGCCGAGCGCTCGACGACGAGACGAAGCCGCGAGAAGCGGTCGGCGACCACGTCGTCAGGCACGAACTGGTCGACCATCGTCGCCGCCTCGGTCCCGTCGCGGGGAGAAAAGATGAAGGTGTAGGCGTAGTCGTATTCGGCTTCGGCGGCGACTTCGAGGGTGCGTTCGAAGTCGCCGTCGGTCTCGCCCGGGAACCCCACGATGATGTCGGTGCTCACGGCCAGATCATCGACCAGACGACGTGCCGTTGCGAGCCGCTCGAGATAGCGGTCGGCGGTGTAACCACGATGCATGAGGGCGAGGACTCGGTCGCTGCCCGACTGCATCGGATAATGGAGGTGTTCACACACGGTGCCGGTGGCCGCCATCGCCTCGAAGGTCTCGCTACGCATGTCTTTGGGATGCGGGCTCGTGAAACGGACACGACGGATACCCGAAACCGACCCCACCTCGCGAAGGAGGTCGGCGAAAAGTGGTCGAAGCGTCGTATCTTCACCATCACGACGACGCGCCAACTGGATGTCTCGCCCGTAGCTGTTGACGTTCTGCCCGAGCAGGGTCACCTCAGTCACTCCCTGAGCGGCAAGTTCTCGAACCTCGGCCACGACGTCGTCGAAGGGTCGGCTGATCTCGGCACCGCGAACCGACGGGACGATGCAAAACGCACACGAATTGTCACAGCCGATCTGAATGGTGACCCAGGCGTCGTACGACGTCGTTCGCTTGGCGGGAAGAGCCGAGGGGAAGAGGACGTGGTCGTCGAATACCGCCTCGTCGAGAATTTCGGTGACTGGTCCGCTGATTCGCGACTGATTCAGAAGATCAGCCGCTCGATGCACGTTGTGAGTGCCGAGAACGACGTCGACCCATGGCGCACGTTCACGCACGACGTCGCGATCCTTCTGAGCCAAGCAACCCGACACCACGATCTGACGTTCGGGACGTTCGTCCTTCCATTTACGCAACCAGCCGAGATGTCCGTACAGCTTGTTGTCGGCGTTCTCGCGGATACAGCAGGTGTTGAGGACGATGACATCAGCCGACTGATCGTCGTCGATTGCGGTCATCCCGTCGGCCTCGAATAGTCCGGCGATCCGTTCGGAGTCGTGTTCGTTCATCTGACAGCCGAAGGTTCGGACCGAGAACGTTCGCGGAGCGTCCATCACCCCGCAGGTTACCGGCGCCCCGGACTGGGTTCAGCCGTCGACGTAGTCGCGCAAACTTCGAGAATTGGACGTGTGCCGAAGACGCGACAGTGTCCGAACCTCTATTTGCCGGACGCGTTCCCGAGTGATCTGGAAGGCACGTCCTACTTCCTCGAGGGTCGCCCCTCCCGAACCGTCCAACCCGAATCGCATACACATCACGGCTTGATCGCGTGCGGGAAGATCGGAGATGACCGTACGCACTGCGTCCCTCAGGTGCTCCCGTTCGAGGGAGTCACTCGGGTCGTCGGAGTTCTCGGCCGCCAGATCGTCGGCGTATGTGTGATCGGAATCGCTACGCAGGGGCAGGTCGAGGCTGGTCGTATCGCGTCCGATGTGGAGGAGTTCGGCGACTCGGTCGGCCGACTCGCCCAACCTTTCTGCGATCTCGGCCACCGTGGGCTCGTGTCGCAGTTCGGCCATGAGTTCGCGTTCTGTTCGACGGATGCGAGCCAGGTGCTCGATCGTGTGTGCCGGTAGACGAATGTTGCGACTCTCTTCGGCAGCCGCTCGCGAAATTGCTTGGCGGATCCACCACGTTGCATAGGTGGAGAACTTGAAACCGCGGGTGTGGTCGAACCGCTCCACGGCCTTCATGAGGCCGATGTTTCCGCTCTGGATGGCATCAGCCAGTGGCATGGAGGGCCGAGTGAAACGTTTGGCGATGCTCACCACCAAACGGAGATTGGCGGTGATCAAGTCGTGGCGGGCCCTCTCTCCGGCATCGACCAATCTCGTCAGCCGACGGCGCTCGATCGCGTCCACGTCAGTCGAAGTCTCGAGCAGGAGTTGCGCACCTCGCCCCTTTTCGATCGCCCGAGCCAATCGTCGCTCCCCCTCGGCGTCGAGGAGGTGAACCTGACTGATCTCGTACAGATAGATCTTCAACGAGTCGCCCTCGACCCCGGTCGGTCGTATGCCGGATCGACTGCGTCTCGTCGTCCTCGACGCAGACGACGTCGGTCGAATTTCGCTCGACTCGAGCAATGGCCGACGCAACTCTCCACTGTCGTCGATCTCGAAGCCTTGATCGACGACGATTCCGGCGCCTTCGATCGCGTGGCGGATCGACTCGATCGTCTCCGGTGAGAGCTCGACATCGTGAAGGACGTCGACGATCTCCTCCGCGGTGAGACGTCCACGTCGACGACCGCGAGCGACGAGTTCATTCCAGTCACCCGGTGCGACACCGGGAACGGGTGGAACACTCGACTCAGCTCCGGCCGACACCCTCACCCCCAAGTTCTCCGTCGCACGGCGAACCCGGAACAGCGAATCAGTCGTGCGGAGCAGACACCCCCGACCGCTCCACGAGCCACCCTAGCAAGACCGTTCCGGCCCCTTGAGCGGTGCGTTCACTGCCAAGATCCTCGAGATGGCGACGGGCTTCGCCGTCGGCACGTATCTCTTCCGCGTCGGTGACTCGAGTGCGTGTTGCGAGTGCACGACGTACCGCCACTCCGATCAGATCGAAGGCCACCGACGACGGTTCCACGTCGATGTCGGCCACGGCGGCCCGTTCGAGAAGCTCGCGAACTTCGGGGTCGGCCAGGGACATGGCGTTGTCGATCAAGGTTCCATCCGTCGACTCGGAGGCCTCGGCCAGGGCGAGGAACGCTCGACGGGCCACGTCGTTCGCGAACAGATCTTCGATCAACCAGGGGGCGATCGAATCCCATGACTGTAGGAGCAACGCAACTGCCGCGAACTCGGCGGTGAACTCGGGAACGGCGGCGACCGCCGGAACGATCTCGTCCTCACGAGTCTCGACCACACGGCGCTTTTCGGCCTGTCGCGACAGATCGGCGACCGGGATTCCCACGCGTGCGGCGACCTCTCCGGCGTAGAGCTTGCGCACGTTCACATCAGGGTGTTCGTTGATCACTTCGAGGGCTCGCGTCGCCACTCGGGCACGATCTTCGGGACTTCGCAACGACGCCTGACTGACCACGCGATTCACGCGGAATCCGAGGAACGGCATGGCGTCGTCGATCGCCGCCGCCAAGGCATCCGGATCTGACGAGGCGAGATCCCCGGGATCCTTTCCCTCGGGGAAGCGGGCCACTGATACCTCGACCTTGTACTTACGCTCCCACTCGTAGAACTTTTCGGCCGCGCCCTGGCCGGCAGCGTCGGCATCGAACGCCAACACGACCTTGCTCGCGAATCGCTTCAACACGCGAACGTGTTCTTCGGTGAAGGCCGTTCCGCACGTGGCCACTGCACGCGGGACTCCGGCTCGGTGGAATCCGATGACATCGGTGTATCCCTCGCACACGATGACCTGATCGGCCTTCACGACGTCGTTCTTGGCCCAGTTGAGTCCGTACAGCGTCTTCGACTTCTGGTACACCTTCGTCTCGGGCGAGTTCTTGTACTTCGCGGGATCGGTACTCCCCGGGAGGATGCGTCCCCCGAAGGCGACCGCTTCGCCGCCGTCGGTGAAGATTGGGAACAACACACGCGCTCGGAATGCATCCTGCAGACGGTTGGCTCTGTTGGTGAAGGCCAAACCGGTGTCGCGTAACACGTCGTCGGCGAAACCCTCCTTGCGAAGATGGCCGCTCAGAGCGTCCCACTCGTCGGGCGCCCATCCCAGACGGAACTGTCGGGCGACGTCGCCGGCGAGTCCGCGTTGACGCAAGTAGTCGCGGGCCGGTCGGGCCTCGGGGGCAGTGAGCAACTGCTGGTGATACCACTCCACTGCCGACTCCAGAGCCGCCACCAGTTGCTTACGACGCTGACGATCCTTCCCCTCACCACCGCTCGTGTATCGGAGCGTCATCCCGGCGCGTCCGGCCAACTTCTCGACCGCCGACACGAAATCGACGTGCTCGATCTCCTGGACGAAGGTGAAGATGTCGCCACCGGCCTGACATCCGAAACACTTGTATCGACCGGTCTCTTCGCGAACGTTGAACGACCCCGATTTTTCGGCGTGGAACGGACACAGCCCGACCCAGTTCCGGCCAGTCCGACGCAGGGTCACATACTGTTGCACCACGTCGACGATGGAAACCGACGAGCGGACTCGCTCGATGTCCTCGTCGTGGATCGCCATGCTGGAAGGCTAATGGCCGCGAACTTCGTCGCCAGCCGGAGAACGAAGAGACAAGCCGATAGCGCCGGCCAGAACGATGGCGATGACCACGAGAGATACCCAGGTGGGGATGTGGTACCAACCGTGGATCAGCATCTTCACCCCCACGAAGGCAAGGATGATCGCCAGACCTTCCTTCAGATAGGTGAACCGCGCGTGGGCGTCAGCCAACAAGAAATAGAGCGCGCGCAACCCGAGTATCGCGAACGCGTTCGACGAGAAAACGATGAACTGTTCACGGCTGACGGCCAGGACCGCCGGAACCGAATCGACAGCGAACAGGACGTCGGTGAACTCGATCAGGATCAGAACGGCGAAGAGAGGGGTGGCCAGGCGTCGTCCGTTGCGCACGGTGAACATCTTTTGACCGTCGAACTCGGGAGTACTCGGAACCAGCCGGTTGATCAGTCGCAAGAATCGACTCGATGCCGGATCGATCTCGTCGCCTCCTCCGAGCACCAATTTGAGGGCGGTGTACACCAGGAACCCCCCGAAGACGTAGAGAATCCAGTCGAAACGCTCGATCAGCGCGACCCCGGCAAAGATGAAGATCGCTCGCATGGCGAGGGCCCCGAAGATGCCCCAGAAAAGGACTCTGTGCTGGTAGCGAGCCGGAATTCCGAAGTAACTGAGAATCAGAGCCCACACGAACACGTTGTCGACGCTCAGGCTCTTCTCGATGAGATAACCACTCACGTATTCCCCGGCCGCACCGGCACCGAACGCAACGAGTACGACCAGCGTGAAGGCCAGGCCGATCGAGACCCAGACGGCACTCTCGACGGCAGCCTCGCGAATGTGGACTTCGTGCGCCTTGCGGTGCACGACGGTGATGTCGACGAGGAGAAGAAGAGCGATGAAGCCGATCAGCGCAATCCATGCCCACGCGGGCACCGAAAGATCGACGAAATCATTGGTCGAAGCACCGGCGGTCCAGAACGGCCCGCCGAGGCTCGACATCACTTGGTCTCTGACTTCTTGCCACCCGATGCGGCAATGATGGCCTGGGCGGCCGCCAGTCGGGCGATGGGAACACGGAAGGGTGAGCAACTCACATAATCGAGGCCGACCCGGTAGAAGAGGTCGATCGACTCAGGGTCGCCTCCATGCTCACCGCACACACCGAGTTTGATACCCGGCTTGGCCTTGCGACCACGTTCCGCAGCGAGTTTCACGAGTTCGCCCACGCCACTCTGATCGATGGTCTCGAACGGGTTGCGCTTCAGTAGCCCGGCCTCGAGGTAGGCCGGCATCATCCGGCTCTCGACGTCGTCACGGCTGAAACCAAAGGTCATCTGCGTCAGGTCGTTGGTTCCGAAACTGAAGAAATCCGCTTCCTCGGAGAGTTCATCGGCTCGCAACGCCGCGCGCGGTGTTTCGATCATCGTTCCGATGGAGACCTTGGGCTTCTTGCCGCCAGCACCCTTGGTGGCCTCGGCGATTCCTTCGACCACCCAGGAGCGAGCGAGAGCGAGTTCCTCACGGGTGACGGTCAACGGAATCATCACTTCGACGATCGGCTTACCGCCCTTCTTGGCTCGTTCAGCCGCCGCTTCGAGCAGAGCGCGAACCTGCATGGCGTAAAGGCCTGGCTTGACGACGCCAAGACGCACACCACGCGTTCCGAGCATGGGGTTGAACTCCGACCACTCCTTGGCCACGGCCAGAAGGTTCTCCTCTTCGGCGCTCAGTCCGTGTTCGGCCTTCTTGATCTCGAGTTCGTCGACACGCGGCAGGAACTCGTGCAACGGAGGATCGAGGAGACGTACGGTCACCGGCAAACCATCCATAGCGGTGAGAATGTCGACGAAATCCTTCTTTTGTACCTTGCGAAGCTCTTCGAGGGCGGCGTGCTCCTCGGCTGGTGTGCGAGCCAGAATCATGCGACGCACGACCGGAAGACGGTCGGGAGCGAGGAACATGTGCTCGGTACGACACAGGCCGATTCCCTCGGCTCCGAGCTGACGTGCATTGGTGGCATCCTCGCCGGTGTCGGCATTGGCTCGAACGGCGAGCTTGCCCTTGCGGATCTCGTCGGCCCACTTCAACACGATGTCGAATTCCTTCGGCGGCTTGGCCGACGACAACTTGACCTCGCCGACGACGATGTTGCCGGTTGTGCCGTCGAGCGAGATGATGTCGCCTTCTCGCACGGTGACGTCGCCCACGCTGAACTGCTTGCCGGAGATCTTGATGGCTTCGGCACCCACCACGGCCGGTGTGCCCCAGCCTCGAGCGACAACGGCAGCATGGCTGACCAATCCGCCACGAGCGGTGAGGATGCCCTGAGACACCATCATGCCGTGCACGTCTTCGGGGCTCGTCTCGTTGCGCACGAGGATGACCTTCTCACCACGATCGGCGGCATCGGCCGCTTCATCAGCCGTGAAGTAGACCTTGCCAACAGCAGCACCCGGTGAGGCAGCGAGACCTTTGGCCAGAACCTTTGAGTCGTTGCCTTCGAATTGCGGGTGAAGCACCTGATCGAGGTGATCGGCAGCGACGCGAGACACCGCTTCGGTCTTGCTGATCTTCCAGACGCCCTTCGGGCCCTTGGTCCCCTTCGTCATGTCGACGGCCATGCGCAGGGCAGCCGCACCGGTGCGCTTGCCGACTCGCGTCTGAAGCATCCACAACTTGCCCTGTTCGATGGTGAATTCGGTGTCGCACATGTCCTGATAGTGCGCTTCGAGACGGGCGAAGATCTTCAAGAGTTCCTGATGGATCTTCGGAAATTGAGCCGCTAGCGCATCGAGGTCTTCGGTGTTGCGAATGCCGGCCACGACGTCCTCGCCCTGGGCGTTCACCAGGAAGTCGCCATACGGAACGTTTTCGCCCGTGGCGGCATTACGCGTGAAGCCGACACCCGTTCCCGAGTTGTCGTCACGGTTGCCAAAGACCATGGTCTGGACGTTCACAGCGGTGCCGAGATCGTGCGAAATCTTCTCTCGCACGCGATACGCGATGGCTCGCGCGCCGTTCCAGCTCTTGAAGACGGCCTCGACGGCTCCGCGAAGCTGTGCCTCAGGCTTTTGCGGGAACGCTTTACCGGTTTCCTTCTTCACGACGTCGAGGTAAGCCGCGCACAAGTCCTTCAGTACCGAGGCCGAGAGATCGGCATCGGTCTTCGCACCTACCCGATCCTTGGCTGCCTCGAGTGGATGCTCGAAGTGCGCCCCGTCGACACCGAGCACGATACGTCCGTACATCGAAATGAACCGGCGATACGAGTCGTACGCAAAGCGCTCGTCGTCGGTCACTGCCGCCAGACCCTTGACGCTCTGATCGTTCAGACCGAGGTTGAGGACCGTGTCCATCATGCCGGGCATCGAGAACTTGGCACCTGATCGAACACTCACGAGAAGCGGATCCTTCGGGTCGCCGAGCTTGCGCTTCATGGCCTTCTCGAGTTTGGCGACCTGCGCCGAGATCTCGGTGTCAAGACTCTTCGGCCATCCGGAGTGCATGTATTCGCGGCACGCATCAGTTGTGATGGTGAATCCGGGTGGAACGGGAAGCTGCAGGACACTCGTCATCTCGGCCAGATTGGCTCCCTTGCCACCGAGCAGATCCTTCAGCTGCATGGGGGGACGACGGTGTTTGTGATCGAATGAATAGACGTAAGGCACGGTTGGCGAGTCTACGACGACCGAGCCGACAAGTAACAGCCCGGCACCTAGCATGGATGTGGTGCGGATCCTCGGCTTCCCGATCGACGTTCGACCGGGTTTTGCCGTCTTCTTGTTGCTGATCGTCGTCTTGAACGGTGTACCACTCGGTGCCTGGCTCGCGGGGTCGGTCGCCGTCTTCACCGTCGCTCATGAACTGGGTCACGCCCTCGCCGCCCGCCGAACAGGCGCGACGGCGCGAATTTCCCTCGATTTTCTCGCCGGCTACGCGTCGTTCACCCCGACTCGACGTCTGTCGCGAGGAGAACGCGCCGGAATCGCTTTGGCCGGACCTGTGACCCAGATCGGACTCGGCGTGATCGCCTTGCTCGTTCTCGGTGTGAATCCCGTCGACAGCACCGACTTCGCCTCCGAGGCTCATTCGCTCGCCATCTGGTGGGCCGGACCGATCATCGGTCTGTTCAATCTGATTCCCGTCATGCCCCTCGACGGCGGCAACGTGGCGGCCGAACTGATCGACGTCCTCAAACCTGGACGCGGGCGGGCCATCATGATCAGACTCAGCGTGCCGATGACAGCTGGTGTGCTCGTCGGCATGCTGATCGTCCCTGATCTACGCCCGATCGCCGTCTTCGCCGTGATCCTCCTCGTGATCCAACTGCAACTTCTTGCCGCATCGACACGCCCTGACCGTCCATCCACGGCAGCCGATGTCGTCCTCATGCTCGCCTCGGCGGAGAACGACGCCTGGACGACCGGGCGCCCCGGTTTGCTTCCTCCCGGACGCACGATGTCTCCGTGGTGGACGGCCTCGACTCGTATCTCCCACGGCGATCGCGATGGCGCCCGCGACACCGTGATGTCGGATCTGACGGACACATCGGGTCGCGCCCGCACCTGGTGGCCACCGCAGGCCGCCACCCCTGACTTGTTACGCCCCGTGGTCGACGTCCTCCCCCATCCCCTACCCGAGCCTCGAATCGATTGGCCCGAACAGAGTCGCAACGTCATGGTCTGGGTTCTGAAGCGAGTCGGTCGGTTCGCCGACGGAGCGCGCTTCGGTGCCGCTTGTTACCGCATCACGCCATCCACACCTCTGGCCATCGATGTAGCGGCCTGTCTCGCCGCCGATGGACACGACGACGCGGCTGCCGAATGGCTGACCGTCGCTGCGCGCATCGCCGATGCCGACCAGTCGAGTGAGACACTGCTTCTGCTGGCTCTGAAAAACGACGACGAGTTCTACCGACTACGCGAGCGCGACGACATCCGACGACTCACTACTCTGCTCGCCGCGACCCGTCGCAGCTCCTGATCGTCACTCCTCAGATGACGACGTTGCGACGCACGTAGGCCAACGCACGTCCACCCGCCACTGACGTGACAGTCCCGACGATCACTCCCTCGCGCACGATCTCGTGTCCGACGACCAACCCCGCCGCGTCATCGATTCGACGCAGTGAAAAGGGAGCGTCGGCACCGCGACTATCCATGCGCTCGACGAGTTCTTGACCGGGGTAACAGCCCTTGGTGAAACTCACCGCCCGCGACACGACTCCGGTGGCTGCTGGAAGGGTCGATCCGGGCTCGATTTCCGAGCCGAGGCGGGGCCAAGCCGACCCGACGCGTGCAGCCTCGAGCTCGGACGACGTGTCGGATCCGGAGGTGTCGTCCACGAACAGCACGTCGACCGAATCTTCCTCACCCCACCAGGCGTCGACGCAGATCCCGGTCGGATCCACAGAAGCCGGCCGACTCCCTCGATGACTCTCGCAGGTGAGTTCGACGGGTTCCACGTTCACAGCGACACGGATCTTGAACCGTTCGAGCCGCGGCAGCAGATCAGCGAGCCCGCCTCGGTCGAGGTCGAGCAAGAAGTCGTCAGCTGCCAGTCGAGTCACGCGAACGAGGGACACCACTTTTCCGCCGGGATCGAGGAAGAACGCATAGCACGACGACCCCACGGCGAGTGACGAGATGTCGTTGCTCGCTTGCGAATGAAGATACGACGCCGCATCGCGGCCGGTCACTCGACAGGCATCGTGACGAACGCGAGCGATCATGCTTCGGTTCCGCCGGCCCGGCGGCGGGAGGTCATACGACGGGCCGCGGGCACCGCGGCGAGCAGACCAGCCGCCTTGTTGCGACATTCGAGGTCTTCGTCGGCCGGATCACTATCGGCCACGATTCCGGCGCCAGCCTGAAGATACGCCCGGGAGTCACCGACGAACATCGTGCGAATGGCGATCGCCGTGTCGAGGTTGCCGCTGAAATCGACGTAACCCACGACGCCCGCATACGGCCCGCGCTTCACGGGCTCGAGTTCATCGATGATTTCCATGGCGCGAACCTTCGGAGCCCCACTCACAGTGCCCGCTGGGAGGGTGGCGCGCAATACGTCGATCGGCGACTTACCTCCGACCAACTGCCCGCTCACCTGCGAGGTGAGGTGCATGACGTGGCTGTACTTCTCGAGCGACATCAATTCTTCGACGACCACCGAGCCGAATTCAGCGACACGCCCAACGTCGTTACGAGCGAGGTCGACGAGCATCACGTGTTCGGCGACCTCCTTCGGGTTCTCCTTCAGCTCGGCGGCCAGACGACGATCGTGGTCGTCGTCGATGCCTCGCTTACGTGTGCCGGCGATGGGCCTGCTCACCACCCGTCCACCGAGCAACTGAACCATGGGTTCGGGCGAACTCCCGACGATGGTGATGCCGGGATGGCGGAGGAAGTACATGTACGGGCTCGGATTCACCTGACGAAGCACTCGATACATGTCGAAGGGATCAGCGTCGAGATCGATGTCGAATCGTTGCGACAGGACGACCTGGAAGATGTCACCGGCGCGGATGTACTCCTTGGCGACTTCGACGGCGTCTTGGAACCGCCCGCCAGACATCGACGAACGGGCTTCGGGGAGCACGTCGTCTCGTGACGGAGGTTCGACCGGCGAGTATGCCAATGGCCGGGCGAGGTCCTCTGCTGCCGCCAGGCAACGTTCGGATGCTTCCGCGTAGAGATCGTCGAGGCCGCGATCGTCGACTCCGAACACGGCGACGCTCTCGATGAGATACACCCGCTGACGCCAGTGATCGAAAGCGGCGAGGGAACCGATGACACTCATCACGGCATCGGGCAGATCACGATCGTCAGGTGGGTGGTTGGGAAGCCGTTCCACCTCGCGTACGACGTCGTAGCCGAGATAACCCATGACTCCACCCTGCAATGGCGGCAATCCTTCGATCACGGGACTGCGATACACCTTGAGCAATTCGTCGAGGGCGGCCAGCATCCCCTGGTCGAGAGGAACCGAATCAGGCAGATCGCCGTCGACCGAGACCATTCGCCCACGTGACGACAACGTGGCCCGAGGACGCCTTCCCACGAAGGAGAACCGACTCCAACGTTCGCCGTGTTCGACCGACTCGAGCAGAAATCCTTCGTCATCGGGCCCAACCAATTTGGCGAAGGCCGCTACTGGCGTCTCGAGATCGGCCAGCACCTCGACCCACACCGGAACGACCGTGTGTTCGCGCGCCAATGCACGAAACTCGTCACGCGACGGCCGGACGGTGAGCCCGAATCGGTCCGATGACACGTTGTTCACGAGTCGCCGAAGGATCGGAAGAAGCACGTACGTTCACCGGTGTGACAGGCTCCCTTTCCTTCTTGTTCGACTTTGAAAAGAAGAGTGTCACCGTCACAGTCGAAGTACGCTTCGCGCACGAATTGACGATCACCACTGGTATCACCCTTGCGCCAGAGTTCACGGCGGCTTCGACTCCAGTAGACCATTCGCCCTTCGGCGAACGTGAGAGCCAGGCTCTCGGCATTCATCCACGCCATCATCAACACGTCGCCGTTCGCCACGTCTTGAGCGATCACCGGGACCAAGCCCTCGGCGTTGAACGTGACGGAAGCCATCTGATCCGGAGTCGGCGAGATCATCGAAACAGCCTGTCAGAGATACAAGCCGGTGTGCGACTCGATTCGAGTGGCGGCCACCGCGTGAATGTCGCGTTCACGCAACATGATGTAGTCGTTGCCGCCCACTTCGACCTCGTAGCGATCATCGGGACTGAACAGCACCCTGTCGCCCACTTCGGCGCTGCGAACGTTCTGTCCGAGAGCCACGACCTCAGCCCACACCAGACGCTTCGACAACTGGGCGGTGGCCGGGATGAGGATCCCGCCGCTGCTACGACGCTCTCCCTCTTTGTCAGGAATGCGAACGAGAAGTCGATCGTTCAACATCTCGATCGGGAGTTTCTCGGTGTCGGTGACCTGGGAACGCTTCGCCACGGTGGTTCACGGTACCGTCGAATCCGTGGCACGAGACACGGTGACGCTCACGACCATCGACGGGCTTCGCATAGCGGCCGATGTCGAGACCGTTCCGGCCGACGTTCCGGTCCTCGGTGCCGTGACTCTGGCCCACCCCCACCCTCTCTACGGTGGCGACCGGTTCAATCCGGTGATCGCGACTCTGATGGAACGGCTCCCCCGCCTCGGCTTCCACACCTTGCGATTCGATTTCCGGGGCGTCAACGAGAGCGAAGGTGTGCATGACGACGGTGACGGTGAGCGCCTCGACGTCGCCGCGTCGATCGATTGGCTCTCGACGCTCGTCGACGACGTGACCCATGGCGGTGTATGGGTCGTCGGGTACTCGTTCGGCGCAGTTGTCGGACTCTCGGTCGTCGAGCCACGTGTCGAGGGTTGGGTCGCTATCGCTCCGCCTCTGTCATCCGAACGTCGCGTCCTCTCGTCGGTCGATCCCCGCCCGACGTTGATCGCCGTTCCGCAGCACGATCAGTTCTGCCCTCCCGCACGCGTCGACGAGATCACGAGTGATTGGACGAACACCGAGGTCGTCGAGGTGACGACGGTCGACCACTTTCTCGCCGGCCGTATCGACGACACCGCCCGACTCGTGGGCGATTGGCTCGTTACCCGCGTCAGCGGCTGAGCACCTCGTCGATACGCGTCATGACCTCGTCGGTGAGGAGTGGAATCACGTCCAAGGCACCGAAGTTCTCGTGCACTTGCGATTCACGACTGGCCCCAGTGATCACGGTCGACACATGGGGATTCTTCGTGCACCAGGCCAAAGCCAGTTGAGCGAGCGTGCAACCGAGTGAGTCGGCGATTGGCGCCAGTCCTCGAACCACGTCGAGAGACGCCTCATCGGTCAGACGCGACGCGAGCCATCCATAGCCCGGCAGGGCGGCTCGAGAGTCCGACGGCACCCCTTCGAGGTACTTACCGGTGAGCAGTCCCGAGGCCAACGGACTCCAGATCGTCGTACCGAGTCCGATGTCGTCGTACAGACGTCTGTATTCAGTTTCGACTCGCTTGCGCTCGAGCATGTTGTACTGAGGCTGCTCCATCACCGGCTTGTGCAGGTGGTGTCGCTCGGCGATCTCCCACGCGGCGCGGATCTCGTCGGCTGACCACTCGCTCGTTCCCCAATAGAGAACTTTGCCCCGATCGACCAGGTCGCTCATCGCCCACACCGTCTCCTCGATGGGTGTCTTCGGATCGGCGCGATGACAAAAGAGCAGGTCGACGAAGTCGACTTGCAACCGATCGAGACACCCCTCGATCGAGTGGTGCAGATACTTGCGATTGAGACTGTTCTGCATGTTGGGAATCGGGCCGTCGATTCCCCAGAAGACCTTCGTCGAGAGGACGTAGTGATGACGTTTCCAACCGAGCTGCGAGATGACTCGACCCATGATCGCTTCACTCTCACCTCCGGCGTAGGCCTCAGCATTGTCGAAGAAGTTGCATCCGGCATCCCAGGCGGCCTGCATACACGCCAGCGCGGTGTCGTCTTTCAACTGATTGTCGAAGGTGACCCAGCTGCCGAACGAGAGCACCGAAACGCGTAGACCGCTCGAGCCGAGACGTCGGTACTCCATTTTGGGATTGGGGGTGAGAGAGGTGGACATGGATCGAACTTAGGGGAATTCACTCGGGCGAGCCAGACGACGGCGCAGGTCGGCCAGTTGAGCGATCTCGGTCGGGCTGGTTCCACAGCATCCACCTACGAAGCGAGCACCGGCCGCCAGCCACGATTCGACGAGAGTCTCATCGACAGCATGAGAGTCGCCGGTCCAGGCGCGAGCCTTCCCGTCCCAAACGCGACCGTGATTGGGGTACACGATGAACGGCCCGCCACCGGCTCGAAGAACGGCCAATGCCTCGCTGGCGACGTTTGGGGCGACGCAATTGACCCCGAGTGCCATCAGGTTCGGGTAGTCGACGATCTCGGAGGCCGCTGCGCGCAGATCGTCACCGCCATAGGTGCGTTCTCCCGACGCGCATCCGAACGAGAACCATGCCCGGGGTGATCCGTACTCGACGAGTAGTTCCATCAGCAGAACGGCTTCGTCACGTCGTGGGATTGTTTCGACCGCGAACAAGTCCGGTCCAGTGTCGATCAGAACTTCCAATCGACGGCGATGGAACGACTCGACCACGTCCCACGGCACCGAATACCGGCCGGTGTACTCGCTTCCATCGGCCAACGACGCCCCGAAAGGTCCGAGAGAAGCCGCTACTTCCACGTTGCTCCCGTCGACGGCTCGACGAGCGAGCTCGGTTGTCGACGCTAGAACGGCACGGGCCGCACGCAAGTCGGCCCCCGCTCGAACGAGCAACTCGACATCGCACTGGTAGCTCGCTGTGGTGACGACATCGGCGCCAGCCTCGACGAAGGCTCGATGAGCCGCCACGAGGTCGTCCGGGTTCTGCCACGCAGCGCGAGCGGTCCAGAGTTCACTCGAGGTGTCGACTCCGAGGCCCTCGAGAGCGGTCGACAACCCTCCATCGAGAAGTACGAACATCGAGTCTTCGACGCGGTCGAACATGAGCCGTCGATCAACCGACTGGACGAACCGGGACACCGGCCTCGGCCAGTCGCCGCTTGGCTTCGGCCACCGTGAATTCGCGGAAGTGGAAGATCGACGCAGCGAGAACTGCATCGGCTCCCCCTTCGATCACTCCGTCGACCAAGTGATCGAGGTTTCCGACTCCACCTGACGCAATGACCGGCACACCAACCGACGAGGTCACGGCGCGAGTGAGGGTGAGATCGAACCCTTCCTTCGTCCCGTCGCGGTCCATCGAGGTGAGGAGAATTTCGCCAGCTCCGAGATCGACGGCGCGGACGGCCCAATCGACGGCGTCGAGCCCGGTCGGAGTGCGACCACCGTGCAGGAAGACTTCGAAGGAACTGCCGTCGTCGCGGCGCTTGGCATCGATCGCGCACACGACGCACTGACTTCCGAATTCGGCCGCGATGTCTGCGATCAGTCGTGGATTCTGCACGGCCGCCGTGTTGACGCTCACTTTGTCGGCTCCGGCACGCAGCATGCGCCGCGCGTCGACGACCGAACGAACCCCTCCCCCGACCGTGAGTGGAATGAATACTTGATCAGCAGTCCGCCGAACGACCTCGACCATGGTGTCGCGTCCATCACTCGATGCCGTGATGTCGAGGAACACCAATTCATCGGCTCCCTCGACGTCGTACCGAGCCGCCAGTTCCACCGGATCTCCCGCATCACGCAGATCGACGAAGTTCGTGCCTTTCACCACACGACCGTCGGTCACGTCTAGACACGGGATCACACGAGCTGTCTTCACGCGAATTCTCCGAGAACGCGGAGGGCGTCAGCCACGCTGAAGCGACCTTCGTAGAGGGCTTTGCCAGTGATCACACCATGAAGTCCCGGAATTGCGGCCAGGGCTGCGATGTCGTCGAGGGTTCCGACACCTCCACTCGCGATCACAGGAATCGCCGTACTGGTGGCCAGTTCGGCGAGACCTTCCACGTCGGGTCCGCTCAACATTCCGTCACGCGCGATGTCGGTGACGACGAATGCAGCCGCATCGGGGAACCACTCGATCACTTCGTGGACGGTGCGACCCGAGCCTTCGGTCCACCCGTGCACGGCGATCTCTCCCGAGCGATGATCGAGACCAACTGCCACCGACACGATGCGTGACGCATCAGCGACCAGAGTCGGAGTTGCGACGGCTGCCGATCCCATCACGACTCTGGCCACACCGGCTTCGGCGAGCGCTTCGGCATCGCCGACGGTGCGCACACCACCACCGGTCTGCACTCTCGCTCGGCCGTCGAGTCGACGGGCGATATCGGCGATCACCGGCCGGTTGACCGGATCACCCGAGCGAGCGGCGTCGAGATCGACGACGTGGATCCAGGTGGCACCCTGCTCGACGAAACTTTCGGCCACAGCAACGGGGTCGTCACCGTAGACCGTCTCGTCCGCGTAGTCGCCCTGTCGAAGGCGAACCACCCTGCCGTCGCGCAGATCGATCGCTGGAAAGAGTTCAGCCACGCGACGCCTCCACGAAGTTGGCGAGCAGACGCAAACCGTCGCGACTCGACTTCTCGGGATGGAATTGCGTTGCGAACACGTTGTCGACTCGAAAGGCCGCGTTGAGAGTGGAGCCGTACTCGCAGGTGGCCGCCACAGCCGACTGATCGACGGGCACACCGTGCAACGAGTGAACGAAGTACATCCAGGTGTCGCCACCCAACAGACCGTCGAACATCGGATCAACCTGCTTGACGACGTCGAGCCGATTCCACTGCATCTGCGGTCGCTTCACACCGGGCGGGATCCAGCTCACACGTCCGGGGATCACACCGAGACCGCGTGCATCGGGGTCTTCGTCGGAACCCGAGAAGAGCATCTGCATGCCCACACAGATTCCGAGGAAAGGCCGTCCGGATGCCACTGCGCCGAGAACTACCGATTCGAGGCCGGTGCTGCGCAATGCATCCATGCACGCGCCAAAGGCACCGACCCCCGGGAGCACTACGGCGTCGGCATCGCGCACTTCGTCGGCCGACGCCGTGAGGAAGGCGTCGGCGCCGACCTTCTGCAGTGCCTTCTCGGCCGATCTCAGGTTTCCGATGCCGTAGTCGAGAACGGCGATCCGGGGACCGGTCACAGGACACCCTTGGTGGACGGCACCCCTCCACCTTCGATGCGGACGGCGTCACGAAGACTCCGTCCGAGCCCTTTGAACACGCATTCGACGATGTGGTGCACGTTCGATCCGTGCTTCAACTCGACATGAAGAGTGATCGCGGCCGCTGTCGCGAACGATGACACCGCGTGCTCGGCCAGGTTGGGATCGAAGGGCGGATCTCCGAGTGGTAGGCACTCAGGAATCGGCACGTTCCACACCACGAACGGGCGACCCGACAGATCGAGGGCGATCTCGCACAGCGACTCGTCGAGTGGATAGAGGCCACTCGCGAATCGACGCACTCCACTCTTGTCGCCGAGTGCCTCGCGGAAGGCCTCTCCGAGCGCAATGGCGACGTCTTCCACCGTGTGGTGGGTGTCGATGTGAATGTCACCCTTCGCAGCGATCGTGAGATCGAATCCTCCGTGCTTGCCGATCTGACCGAGCATGTGGTCGTAGAAAGGGATACCGGTATCGATCGAGCACGTGCCCGATCCGTCGAGATCGATCTCGAGTTCGATCGACGTCTCGTTGGTGACGCGGCGACGGGATGCTCGACGAGTCGACGTCATGACAGGACCTCCTGGAGGGATTCGTGGAAGATGCGATTCTCGTCGGGCGTTCCGATCGTCACCCGCAGGCAGTCGGCGAGTCGGGGCCAGCCCGAGCAATCGCGAACGAGCACGCCACGATCGAGGAGACCCTGCCAAACGGTACGTCCACTCGTCGCGCGCGGCCGGAACAGCACGAAATTGGCACCACTCGGAAAGACGTCGACGGGAAGGTCGGCCAAGGCGGCCACGAGTCGGTCGCGTTCGGCGACGATTCGTTCGACTCGAGCGTTCATCTCGTCGAGGTATCCGATCGCCAGCACGCCGGCGGCCTGCTTCACGGCGTCGAGGTGATACGGCAGGACGACCTTGTCGAGTTCGGCGACCATCCAGGCCGGGGCGATGACGTAGCCGAGGCGACCGGCCGCCATGCTCCAGGTCTTGGAGAAGGTGCGAACGACGGCGACCGCCGCGTCATCCGAGACGAGCGACTGCGCAGTCCACGACGAGAACTGCCCGTACGCCTCATCGACGACGACCAGACCCGGCGCCATGTCGATCACGGCGCGCACGTCACTCTCGGCGTCGACCACACCAGTGGGGTTGTTAGGCGAGCACAGGAAGGTGACCGACGGATTCGCCGAGTCGACGACCCGTCGCACTTCGTCGAGGTCGAGGACGAAACCGTCTCCGCGCTCGCCCTCGACCACCGTGGCTCCGCTGAGGCGGGCGATGTGCGCGTGGAGTTGATACGTCGGTTCGAACGTCGCGACCGTGCGGCCCGGACCGGCGAAGGTGAGAAGGATCGTCTGCAGCACTTCATTGCTGCCGTTGGCGGCGAAGATCATCGACGGATCGACACCGTGGAGCGACGCAATGGCCTCTCTCAGAGCCGTGGCCGAACGGTCGGGATAGCGGTTCCACGTCACTCGAGCGACTTCGGCGGCCACGGCCTCCCGGAACTCGACCGGTGGCTCATCGGGTGCTTCGTTGGTGTTGAGACGTACCGCCACGTCGACCTGAGGCGAGTGGTAGCCCTCGAGAGCCCGAAGATCGTCACGAATCGACACACGCGTCACACAGCGAGGTTACCGAGGGCCGTCCCACAGCTGAGGACGAGTTTGCGACGAGCCACTCGGTCTAGGGTGCGACCGTGCCCGCGAAGGACCTCTCGACGATCGCCGCCGAACTCGCCGTCATGGCCGACGGCACCGAGCGCTACTTCGAACGGGTGCGAGAACTCGGTTCGTCCCACCTCGGAGAGGATCGTGATGATCTTCTGGCGGCCATCCACGAGGCCGAGCGCGCACTGCGCTCGGCGCATCGTGCCCTACTTCGCGCTACGCGCCTTGCCGGCTGACGGACAGATGTCAGCGAGTTCGCACTCGTCGCAGCGAGGGCGTCTCGCGTCGCACACGCGACGCCCGTGCAGGATGAGTCGCAGACTGAAGCGACCCCACTCCTCCCCAGGCAAGTAGCGATTGAGATCGAGTTCCACCTTCACCGGGTCGGTCTCTCGTGTCAGCCCGAGGCGACGGGACAACCGTCCGACGTGGGTGTCGACCGGCAGACCGGGTAGATCGAACGCGACACTGCGAACGACATTGCCGGTCTTGCGACCCACGCCGGGCAGAGTGACGAGATCGTCGAGATCGGTGGGGACCTCTCCGTCGAATCTCTCGACGAGTACCCTCGCCATGCCGATCAGATTGCGAGCCTTCGACTGGTAGAAGCCGGTCGAGCGGATCAGCTTCTCGACCGATGCCGGTTCGGCCACGGCGAGCGATTCCGGATCGGGATAGGCCGCGAACAGATCGGGGGTCACCATGTTGACGCGCACGTCTGTGCACTGGGCCGACAAGATGGTGGCCGCCAACAACTCGTACGGATTGCGATGTACGAGTTCGCACTCGGCACCCGGATACGAAAGCGCAAGACGTCGGGCTACTTCGGCGGTGCGAGCCGCGGCGTTGTTCGGACGTCGTCGAGCAGCCATCGCCCGACAGTACCGAACGGCTCGGTGTTACCGACGAGCGGTAACGTGACCATATGAGGTTCCTCGACATCAAACGTCACATGGAACCTGACGCCGTCGCCGTCGTCCGCGATCTCCTCCGTGATGCCGAACGCGCCGACGGACATCGTCCTCTCTCCGACCATCTCTGGCTCGACCTCGTCGACGGAGGGCGCGAAGGATTCGCCGGTCTGGTGGCTTGGGAGCCCGGACACGAGCACCCCGTGGCCTATGCACAGGTGAGCAAGGGACACGATTCGTACTCCATCGAACTCGTGGTCCACCCCCATCACCGCTACGAAATGGGAGCCATCGGTCCCGAACTCATGCAAGCCACTCTCGACGTCGTCGCCGACTCCGGCGGAGGACACGTGCACTGGTGGGTGTTCGAACCGACCATCTCGCACGACGAACTGGCGACGCGACTCGGGCTTCAACCCGGTCGCACATTGCATCAGATGCGACGGTCCCTTCCTCTGTCGACCTCTGATCGAGCGAGTGCCCTATCGACCCGTTCGTTCGTGAAGGGTCTCGACGAGGACAACTGGCTCCGCATCAACAACGCCGCCTTCGGTTGGCACCCCGAACAAGGAGGGTGGGACCACACCACCCTCGCAGCGCGAATGAGCCAACCTTGGTTCGATGCCGACGGGTTCCTCGTCCACGAGATCGATGGGCAGATGGCCGGCTTCTGCTGGACCAAGATCCACGATGACACCGAGCCGATGATCGGTGAGATCTACGTGATCGCCGTCGACCCGGCGTTTCACGGAAAAGGGCTCGGACGCGGCCTCGTCGTCAGCGGACTCGACAGCATTGCCAGGCGTGGCGTGACGACGGCGATGCTCTACGTAGACGCCGACAACACTCCTGCAGTATCGATGTACGAAGATCTCGGATTTCGCGTTCACCGAACCGACCGTTCGTACGTCGGCGACATTGCGCCACGAAAGTGAACGGCGAGGACACGATGACCGACACCTCATTACCCACCTGGAGCGTCACCGACGTTCACGAATCACTCTCGAGTCGATCATTCGTCGACGCAATGGAGCGCATCGGCGCGCAGGTCCACCGTCTCGAATCGCTCTTCGACGAGCTCGACATTCGGGCGACCGACGACGTACGAGTCGACCCCGAGACTGGCCGTCGCGTCGATCGAGCAGTGATGGCGTTCAACGAGACGGTCGCCGACCTGGAAGTTCTCGAGGCCTACGTGTACGCCACGGTGTCCACCGACTCACGTGACGAGACCGCCCAGTCGTCTCTGTCCGAACTCGACGTTCTCGGTTCACGCGTCGCACCTCTTCTCGCTCGACTCGCCGATTTCGTCGACGCTCACGGCGTCGACGCGCTTGCGTCGGTGAGCGACGAGGCCCGTGACCACCACGGACCACTCACTCGGCTCGCCGCCCGCTCCGCCCACCAGATGAGCGAGGTCGAAGAAGGCCTCTACGCCGAACTCTCGACCACCGGTTCGTCGGCCTGGGGCCGACTTCAAGCCGACGTGACCTCGCAGCTCTCCATCGATGTGGAACTTCCGTCGGGGCGCACTCGCCTTCCGATGCCGGCGGTGCGAGGTTTGGCCTCCGACGCTGATCCGCTCGTGCGACGTGCGGCTTATGACGCCGAGATGATCGCGTGGCCGTCGGTCGCCACGGCCTGCGCAGCGGCCATGAACGCAATCAAGGGCGAAGCGAACACTGTGAACCGGCGTCGCCAGTGGGATGCGCCAATCGACGCATCTCTGTATGCGAACAGCGTCAGCCGAGCCACCTTCGAGGCCATGCAGTCGGCGGTCACGGCCTCACTGCCCGCGTTCCGAACCTGGATGCGCACGAAAGCCTCTCTCCACGGCCACACCGAAGGACTTCCGTGGTGGGACCTCGTTGCTCCCCTCCCGGTGTCGGCGCGCACCATCACGTGGGACGACTCGATCGATCTCGTCCGCAGCGCTTTCGGCGAGTTCAGCAGTTCCCTCGGCAACTTGGTCGACCGCGCCGTCAGTGAGTCGTGGATCGATGCCCCGCCCCGCGAGGGCAAGGTCGGCGGCGCGTTCTGTATGCCGTTCGTCGACGACCGCTCGCTCATCTTGTTGAACTGGAGCGGTTCGCTCGAGTCGACGCAGACGACAGCTCACGAACTCGGACACGCCTACCACAACGTCCAGTTGGCCGGGCGCACGGCGCTGCAGAAACGTCTGCCCATGGCGCTCGCCGAGACAGCCAGCATCTTTTGCGAGACCCTCGTGGTCGAAGCCGGACTCGAGCGTCTCAGCGGCCTCGATCGACTGGCCTTACTCGACGTCGATCTGCAGGGTTCCAACCAAGTCGTGGTCGACATTCACAGCCGTTTTCTCTTCGAGACCGAAGTGTTCGCTCGCCGCCAGCGACGAACTCTCGGGGTGCAGGAACTCAATGAGATGATGCTCGACGCGCAAGCCCGGGCCTACGGCGACGGCCTCGACCTCGACACCCGACATCCGCACATGTGGGTCCTGAAGCCGCACTACTACGGGAGCCACTTCTACAACTGGCCCTACACCTACGGCCTTCTCTTCGGACTCGGCCTCTACGCTCGTTTCCGCGACGATCCCGATCGCTTCCGTGCTGGCTACGACGACTTGCTCTCGAGAGCCGGTATGAACACCGCCGAAGAACTGGGTCAGGCCTTCGGACTCGACGTGACCGACGAAGCCTTCTGGACGGCCAGCCTCGACGTACTACGCGCGCGTATGGACGAGTACCGCACCCTGGCCGCGTCTCTCAATCTCTGACCATGACCTCGACTCGACTCCCCTCCCGCTATTCGCTCTCACGAGACGAACTGTCGTCGATCCTCGACGATCAGCCGCGCTTTCGCGTCGACCAGGTGTGGAAGGGCCTGTACGACGAGCTGGCCATTCCGACCGAGATGACGAATCTTCCCAAGGATCTTCGAACGCGTCTCGATACGGCGCTTCCGCTCGCTCTCGCCGCGGTGACCGAAACCGTGTCCGACCGCGGCGACACGATCAAGTTTCTTTGGGAACTCGACGGTGGGAGTCGTATCGAGACGGTGCTCATGCTCTATCCCGACCGGGCCACCGTGTGCGTCAGCACTCAAGCTGGCTGCGCGATGGCGTGCGGCTTCTGTGCCACCGGACAGGCCGGCTTCACACGACACCTCACCGCCGGTGAGATCGTCGAACAGGTGGTGCTCGCCGCCCGCCGGGCCAAGGCTCTCGGACGCCGGGTGTCGAACGTGGTCTATATGGGAATGGGCGAACCGCTCGCCAACGAAGAGCCGGTCTGGGAGTCGCTCGTCCGGCTGCACGACGACTGCAAGATCTCGGCTCGCCACCTGACCGTGAGCACCGTCGGCATCGTTCCCGGTATTCGCCGACTGGCTGAACGTCCATTGCCTGTCAATCTCGCCGTGAGTCTGCACGCCGCCAACGACTCCCTACGGGATGCTCTCGTACCGATCAACAAGCGCTATCCACTTGGTGATCTGATGAAGGCCTGTCAGGAACATCTCGATGCCAAGGGGCGTCGACTCAGTTTCGAATGGGCGATGATCGATCAGGTGAACGACCGGCCGAGTGATGCCGTCGAGCTGGCCGCACTGTGTCGCTCACTCAGCCTTCCGGCACACGTGAACCTCATTCCCCTCAATCCCACACCTGGCTATCCCGTACGCGGTTCGAGCCGAGCCAAGGTGAACGCTTTTCGTGACCAGCTCGAATCGATCGGCGTGAATGCGACCGTTCGCCAAAATCGCGGCACTGAGATCGCCGCGGCCTGTGGTCAGCTGGCTGCCGGTCAGCCGGTGAAGATCACGTCACGTCACGACTGATGTAGTTCGGGTTGGCCACCAGCAATTTGGCCAGCACATCGGCTCTGACCGCCTCGATCACCTCGTCGAGTCGATCGTCGAGGCGACCCGATCGAATGGCGTCGGACAATTCGGCGTCGGAGTCGACTCCAAGGTCAGCCAGACGAATCTCGTGGTCGCGGGCTTGTTCGGCACCGAGTTCGAGTTCGCGTTCGACCATCGCGAGAACGTTGATCGCGACACGAGCATGGAACTGAAGTCGGCCGGACGTGCCGGCGAGTACATCTCGCTCCAGCCATTCGCGTACCGCTTCCACCAAGTCATGCGCCGAGGGCACGTCGTGCAGTTCGGACATCATCGGCCTCCGATCGAGTTCCAGTGCCCATCGAGGGCAAGGAACAGGTCGTACTCGTTCTCGCACACTCGCCGGCCAATGGCCGCCAGTTCGTGACTACGCGACATTCCGGTGAGATGGGCGCTCGTCTGGAGCATGCACATGATCCCCCACTTCAAGGTGCCGAGAACCTCCCACCAGCGGACTACATCGCGATCGACGTCGACACCACTCGCCTCGCGGTATTCAGCCAGCAGCGAGTCGTATTCGCCGATCCCAGCCACCGGATGCGACGACCCGAAACGCCAAGCGCGTACGCACAGCCAGCCGAGATCCTCCATAGGGTCGCCCACGTGGGCGAGTTCCCAGTCGAGAACTGCCCGTAGACCGCCCTCGTCGACCATGAGGTTGCCCAGTCGGAAGTCGCCGTGGACGAGAGTGCGGCGAGTCGACGACGGGCGGTTGGCCTCGAGCCAGCGGAAGGCAAGTTCGAATGTCGGGTGAGCCTGTCCGAGGCGTGAGTTCAGATCGTCGAGTGTGGCGCGATACTGCGCGACCTGATCGATGCTCGGCAGTCCGTCGATAGGCGACGGATCGACGGCGTGCAGAGCGGCGAGAGTTCGAGCCATGTCGCGCACCAACACCTCACGGGCAGCACCGAATCTCTCGTCGCGCAGGAGCTTGCGCGCAATGGTCTCGCCGTCGACGTGTTCGAGCACCATGAACGACGCCCGCAACGGATTGTCGGGATCGTTGTGCGATCCGCTCGCCACCAGTTCGGGAACGCGCACCCCGGCGTCGAAGGCGGCGCGAAGAACAGCTGCTTCGATCCCCATGTCGCGCACGTCGCCACTCCGTTGGCGCTGGAGCACCAGGCGACGGCCGTCGGCCTCGAACCGCCAGGTCTCTCGTGAGGCACCCCCGCTCAGGCGAGTCAGTTCCGAAACGCCGGTCGCACCGACGACGCGAGCCAAGGCCTCGGAGAGTTCGTCCACCCCGTCAGGTTCGCGCAACGACTAGCACGCGGCACGAACCGCGGGGTACGGATTGACGGCTCGTCCGCCATTCGGCCGGATCTCGAAATGCAGGTGTGGGGTCCCCGAGGCGTTGCCGGTGTCACCCACGTACCCGATGACCTCGCCTTGTTGCACGGTTCGCGACGGCCCCTCCCACGAACTCAGATGGGCATAGAAATAGGTATTGCCGTTGTTGGCGTAGATATGGGAGGAGATCCCGCCCAGGCTGAAGACCGATTGACGGAGTCGCCCGGAAGCCACGGCGACGAGTGGAGTTCCGGTCGACGCCAGCATGTCGACTCCCTCGTGACGCCGACCACCGCTCCGCGGTGCACCCCACGTGTCGCCGAACGCCGCCGAACCCCGGATGGGACACACGATCGATCGATCCATGTACACGCCGTTGTCGAGGAAGGTCGCACCGCCGTTGCCCCCACCTCGGGCCGCAGCCTCGGCGAGCGCCGCTTGTCGTTGCGCTTCCAGGATGGCCTTCACTCGTTCGTTCTCGAGCCGCTCGGCCTCGATCTCCTGAAGACGCTTCAGATCACTTTCGGCCTGGACCTTGGCCGATGCATAGTCCTCGATGGCCTGTTCGGTGGCCGACTTGGCACGGCCGAGACGGCGTCGCTTGTCGGCGAGCTCGGTGGCGACCGCGTCGTATTCGTCGAGCTTGGCCTGCGAGGTGTCGGTGGCAATCGCGAGCAACACGTCCATCTGAGCCTGCTCGGTGGGTCCGCCAAGTCCGGACAACAGCGGGATACCGCGGGCGCCCGATACGAACCTTTGAACCGCCAGTTCCTCGACGTCGACCTGCAATTGCGAGGCGACAGCCTCGAGTTCGACCACCTGAACCGCGAGTTCTTGTTCTTCGATCGAGAGCGAGTCGAGGCGGGACTCGGCATCGAACATTGCCGATGCCGCCCGGTCCGCTCGGTCGCGGGCCGCTTGGATCTCGGCCGCCGCTCGTTGTGCCGCCGATTCATCGGCCGACACACCCGACACCGCAAGTGACGCGCTACCCACCAGCGCAGCGATCACGACGGACGTCAAGACCGCCATCGGACGCGCACGACGGCGGTTCTTCGACGACATCGCAATGAGGGTACCGAAATCGTCCTTTCTGTTACCGTCACCCCGGCGATGACTTCTGCTCCTTCCCTGGATCTGCGGGACATTTCGGTCGTACGTGACGGAAGACTCCTGCTCGACAATGTGTCCCTTCGCGTGGACTCCGACGAACGATGGCTCGTTCTCGGCGCCAACGGTTCGGGGAAGACCACGTTGGTGAGAATCGCCGCCATGTACGACCATCCGACACGCGGCTCGGTGTCGGTGGTGGGCGAAACACTCGGTTCGACCGATGTTCGCACCTTACGCCGACGTATCGGTTATGTATCGGCGTCGTTGGCGGGCGATCTGCGACCGGCCCTCGCAGCGTGTGACGTGGTGATGACGGCCCGCCATGCCGCTCTCGAACCGTGGTGGCACACCTACGACGATGCCGACCGTCGGCGAGCCCATGAGTGCCTCGAACGAATGGGCGTGGGCGATTTCTCCGAGCGGACGTTCGGATCACTGTCGTCGGGCGAGCAACAACGCGTGCTCCTCGCCCGTTCGCTGATGAACGATCCTGACGTGGTTCTGCTCGACGAGCCATCGGCCCGCCTCGATCTCGGCGGACGCGAAGAGCTCGTCGCCACTTTGTCGAACATCGTCGACGATCGATCGGCACCAGCTCTCGTTCTCGTGACCCACCATCTCGACGAGGTGCCGCCGCGAATGACTCACGCTCTGTTGTTGCGCTCCGGTCGAGTGATGACGTCGGGCCATTTCGACGACGTGATCACGTCCGACAACTTGTCGGAGTGCTTCGGCATGCGCTTACGCGTCGAGCGCCGTGCCAATGGGCGAATGTCGGCGTTCGCTGCCTGAGCGACACGCGACCTTCAGGAAGCGACGAGAAGTTCGAGTCGTTTCTTGCTGGCTTCGATCTCGTCGAACAGAACCCGCTCGACGATGCTCGACCACAAGCGGCCTCCGTAGTGCAGAGTCATCACGAGCTTGACCTGTTCGCCGTCGGGACGGACGTCCACGTCTAGGGTCCAGACTCCGTGCGACCGGCCATCGGATTCACGACGCTCGAAGCGGACCGAGTTCGGCGCGTTCATCGACGTCTGAGCCATGGTCAGCTTCTTGGAGCGAGCGAACGGCCCGACCCGGGCGCGTAGTTGGATCTCCCACGTCACCTCCCCGACGAGCTGTGCCGAGTGCACGAGACCCATCCAGTCCGGATAACGACCCAGATCAGCCACCACGGCGAACAGAGATTCGGTTGTGGAGTCGAGCGTGTGCTCGACGATCAGATCCATGAGTGATCAGGTGTTTCGTCGGCCGTTGTGGCGCGACCGGAAGGCGTCTCGCAACATCGAGCCGGTGGCGTTCAACTGGCCGTCGAGGTCGTCGTCAGGATCGAAGAAGGGCTCCCACGATCCGGTGACGTCACCGGTCGGATCAGGTTCGCGCGGGATGTCGTACGACTCGTCGACAGCGACCGGAGGAACGGGCTCGGGTACGACCACAGGTTCGACGACCACGGGTGCGACCTCGGGTGCGACCACTGGTTCGGAGACGACCTCAGACGTGGGCTCAGCGAACAGACTCGGTCGAGGCATGGCGCCGACTTTCTCCCGGCGCGAACGCGACGGCTTGTCTTTCACCACCTGGAGATTCGGCTGAGGTTTGAACAGACGGGGCGAGTTCTCTCGACGATCGTCCATCTGCCATCCACGTGGCGGGGACAACCGCTCACCGTGCTCGAGGCACACGTAACCCATGATCTCGCGCTCACGGGATGCTGAAACGTCGGCACGAAACGCGTCGACCCACAACGTGAGCGATCCGTCTCGGCCGGGAACCGTGCCGTACACGACGGCCACCTCACGCCCGCATCCGATCCGCTCACACCTCTGCCGCACGCCCGACAGAGTACCCAGCCGCTCCGCACCGACCAGCGACCGGCTGCATGCGGCCGAACATGAAAAAACCGCCCGGTCTCTCGACCGGGCGGTGGCTGGTGGGCGATACCGGGCTCGAACCGATGACCTCTACGGTGTGAACGTAGCGCTCTAGCCGACTGAGCTAATCGCCCCAGCGACCAGGCACGCTACCAAGGGCTGGTCACCTCACCACCACGCACACCTTGCCCATCCCCTGGCGATCCCGGTATCCGATCAAACCGGTCGAACACACGCCATCGAAGGGAACGATCTCCTTCACTTCGGCTTCGTGCAATCCGTCGCACGGCACCTCGAAGGCTTCGCCGCGCGCATCGTCGATGTCGACGCACGAACCCACCTGCACCAGGTTGTCGATAGGAGCCGGCTCCGACCCATTGGTGAGTGCCCCGAGAACGAGGATCGCCGCCGTCGCTATCACCACGAGAAACAGAACGAATCGCCACGGGAATCGGGCCGGGGTCGCCGACGGCACGTACACGTACGAGGTTGTCGAACGGTCGTCGCGAACTCTTGACACGGGAACGTCGGCTCCGACACGAAGATCGGCGTCGTAGCGCGCCCGACGGGCCGGATCCGAGAGCACCGACCACGCCTCGTTGATCGCCGCCATCTCAGGAGACGGTCGTCCTCCGCGAGTATCAGGATGATGTCGACGAGCCAGGGCACGGTAGGCCGAGCGGATCTCCGCTTGGGTCGCCTGAGGTCGAACCCCGAGTCGTTCGTAGTAGGCGCCGATGTGGGCGAGGCTAACGGTCGCTTCGGTCGCAGCCGAAGGTGGAATCAATAGCCGAGATCAGGATCGACCGGTCCGATCAGATCGTCGCCGGCGATCCATCGGCGCACATTCGTGGCGATGCGTTCGCTCAACAACGGCACCGCCATCTCGGGAGTGTTGCCGACATGTGGGGTGATGATGCAGTTCGCCATGCTCCAGAGCCGGTGGTCGTCCGGCAACGGTTCGGGATCGGTCACGTCGAGAGCCGCACCACCGATCACTCCGTTCTCGAGCGCCCACACCAAATCGTCGGTGCGCACGTGCCGGCCACGCGCGACATTCACGAGCCAAGCGTGCGACTCCATCGTCTCGAACTCACTACGGCCCATCATTCCCACAGTCTCCGAGGTGAGCGGCAAGGCCAGGAACACGACGTCGGCGCCAGGGAGTGCATCGACGAATCGGTCGCTCTCGAGGACGACGTCGACACCCTCCATGTCGGTCACTCGGTTGCGCACGACGGTCACGTGGCAACCGAAGGGATTCAACAGGCGCACGATCTCCTCGGTGATTCCGCCACCGCCGAGAATGCTCACTCGAGCACCAATCAAATTGCGTCCGATCGGTCTCGACCAACCGCTCTGACGCGAATAGTGCACGAGGCCGCGAAGTCCGGCCAGTGCCATGGCGACGGCCATTTCGGCGACCGGTTCGGCGTAGACACCCTTGCCACACGTCCACAATCGATCGTCACCGATCAAATGAGCGAACTCCTCGACTCCCGCGAACGGGAGTTGGATCCATTCGAGGTGCTGATTGTCATCGAGAACGGCGGCCAAGCCCTCGGGATCGCGTGCCGCTCCCCAGACGAGGGCGGTGGTGTCGGCGACGTCGACGAGTTCGCCACCTCCGTCGACGACTGCGTCTCGCATCCATGACACCGCGGTGTCGGGAAGGACTGCCACGCGAGGTGAGCGAGGACTTGGAGGTTTCGACATGGTTCGCTCACGATAGTCGAACCACGTCGGCCACGAACACGGACCCGGAGCCTCATAGCACCACGTCCTAGTCTCGGGGGCGTGAAGTATTCCGAACCTCCCGAACGCACACCCAACATCGTCGTCGTCGTCCTCGACGACGTGGGCTTCGGTCAACTCGGGTGTATGGGTTCCCCGATCGCCACACCGAACATCGATCGACTCGCGGCCAACGGCCTGCGATACAACCGATTTCACGTCACATCGATCTGCTCGTCGACTCGCGCCACGCTCATGACGGGCCGCAACCATCACGCCGTCGGGGTGGGAGCCACTCAAGAGACGTCCTTCGACCTCCCCGGCTACAGCGGTCGACTCCCGAAGACGGCGGCTGCCCTCCCCCGCATCCTGCGCGACAACGGCTACAACACCATGTGCATCGGCAAGTGGCACCTCACGCCGCAGGCCGAGTACTCGGCCGCCGGTCCATTCGATCGCTGGCCTCTCGGTCTCGGTTTCGAGCGCTACTACGGATTCCTCGGCGCCGAAACCAACCACTGGTCACCCGAACTCGTGCGCGACAACACACCGATCGAGGTGCCAGCCCGCACCACACAGAGCGACACCTATCACCTCACCGACGACTTGGCCGACCAAGCAGTCGAGATGCTGCGAGCGCAGTACCACGTGGCCCCCGACAAACCGTTCTTCTTGTGGGTCGCGACCGGCGCCGCCCACGCTCCTCACCATGTGGCACGCGAGTGGTCAGATGCATACCGCGGACGGTTCGACGAGGGTTGGGAAGCTCTGCGCGAGGGCACCTATCGACGTCAACTCGAACTCGGTGTGATTCCTTCCGACACCGTGCTCACTCCACGTCCTTCGTGGGTGCCCGAGTGGTCGGGTCTGTCGGCCGACGAGCAACGCCTGTACGCGCGCTACATGGAGGTGTTCGCCGGCATGCTCACCCACACCGACGCTCAGATCGGCCGCATCCTCGACGAGATCGACGCGCAAGGACGCTCCGAGGACACGATCGTGCTCGTCATGTCCGACAACGGGACCAGTAGCGAAGGCGGTCCATCCGGCACGCTGAACGAGGCGGCGTCGTGGCTCGGCGACCACTCGACGGTGGCCGAAGCACTTGCGGCGATCGACGAGATCGGCGGGCCGAATCACAGCAACCACTATCCATGGGGCTGGGCCTGGGCCGGCAACTCGCCATTCCGCCTCTGGAAGCGTTACTCGTGGCTCGGTGGAGTGCGCGCCCCGCTGGTGGTTCGCTGGCCGGCCGGCGTCGCCTCGCCCGGAACCGTTCGCTCGCAGTTCCTGCATTCTGTCGACGTAGCGCCCACGCTTCTGTCGTGCCTGGGTCTCACGATGCCCGACGTCGTCGACGGTATCGAGCAACAGCGCGTCGACGGTCGCGATGCATCCACGACGTTCGTCAACCCGTCGGCTCCAGAAGTCCGCACCACTCAGTACTTCGAGATGCACGGTTCGCGTTCGATCTACCGCGACGGCTGGAAAGCCACCAGCAACTTCGTGTCGCCGCTTTTCGGCGAACGCGATCACATCACCGGCAGTCACACCTACGACACGGACATGTGGGAACTGTTCGACCTCACCAACGACTTCTCGGAATCGACTGACCGTTCGGCCGAGCACCCCGAGCTCCTTGCGGAACTACAGGCACTCTGGACATCGGAGGCGGAAGCCAATCAAGTGTTCCCGTTGTTCGATCCATCGGCCGGCTATCCCGCCCACCCCACCGAGTATCCACTACCGCAATCGGCCCGCTACCGACCAGCGGAACAACCCGTTGCGGCGAGTCGCATGCCGGCCATGTTCGGAGGTTTCACCCTGGCGGCACGTGTCGAGGTCGGCTCCGACTGCCACGGCGTGCTCGGCGCCCTCGGAGATCACCAAGGAGGCTGGGCATTGCACGCCGTCGATGGGCGAATTCGATTCGACGTCGTCTACGGACACCACCGCACTCATCTGACGTCGTCCGCGCCGTTGGCGCCAGGCGAACACTCGGTCGCCGTCACGATGTCGGCCGGCGACGTCAGGTTGTGGATCGACGACATCGACGTCGATCACGGTCGCTACGACGGCCTCTTCATGTTTCCTGGCGTCACCACCGCCGCCGGCGGACTCTGGGTCGGACGACATGACGGACTCGAAGTCGACGACTCATATCGTTCACCAGCGATCTTTTCGGGAACGCTGCATCACCTCGACATCGAGAGCGGTTCGCCGTCGGCCGGGCTGTCGTTTGCGGCCACCATGCGCCTCGGTGAAGCGAGCGATTGAGAAATCAGGCAGTCTGACCAAGACGACGTCGACGACGTTCGCCCATGAACGAACCGGTGCCCATGATGGCAACGGTGACCACCAAGATGACGGTCGCCAACACGTTGATCTGCGGGGGCAACTGCACACGGGCCGCACCGAAGATCTGCAACGGGAACGTGAGCGTGGAACCGGCGTTGAAGAACGTGATGATGAAGTCGTCGAGTGAGAGCGCGAAGGCCAACAACGAGGCGGCGAGAATCCCGGGCAGGATCAGCGGGAAGGTGACCTTCCAGAAGGTTCGCACGGGTGACGCTCCGAGGTCCTGGGCAGCCTGTTCGAGAGTCCAGTCGAATCCGCGAATACGGGCCCGCACCGTGAGCGCTACGAAGCTCACTTGAAACATGGCGTGGGCGATGACGATCGTGGTGAAACCGAAATCGACCACGCTCTGACCGAGAAAGAGTGTGGCGAGCGACGAACCGAGCACGATTTCGGGAGTGGTGAGCGGTAGCACCAGAAAGAAGTTGTAAGCCGCCGATCCCTTGAAGCGATAACGCGACAGCGCAATAGCGATCATCGAACCGAGCACCGTGGCGATGAGCGTCGACACCGCAGCGATCTGCAAGCTGGTGACGAAGGCGTCGGTCAGGCCCCGGTCGGAGAAAGGTTCTTTCCAATTGTCGAGAGTGAATTTGCTCCAGACGATGTTGAACTTGCCCTGCGGGTCGTTGAACGAAAAGGCCACGATGAAGGCGATCGGCAGGAACAAATACAAGAACCCGAACGCTGCGAACAGATTGAGAGCGGCCCGTCCGGCGCGACCTCGTTTGGTCATCACGCTCATGCCAGGTCCTCGGTTCCGAAGAAGCGGCTGTAGATGATCACCAACACTGTGATGATGGCCATGAGGACGAACGACATGGCACTCGCCACCGGGTAGTTGTTCTGACGAAGGAACTGATCCTGGATCGAGTTGCCGATCATGGTCGTGTTCGGGTTGCCGAGGAATTGAGCGTTCACGAAGTCACCGGCCGCCGGGATGAAGGTGAGAAGAGTTCCGGCGAAGATGCCCGGAATCGACAGCGGAACCACGACCTTGCGAAACGCCCGCGACGCCGACGAGTAGAGGTCTTGAGCGGCTTCGACGAGTCGCACGTCGATCTTCTCGAGACTCACGTAGATCGGCAGAATCATGAACGGCAAGAAGTTGTACGTGAGGCCCCCGATCACCGCGGCAGGCGTGTTGATCAATTTGCCGTCCTGCATGATGTTCAAGAATTCGAGCACACCGGACAGTTGAAGAGTGTCGAGCACTTTCACGGCCGGACCGCTGTCGGCGAGGATCGACGTCCAGGCGATCGTTCTGATGAGATAACTCGTGAAGAACGGAATGACGACGAGTCCGAGCAACACGTTGCGGAAGCGCCCGCCGCGAAACGCAATCACGTAGGCGATCGGGTAGCCGATCAGGATCGTGAGGGCAGTAGCGATTCCGGCATAGAGAAACGCCCGAGTGAACTGGGGTCCGAAATCCGAGAAGGCCTTGCCGTAGTTGCTGAACTCCCACGAGAAGGTGGGAAAGACGGCGAAGCGCGTCTCTTTCGACGACAACGAGATCTTGAGGAGCGTCCACAGAGGAGCGAGGTAGAAGATCGCCAGCCACAACGACCCGGGTTTCAACAATCCGTAGGGCGAGAGCGCCCGCTTCGTTTCAGGACTGCCGAGAACGGCCAAGGTGATGAAACCCACCACCACGAGCGCGGCCAACACCAGGACGACGAGCGCGATGGGCCCGGAGACCCATCGCGCACCGACAGCGAGAAGGGCGACGCCGACAAGGACGAGGCCCGTGAGGCCGATCCGCTCGCTCGAGGATCCGGTGAGATTCCTCACCCTCGACACGACCGGAGCGGCCACGAGGACTAGGCCCCGGTGATGGCCGAGAAGGCCTCTTCGAACTCGGCTTCGACGTCGTCGCTCAGATCAGCGAAGGCGTAGAGGCGAGCCCGAGTGGCGTCGTCGGGGAAGAGCAGCGGATCGTCGGCCAGTTCGGGGTCGATCTTGGCGAGTTCTTCGCGCACACCCTTGACCGGCGACATGTATTGCACCCACGCCGTGATCTGGGCGGCCTGCACCGGGTCGTACACGTAGTCCATGAACTTGGCGGCGGCTGCCGTGTTCTTGGCCCCCTTCGGGACCACCATGGTGTCCCACCACAGGGTTCCGCCCTCTTCGGGAATCACGAAGCGAGCGCTCGGATTGTCGGCCTGTAGCTGCAAGATGTCGCCCGACCAACCCACGCAGGCGGCGAAGTTGCCGAGCGAGAGGTCGTCCATGTAGTCGTTACC
>RFSV01000060.1 GCA_009923785.1 Acidimicrobiia bacterium | reverse complement strand
AGATGTGTATAAGAGACAGGACCAAAGAAGCGACGTGTCTCGGTGCTGCAGGAATTCTTGCGGTCACGCCCTATTACAACCGCCCGTCTCAGGCAGGCATCGCAGGACACATGGGTGCCATGGCCGACGCAACCGATCTGCCGGTGGTGCTCTACGACATTCCGGTGCGATCGGGGCGCAAGATCAATTCGGCGACGATCCTCGAACTGGCGCGTCGTCACGGCAACGTGCTGGCACTGAAGGACGCGGCCGGCAGTCCAGGTGAAACCGCGTCGGTGATTGCGAACGCGTCCGAGGGTTTCGAGGTGTACAGCGGCGACGACTCGCTCACGCTTCCGCTGCTGTCGGTTGGAGCGGTCGGGGTGATCGGAGTGGCCACGCACTGGACCGGACCTGATCACCAGATCATGTTCGATCGCTGGCAGGCCGGCGACTCGGTGGGTGCGAGGCGGGTCAATCAGGCATTGTTGCCAAGTTTTGCCTACGAGACCGGGGACGACGCACCGAACCCGATTCCGTCGAAGGTGATGATGAACCACCTCGGCGTTCCGGTCGGAGAGTGTCGCCTACCCATGGGTCCAGCTCCCGATTTCGTTCTCGAACGGGCCAAGGGAGTTCTGGCCGGACTCGACGCTCGTCGCGCCGAAGGGTTCTGATGCCAGCTCCGATCAGAGTGGTCTTTCTCGGCGGTCTCGGCGAGATCGGTCGCAACTGCATGGCGATCGAGCAGGACGATCGACTCCTCCTCATCGACTGCGGACTCATGTTCCCCGACGCCGACATGCACGGCATCGATCTGGTGCTACCGGACTTCACGTGGCTGCGGGAGAACGCCGATCGGATCGAGGCCTGCGTTGCAACTCACGGTCACGAAGATCACGTGGGCGGACTCCAGTTCCTGTTACGAGACGCTTCGTTTCCCGTGTACGGCTCGGCGGTGACCCTCGGGCTCGCCGCCGGTCGTATCGAAGAAGCCGGACTTCTCGATCGAACCGAATTAGTGGTGGTCGCCGACAACGAGCGCCGAAAAATCGGACCGTTCGACGTCGAATTCATCCCGGTGACGCACTCGGTGCCGCATGCGTTCGCGATCGCCGTCCACACGCCGCAGGGTGTGATCCTTCATTCGGGCGACTTCAAACTCGATCTCACCCCGGTCGACGGCCGGCGGACCGATCTGGCCCGACTTGGCGCCATCGCGTCCGCCGAGGGGATCCGCCTCCTGCTGTGCGATTCCACCAATGCCGAAGAAAAGGGATATTCGCCGAGCGAGACCTCGATCGGCTCGGTGCTTCGGTCCCTCTTCCACGAGCACAGCGACCGTCGCATCATCACGGCCAGCTTCGCCAGCCACATCCACCGCGTGCAGCAGATCATCGACGCCGCGGTCGCCACAGATCGAAAGGTTGCCACTCTCGGGCGTTCGATGCAGCGAAACGTCCGCCTGGCTCGCGATCTCGGTGTCCTGCGTGTTCCCGAACACACCCTGATCGACATCGAGGAGATCGACGACCATCCGCCCGAACGGGTGTGCATCATCTCGACCGGCAGTCAAGGCGAGCCGATGTCGGCTTTGTCGCTGATGGCTCGTGGTGACAGTAAGTGGTTGAAAGTCGGCGAGCACGACACAGTCATCCTCTCGAGCCATGCGATTCCCGGGAACGAGTTCAACGTGACTCGCGTGATCGACGGACTCTTGCGGGCCGGTGCCGAGGTGGTTCACTCGGGGGTGGCCGATGTTCACGCGACCGGTCATGCCCAAGCCGATGAACTGAAGACGTACTTCTCGATCGTCGAGCCCGAGTGGTTCGTGCCCGTTCACGGCGAATACCGCCACATGGTCGCCAACGCTCGACTCGGCGAAACGATGGGGATCCCTCGAACGAACATTCTCGTGTGCGAGGACGGTGACGTGATCGAGATCGACGACGACGGGGTCTCTCCCGTCGGACGCGTGCCGGCCGGATACCTGTACGTCGACGGCATCGTCGGCGACGTCGGGCAAGGCGTGCTGCGCGATCGACGTGTGCTCGCCGAAGAGGGAGTGGTCGTCGTCGTCGTGACGGTCGACGTGGAGGCGGGCAAGGTGCTGACCGGCCCCGAGATCATCACACGCGGCTGGGTGTACGCCCCCGAGGCCGAGGATCTGCTCGACGAAGCGTGTGAGGTGGTCGCAGCAGCCGTGGAGGCGACACTCTCCAAGGGAATACGAGATCCCGAGGGTCTCGAACGCGACGTGCGTCGAGCCGCCGGACGCTTTGTCAATGAACGCACGAAGCGCCGTCCGATGATCGTGCCGGTCGTCATGGAGGCCTGACGTCCGGCTGCGTCACAAGGGATTCGTCGAAAGACCGAACGTGTGCGCGCCCCCTTGGTAGCGTTCCTATGTGGCTGCGAAGAAGGGTTCTGGTCGTTCGTCGTCGTCGACGACGCGCAAAAGCCCTGGTCGCAGCGTTGTGGCCGCCACTCCTCCTCAGGGCTCCCGGCGATCGACGTCGTCGTCTCGTGGTGGATCAGGCGAAGTTCGCCGAGCGATCTCTGGACGTGAGACCGAGCTCGCCGCCATTGCCTCCTTCGTCGTCGGCGTCCTGATCGCCCTGGCGGTGTACGTCGAGCTCGCCGGACCGGTTGGTCGTGGGGCCGACGCCGCCCTCGGGGCCGTGATTGGCCTGGGTCGATATTTGTTGCCCGTCGTGGCGGTGACCATCGGTGTGATTCTGATCCGTGAGGACGACGCGCCTGGACGCACCAAGATGACTCTCGGTTGGGGCGGACTCGTGGTGGCTGTGCTCGGCATCGTGCACATCGGGCGAGGGCCTGATGGTTATCGCGGAGTCGACGACCTCGGTGGAGCCGGCGGCTGGATCGGCGCTGTCGTCGGACAGACCCTTCGCGCTCTCATCGGTCCCATCGGCGCTGTGCTCGTGTTGGTCGCCATCGGTCTGGCGGCCACTCTTCTCATCACTCGTTGGTCGTTGCGCGATCTCTTCGAAAGACTGCGACATCTCGGATCGGCTCTTTCGGAGCGCCTCGGATCGGGTCTACGTGAGGCGGCTGACGATTTGAGCACGTTGAAATCCGATCGGGACGACACCACCGCCACCACCACTCCTGCGTCGGCGGTGCACGAACCTGGCTTCGCTCCTCTCGTTCCGGCTGAACCCGAAGATTCTTCGGATGAGTCGGCCGACGACGCGAACGATGCCGAACCGGCTCCGGTGCTGCGGCGGCGGTCGCGTCGTGAGTCGTCACCTGAGCCGAGTTCGACGTCACCTGATCCCACTCAGGTCCCGGTTCAGGAATCGCTCGACGTCAAGGTCACCGTTCCGCGTGGCGACTGGAAGCTTCCGCCGGCCTCCTCGCTCGTGCGTACCGGCGCTCAGTCGATCGACGAATTGGAAATCGACCGTCGCGGTCGCATTCTGGAGGAATCGCTGTCGTCGCACGGAGTCGACGTTCGTCTGGTGGGGCGCACCGTCGGCCCCACCGTCACGCGATACGAACTCGAACTCGGGCCCGGTGTGAAGGTGGCCCGAGTCACGAGTCTCCAAAAGGACATCGCCTACTCGCTGGCCGCGACCGACGTGCGCATCCTGGCCCCGATCCCCGGCCGGTCGGCTATCGGTATCGAAGTTCCCAACTCGTCTCGTCAATTGGTGGCTCTTGGCGACCTCATGGCATCGGCCGAGGCCAAGAATGCAACTCACCCACTCGACGTCGCAATCGGCAAGGACATTTCGGGGCGATCGGTGTTCCTGAATCTGTCGACTACACCCCACTTGCTCATCGCCGGTGCCACCGGAGCGGGTAAGTCGAGCGGAATCAACTGCATCATCACGTCGTTGCTCATGCGTACGACTCCCGATCAGGTGAAGCTCATCTTGGTCGACCCGAAGCAAGTCGAGATGGGGCAGTACGCGCGACTTCCGCATCTCCTCACCCAGCCGGTCAACAATCCGAAGAAGGCCGCCAACGCTCTCGCCTGGGCGGTCCGCGAGATGGAGAAGCGCTACGACCTCCTCTACGAGATGGGGTACCGCGACATCACGGGCTACAACGCGGCTTTCGACCGCGGTGAGTTGGTTGCCGAAGCAGGAACCGATCGCACTTTCGAGCGCATGAAGTACATCGTCGTGGTGGTCGACGAGTTGAACGACCTGATGATGGTCGCCGCGCGCGACGTCGAAGAGAGCATCACGCGCATCGCTCAAAAAGCGCGCGCTGTCGGCATCCATCTGATCATTGCCACGCAGCGACCGTCGGTCAACGTGATCACTGGTGTGATCAAGGCCAACATTCCGGCGCGTATGGCCTTCGCCGTATCGAGTCAGATGGACAGCCGCGTCATCCTCGATCAAGTCGGCGCCGAAAAATTGGTGGGTCGCGGAGACATGCTCCTCTTACCCGGCAACTCGTCGGTCGCGCAGCGCATCCAGGGTTGCTGGGTGACCGAGGACGAGGTGCGCAAAGTCGTCGCTCATTGGCGCCAGCAGGCGCCGGAGGTCGAATACGTGAAAGGCGTCGAGGGTGACGAGCCGTCGGCTGGAGGGTCGGCTGGTTCGGCGATCACCGACAGCTACGGCAACGACGACGATGACGAATCGCTGCTGCGGCAGGCGATGGAACTCGTGGTGCGCTCGCAGCTCGGCTCCACATCGATGCTCCAGCGAAAGCTCAAGGTCGGATTCGCTCGAGCCGGACGGATCATGGATCTCCTCGAAGAGCGGGGAGTGGTGGGGCCGAGCACTGGTAGCAAGGCTCGTGAAGTGCTCATGACCGTGGAAGAGCTCGAAGCTCAGGCCTGATCGAACGGCACATCTGTGTCGACGTGGCATGATGCGTGCATGTCGTCTTCATCACTCGAATTGACCGAAGTCGCGTCGGGCCTCAAGTTCCCCGAAGGACCGATCGCCATGAACGACGGCAGCGTCGTGCTCGTCGAGATGTTCGGTCCGCGAATCACACGTGTCCACTCCGACGGTGCGACAGAGGTCGTTGCCGAGATCGACGGTGGTCCGAACGGAGCGGCCATCGGACCGGATGGCGCGCTGTATCTCTGCAACAACGGCGGCTGTTTCACCGAGATCGATTTCGGGGGGCTCTGCTTGCCAGGTCCCTTCGATCGCTCGGCCTACGTGGGTGGTCGTATTCAGCGAGTCGACCTGACCTCGGGTGAAGTGACCGACCTCTACACCGAATGCGACGGTCGCGCCCTTCGTGCGCCGAACGACCTCGTGTTCGACTCGCACGGCGGGTTCTATTTCACCGACCACGGAATTCGCGACAACGAGGCGCGGACGAGTGACCTCACAGGTATCTACTACGCCACAGCCGACGGTTCGTCGATCAGCGAGATCGCGTTTCCGGTCGAGAGTCCGAACGGAATCGGACTCTCACCCGATGGTTCGATGCTGTACTACGCCGAGACGCACAACGGACGGGTCTTCCAGAGGCGGATCGTCGCCCCGGGCGAACTCGAGCCGACGGCGCCGGGAGACACGAGTTCGCTGTTGTGCGGATTGCCCGGTCTACAACTTCTCGACTCCTTGGCAGTCGACGGGGCTGGCAACGTGTGTGTAGCCACGCTCGTGAACGGGGGTGTCACGGTGATCGCACCCTCGGGTGAGATTCTCCGACATGTCGACACTGGCGATCTCCTCACGACCAACATTTGCTTCGCAGCCGACGGTTCATCCACCGCGTGGATCACGTTGTCGGGGACCGGTCGATTGGTTCGGACCACGTGGCCGTACCCGGGCCTCCGGCTCGCACACACCGCCTGACTTGTAGGCTCGGGGTGTGACCGGCCAGCCGAAGCGCTTCTACGTCGAGACGCTCGGTTGCCCGAAGAACCAGGTCGACTCCGAGAAGTTGATCGGCACGATGCTCGCCGACGGACTGACGGCGACCGACGACGCCTCCGAAGCCGACGTCGTGGTCGTGAACACATGCGCGTTCATCGAAGATGCGCGTCGCGAATCGATCGACACGATCTTGGCTCTCGACGAAAAGCGTGCCGAGTCGTCGCGCCTCGTCGTGACCGGCTGCATGGCCGAGCGTTACGGCGATGAACTGGCGTCGGCACTCCCGGAGGTCGATCTGGTGGCCGGCTTCGGTGTTCCGGTCGTGCCTGTCGGACGAACCACCATTCCGGTCTCGTCCACTCCGATTCCTACGTTCGACCTCCTGAATCTGCCCCGCCCGAAGTCCTCGGTTCCCTGGGCCTACGTCAAGATCGCCGAGGGATGCGATCGGTCCTGCGGATTCTGTGCCATCCCGTCGTTTCGCGGCCCCCAGCGAAGTCGGGACGTTGACGCGATCTTGGCCGAGGTCGACCAGCTTCAGGTGACAGAAATCGTCCTGGTGGCCCAAGATCTGGCGAGCTACGGCAAGGATCGTCCAGACGAGCTCGGCGCCGGCTCGATCGTCGACCTGGTGTCGAAGGTGTCGGCGCGAGTTCCGTGGACCCGACTCTTGTATCTCTATCCGAGTGACTTGAGCGACGAGTTGATCGACGCCATCCTCGCAACCGGAGTGCCGTATTTCGATCTGTCACTCCAGCACGTGAGCAAACCCCTTTTGCGGCGGATGAGGCGGTGGGGAGACGGCGAGCGTTTCTTGCAGCGGATTGCTGACATCCGCCGTCGTGAGCCCGGCGCGACGTTCCGGAGCAACTTCATAGTCGGATACCCGGGGGAGACCGAGGCCGACCACGATCAGTTGCTCGATTTCGTCTCCGAAGCCGATCTCGATTGGTGCGGATTCTTCGCCTACTCGCCCGAGGAGGGTACCTACGCCTACGACCTCGACGGAGCCGTCGCCCCGGAACTCGTTCGCCAGCGACTTGCCGAACTCACCGAAATGCAGGACGCGATCACGGCTCGTCGTCGCGACCTGCTCATCGGTTCCACTATCGAGGTGTTGGTCGACCAACCGGGAGTGGCGCGAAGTCGGCGTGAAGCACCTGAAATCGACGGAATCGTCGAGGTGCCGAGCGATCTTGCCGTTGGAGAATTTCATGAGGTCCTGGTGACCTCGGCTCTCGGTCCTGATCTCATGGCCGATCACGTCGGCGCGGGAGTCGACTGATGCCGGTCGATCCGAATGCCATCGCCACGTGGGCCAATGCCGTCACCGTCGGACGAATTCTGTGCTCGCCTCTCGTGTTCGTGGTGTTTCCCGACGGTGGAAAGGGCTCGTGGATCGCCCTCATCACCTGGTTCCTCCTCTGCGTGAGCGACGGGTTCGACGGCTACCTCGCTCGTCGCCACGGCACCACCCGCGCCGGAGCCTTTCTCGATCCTCTCGCCGACAAGATTCTCGTTCTCTCGGCCATGTTCACACTCGTGAGTCGGGACATCTTCTGGATTCTTCCCGTACTGATCATCGCGGCCCGTGAAGTGGCGATCAGTATGTATCGAGTCGTCGTCGGAGCCAAGGGAGTCAGCATGCCGGCCAGTCGCCTCGCCAAGTTCAAGACCCTGTTCCAGCAATTGAGCATCGGATTCGCGGTGTTCCCCTTCGTCGCTGACGAGATGCGGTGGTTCTGGCTGAGCCTGCTCTGGATCGCCGTCGCGCTCACAGCCGTCAGTGGTGCGCAGTACCTCTGGCGCGCTCAACGAGCAGTCGAGGCCTGACATGCGTTGCGCCGTCGTCGCCGTCGGAACCGAACTGCTGCTCGGTCAGATCGTCGACACGAATTCGTCCTGGATCGGCGAGCGACTTGCGGCCAGCGGTATCGATTCGTTGGTTCAGTACAAGGTTGGCGACAACCATGCCCGGATCGTGTCGATCGTCGATCGAGCTCTTCAGGAAGCCGATGCGGTGATCATGTGCGGTGGGCTCGGTCCGACACATGACGACCTCACTCGTGACGCCATCGCCGAGGTCATGGGGGTTGTGCTTCGACATGACGAAGGGGTCGCCGAGACCATTCGATCGATGTTCTCGTCGCGCGGTCGTCGAATGCCCGACAACAATCTTCGACAAGCGTTGGTGCCAGACGGTGCGACGATCATTCCTCAGACGAGAGGAACGGCACCGGGATTGGTGTGTCCGGTAGGGGACAAGGTCATCTATGCCGTACCTGGAGTTCCGCATGAGATGTACGACATGATGGAGCGGGTGATTCTTCCGGATCTCCGCCGGCGAAACGGCGACTCCGGTGTGATCGTCAGCCGAGTGATCCGCACGTGGGGCGAGAGCGAGAGCGGGTTGAACGAGCGACTCGATCGAGTGATCGCCGAACTCGAAGAACGTGGTAATCCGACTTTGGCGTTCTTGGCCAGTGGCTGGGAAGGTCTGAAGGTGCGTCTCACCGCCAAAGGAGCCACGGACGGCGAAGCACGCGAACTGCTCGAGGAGTGGGAAGAGCGCGTCCTCGACGAGGTCGGAGATTTCGTCTTCGGTTACGACGACGACAACATGGAAGCGGTCGTGATCAAGCGGATGAGTGAGCTCGGGCTCTCGCTGGCGATCGCCGAATCGGTGACTGGTGGTCTGGTGTCGGGTCGATTAACGACGATTCCCGGCGCCAGTCAGGTGCTACGTGGGTCTGTCGTGAGTTATGCCAGTGCTGTGAAGCACGATCTACTCGGGGTTCCTGAAGGTCCGGTGGTGTCGGAGTCGGCAGCGATCGCCATGGCGGACGGCGTGCGTCGGTTGCTCGGGACCGACATCGGATTGTCTCTGACCGGTGTGGCCGGTCCGAGTGAACAAGACGGGCAGCCGGTCGGAACTCTGTGGGTGGGTTTGTCACGTGAGGGTGTCACGACGATGGCCGCTCATCTCCGTCTTCCTGGGCAACGTGATCCGATGCGTCAGATGGCCGTGATCTCGGCACTCGATCTGCTGCGCCGAACTCTCGATTGACCAGCACGCCGGTCGCCAGTGCCGACCGCCAGTGCATTCTCCGTAGGCTTTCCGGAAAGCCCTCGTAGCTCAGTTGGATAGAGCAACGGCCTTCTAATCCGTAGCGCGCACGTTCGAATCGTGCCGAGGGCGCCAGATTCAGCATCGTTCGCCCTAGACTTGCGGAACTGCCAAAGTGCATCCCCCGAGCGAGGTCCGAGTGAAGTTCAAGAAAGGTGACACCGTCATCTATCCCCAGCACGGAGCGTGCAAGGTGGTGGCGACTCGCAAGGAAGATCCTTTCGAGAGCGGTAAGCCGATCGAGTACCTGATCCTCTCGACCGTGATCGGTGAGATGATGCTCAAGGTTCCGTTGTCGAAGGTCGATGACGTCGGAGTTCGTCCGCCGGTGTCCCCCGACGAACTGGCCGACTTGGTCGCCGTTCTGTCGAAGGCTGACCCCCGAGTTCCGAGCAACTGGAGTCGTCGCTTCAAGAACCATCAGGAGAAGTTGAAGAGCGGAGACGTCTACCAGGTGGCTGAAGTCGTACGAAACCTGGCCGCTCGTAACCGAGACGCGTCGTTGTCGGCGGCAGAGCGCACCATGTACGAACGGGCGCGAGTCAACCTCATCTCCGAGATCGCTCCCGCTCTCAAAGTGTCCACCGAGGACGCCGAGCAATACCTGGACGATGCGCTCGCCAAAGGTGTGTTGAAGCCGGCCAAGGCGACCAAGGTGGCCAAGTCCGACGTAGCTGACGAGGCGCCGAAGAAGGCTGCTCCAGCCGTGGCCGCGGACGACGACGAGGGGCCGAAGAAGGTTGCTCCCGCGACGGCTGCAGCCAAGAAGGCGCCCGCCAAAAAGGAGGCGGCGCCGAAGAAAGCTGCTCCGGTGAAGGCTGCTCCCGCGAAAGCTGCAGCCAAGAAGGCGCCCGCAGCGAAGAAGGCTGCTCCCGCGAAAGCTGCAGCCAAAAAGGCGCCGGCCAAGAAGGCGCCGGCCAAGAAGTAAGTGGTCGTCGCCGACGTCGGACCGTGCCCGGCCGAGGTTGGGTAGCGTGCTCGCATGAACGGTAGGGGGGTCATCTCGCGCGACGAGCTGACTGAGCTCATCGAGTCCGAGCTCGTCGACACCGTGATCATGGCATTCCCTGATCGCTACGGACGCCTGGTGGGTAAACGTAGTTCGGGCCACTTTTTCCTCGAGCACGTTGCCGAGCACGGGACCGAAAACTGCGACTACTTGCTCACGTGCGACCTCGACGATCAGCCGGAAACCGGATTTCGTTTCTCGAGCTTCGACACGGGCTACGGAGACATGGTGGCTGGCGCCGACTGGTCGACAATTCGAGTGCTGTCATGGCTCGATCGAACCGCTCTCGTGATGTGCGATCTCACGACGCCGTCTGGAGAGGCCGTCGAAGCGGCCCCTCGCACGATTCTGCGCCGTCAGATGGAGGCGTCGCGCGACCTGGGTGCCGTCCCGATGCTCGGCAGTGAAATCGAGTTCTTCATGTACCGCGAGACGTATCGCGAGGCCTACGAGGCGGATTATCGAGATTTGCACACCCATTCACCGTTCGCCGAGGACTACAGCATCCAGATCACGACTCAGGACGAGGTCGTCGTGGGTGACATCAGACGGGCCCTCGACGCGTCGGGTGTTCCGGTCGAATTCTCGAAGGGTGAGGCGGGGGCCGGTCAACACGAGATC
>RFSV01000059.1 GCA_009923785.1 Acidimicrobiia bacterium | reverse complement strand
GTGTTCACCGTCGGCATGTCGATACCGCTTTCGATGATGGTGGTGCACACCAGAACGTCGTACTCGCCTTCCCAGAAGTCGAGGACGATCTGCTCGAGAGTTCCCTCGTCCATCTGTCCGTGGGCGACGGCGATACGCGCCTCGGGAACCAGTTCACGCAGCCCGGCCGCACATTCCTCGATCGTCTGCACACGGTTGTGCACCCAGAAGACCTGACCTTCGCGCAGGAGTTCTCGACGGATGGCCTCGATCGCGACTCGTTCGTCGTATTCGCCCACGAACGTGAGGATCGGTTGACGATCGGCCGGCGGAGTCTGCAGAAGCGACAGGTCGCGGATCCCCACCAGGCTCATCTCGAGAGTTCGCGGAATCGGGGTGGCCGTCAGGGTGAGGACGTCGACATTCGTCTTCAGGTGCTTCATGGCTTCTTTGTGCTGTACGCCGAAACGTTGTTCTTCGTCGACGATCAGCAGACCGAGATTCTTGAACTTCACACCACTCGCGAGGAGGCGGTGAGTGCCGACTACACAGTCGATCTCTCCTGATTCGAGGCCGGCGATCACTTGGTTGGCTTCTTTCTGAGTGAGGAAGCGGGACAACGTCTCCACGCGAATCGGATAGCCGGCGAAGCGATCGGAAAAGGTGTTGCCATGCTGTGATGCGAGAAGAGTCGTGGGAACGAGAACCGCCACTTGTTTGCCGTCCTGGATGGCTTTGAACGCTGCTCGCACTGCCACTTCGGTCTTGCCGAATCCGACGTCGCCGCAGACGAGTCGATCCATGGGGTACGGCCGTTCCATGTCGACCTTGATCTCGTCGATCGCCTTCTTCTGATCGGGAGTCTCGACGAAGGGGAAGGAGTCTTCCATCTCGTGCTGCCACGGTGTGTCAGGGCCGTAGGCGTGGCCCGGTGCGGTTACTCGTTTCTGGTAGAGAACCACGAGTTCTTGGGCGATTTCGCGCACTGCGCTGCGAACGCGGGCCTTCGACTTGGAGAAGTCGCCACCACCCAGCCGGTGGAGCACGGGTGTCTCGCCACCCACGTACTGGCGAATCGTGTCGATCTGATCGGACGGCACGTAAAGCTTGTCGCCACCCTTGTAGGCGAGCAGTAGGTAATCGCGTTCGATACCGCCGATGGTTCGTTTGACCATTCCTTCGTACTTGCCGACTCCGTGAACGTGGTGCACGACGTAATTACCCGGCTGCAGATCTTCAAAGACAGTGGTCGACGTGGCGCGCCGACGACCGGGCTTGCGATGAGCGCGACGTCGACCGGTGATGTCGGCTTCGGCGACCACGGCCAACTTGGCCGTCGGGACGGTGAAACTTCGGTGCAGAGGTGCGACGACCACCACTCCACCCGAGCCCGAGAGATCCAGATTCGACACGTCGCGGTTCGACGTGTCGGTCGCTACCGAAAATGCCAGTCCGGCGTCACCGAGCAGTGACGTGAGCCGTTCGGCTGAGCCGGCACCGTCGGCGGCCACCACCACCCGGTATCCGTCAGCTAGCAACTGTGTGAACCGACCGGCTGGACCCTCGCCAAGGGTCCCCATTCCGGTGGCCACACCCCACCCACTCGCCTCGAGTAACGGCACTTCGGGCCCGTCGGCGACCGGGATCAGGTTCCACGATCCGCGAGTGGCACCGAGCAGACGATCGGGTTCAGCGTGCAACCGTGGGAATTCGCGCGCCTCGTCGCGCGCCCACGACGAGGCGAGGGCGCGGGCGAGATCGGCTTCTTCGGCCAAGAGATCATGTGCGCGGTCACGTAACCGTCGTGGCTCGACGAGAACGACTTTGGCCCCGGCCGGTAGTACGTCGGTGAGAAGTCGTTGGGACTCGGTGAGCCAGGGAAGCCAACTCTCCATGCCGTCGAAGATTTGGCCTTCGGCGAGACGTTCCCAGTTCTCGCGACCCCACGGATCGGAGGCAACGAGCGCGGCGGCTCGGTCACGGCAATCGTCGCTCATGATCAGTTCCCGTGCCGGGAAAATCAACGCTTCGTCGATATCGGCGTCGCTTCGTTGATCATGCACCGAGAAGGAGGTGAGTCGATCGACTTCGTCTCCCCACAGATCGATACGGATGGGAATGTCACTCGTCGACGGGAAGACATCGACGATGGCGCCACGGAGTGCGACTTCTCCGCGATGTTCGACGAGATCTTCTCGTCGATAGCCGCGTTCGACCAACGACTTCACGAGTTCGACAGGGTCGAGAGTGGCGCCTTTGCGTACGACGATCGGAGCGCAGCCCGCTTCACCTGGCGCAGTGTCGGGCCCGAGTTGCTGCAGAAGTGAACGCATACTGGACACGACGACGGTCGGACGAATGTGCTCCGGTTCTCCGAGTCGCCACAACACCTCGAGGCGTCGACCCATCGTCTCGACACTCGGGCTCACGCGTTCGAAGGGGAGTGTTTCCCACGCTGGAAACAACATCACGGCCGGGGTGTGATCTCCCGACATGAAATATCTCAAGTCGTCGTACAGCTGCTCGGCCATGGTCCCGGTAGGGCAGACCACAACCAGGGGTCGACGTCCTGAAAGTTGGGCGAGGGCAGCTAACGCGACGGCCCGTGCCGTGTCGGGGACCGCGATGGTGCCGTCGACGGCCCCGATCAGGCTGCGCAGAGCCGGATCGTCGCGCAGGCGCGGCGGAAGCGACGCGAGAGTTGTCACGGGAGGTTCACGTGGCGTTGAAGCGGTTCATGGCGGCGTCCACACCGTCGAGGACGATCTTTTCCACCACATCGGCGGCGACTTGCACCGCAACGTCGAGAACCTGACGTTCGGCCGGTGGTACTCGGCTCAGGACGTGATTGGCACCGTGCTCCTTCGAAGACGGTTTGCCGACGCCGATGCGCACGCGGGTGTAATCCTGCGTGCCGATCTTGGATGTGATGCTGCGCAGCCCGTTGTGGCCACCGAGGCCGCCTCCGAACTTCACGCGAACCGTTCCGGGAGGAAGATCGAGTTCGTCATGGATGACGATCAACTCCGGAAAACTCTTGTCGAGCACGAACCCGTGTCGTCGGATCAACTTGGCGACCGCTTGTCCGCTCTCGTTCATGAACGTGAGCGGGAAGGCGAGAATGGCGCGCTTCGTGGACGGGGGAGAACCGAGGCGAACCTGGGCTTCGACAGCCGAGTCGCGTCCTGAGGTGAGCGAGGTTCCACATCGCTTGGCAAGTTCGGCGACCACCTCTTCGCCAACGTTGTGACGTGTGCGCGCGTACTGCTGTCCGGGATTGCCGAGGCCCACCACGAGGAAGTCGAAGGTGGGTGCGTGTTTCTTTTCGGCACGCTCGCCGCGCGACATGAAACCCATGGATCACAGTCTCGCGTTCACGAGACGCCTGAAGAGATCTCCAGGCGTCGACTCAGGACTCGGCCGGAGCTTCGCCGGCCCCTTCTTCAGCGGCCGCCCCTTCGGCCGGCGCGGCATCGGCAGCGGAAGGAGCCTTCGAGCCGGCGATGGTGATGACGACGGTCAAATCGGGATCGCCCGCGGCACGGCAGCCGGTCGGCATCGTGAGTTCGGACAGACGAATGACGTCGCCCATTTGCATGTTCGTCACGTCGACGGCGATCTCGCTCGGCATGTTGGCCGGCGTGGTGATGATTTCCAGCGTGTCGGTGGCGGCATCGACGAGTCCGCCTTCGGAGAGGACGGCCTTGGCGTTTCCGACGAGATGCACCGGCACCGACACAGTGAGTTCTTCACTCAGGTCGATACGCATGAAGTCGACGTGCGCAACGTTGCGTCGGACGGGGTGACGCTGCATGTCTTTCACGACCGCGGAGTAAGAGTTGCCGTCGACTTCAAGGGTGAGGATCGTGTTCACACCAGCCGGACCCGACAGGGCGAGACGAAGCGCGCTGCGCTCGACGGCCACCGACACTGGTGACATTCCCTGTCCGTAGAGAACGGCGGGGATCGATTCCTGGCGACGCAGGCGACGAGCGGCGGCCGAACCTTCGGCGCGTCCCGATGTGAGGCGAAGTGTGGTGGACATGACAGGCCTTTCGTGCATCCCCCGGCCCGGACCAGGGGCGATACCGGCTTTCCATGCTACGGGCCGGACTGAGGGATCACACCGGGGGGATCAGGCCTGGTTCTCGCCGCCGAAGATCTCCGACACGCTGGTGTCGTCGAAGACGGCCGACAGGGCGTCGGCGATGATCGGGGCCACGGAAATGACCTCGATCTTGTCGATCTGCTTCTCGGCCGGGATGGGCAAGGTGTTGGTCAAAATGACCCGGTCGATGCGGGAGTTCTGCAGCCGCTCGACGGCTGGTCCTGACAAAACACCATGGGTGGCCATGGCCCACACCTCGGTGGCGCCCTTGTTGAGGAGCAATTCGGCGGCCGACACGATGGTTCCGCCGGTGTCGATCATGTCGTCGGTGAGGATGCAGAGACGCCCCTCGACGTCTCCGATCACGTCGAGGGCCTGGGCGGTGTTCGTGGTGCCCTTCGGTCGGCGTTTGTACACGAAGGCCAGGTCGGCGCCGAGGTGCTGCTGCATCCGCTCGGCCACTTTGATGCGACCGGCGTCGGGCGACACGATCACCGGATCCTTGGCGTGTGATCGGATGTAGTCCTCGATCACAGGCATGGCGGTCAGGTGATCGACGGGTCCGCCGAAAAAGCCTTGGATCTGACCGCTGTGCAGATCGATCGACACCATGCGCTTGGCTCCGGCGGCGAGGAACAGGTCGGCGATCAGTCGGGCTGTGATCGGTTCACGACCCTCGGCCTTTCGATCCTGCCGGGCGTAGCCGTAAAAGGGACACACGGCGGTGATGCGCTTGGCCGAAGCACGTTGGGCGGCGTCGATCATGATGAGCTGCTCCATGATCGAGTCGTTGATACTGCGACCGTCGCACCCGTAGTGCGTCTGCATGATGAACACGTCGCAACCGCGCACGCTGTCACCGAATCGAGGACGCACTTCACCATTGGCGAATTCGACGAGGTTGGGGTCGGCTAGTTCGATCCCCAGGTTCTGGGCAACTTCTTGGGCCAAAGCGGGATGAGTCCGACCCGAATAGAGAACCATTCGCTTGGTCGTGACCTTGTCCATGGTTCTCCGCCGCCCCCTGTGATGTCGATCATCTCGAAGTGTGCGTGCTCACTTCACTCAGAACTATAGAACGACCCGGTCGTCACACCATCAGCGACACGCGAGCCGGGGGTCAGATGTGCGAACGGGCCAATGCGACAATTCGCTCCGATGTGCGCGCCGTGAGCCACCGTGTTCTCGACTGTCGATCCATCTCCTACTTCGGTGTCGACCAGACGGGTGTTGGGTCCGATCTCGCAACCGTCGCCGAGAACCGTTCGCCCTTGCAGGATCGTGCCAGGGAAAAGGGTGACGTCGCGACCGATCGACACCGTGGTGTCGACGAAGGTCTGTCTCGGATCGAGCATCGTGACACCGTTCAAGAGCCAGTGACGGTTGATCCGTGCCCGTAATTCCCGTTCGGCCAGGGCCAACTGCCAGCGGTCGTTGACTCCGAGGGTCTCGGCCGGGTCTGCGGTGACGGCACCTATCTGATGGCCCATGCCGGCGAGTGATGCCACGACGTCGGTGAGGTAGTACTCGGCCTGCGTGTTGTGGGGCGAGAGACGTCGAAGGGCAGGTCCGAGGAGATCGCGGCGAAAGGCGAAGATTCCGGTGTTGATCTCGGTGACGGCCCGTTCATCGGGTGTCGCATCGCGTTGTTCGACGATCCGCAGCACACGCTTCGATTTCGGGTCGCGCACGATGCGGCCGTAGCCGGTCGCCCCGCCGGGCGTGTCGGCCAAATCGGCCACGAGCACGGTGGCGCCGAGGCCGTTGGCCTCGTGGTAACTCACCAGATCGTCGATCGTCTCGGGTCGCAACAGGGGAGTGTCGCCGGTGAGAACCAGAACTGTTGACGTGTCATCGGGATCGTGCGAGCCCGCGGTTGCGTCGGAGGTGTCGAGTGCGTCGAGGCCGGCCAGTGCGGCATCTCCGGTTCCTCGTTGGACCGCCTGTTCGGCGAAGAGCATGTGGGCCCAGTCGGGGGCGTCGTCGATCACTCGCTTCGTGACTCGCTCACTGCCGTGACCCACCACGACCACGGTGTGCGCCGGGCGGACCATGGACAACGAGTGGACCACGTGCATCACGAGTGGCCGTCCGCAGATGAGATGAAGGGGCTTGGGCCGTGTCGACCGCATCCGGGTCCCTTCGCCGGCGGCCAGGATGAGGGCGTTCACGGGCACGGTCTAGAGATACCACGCCTGGCTCGACGGGAGGATTCTCCCGGCAATTCGACGTCCGACGTTCTGGCTCCGGGGAGAGGTCTCGAACCCCTATTCGCGGAATCAAAATCCGCTGTCCTACCGATTGAACGACCCCGGAATGTGCCCTTCAGGTTGCCATCCAGGCTACTGGCTCGATTTCTGGGGCGTTGGCTCGGACCAGGCCCCTGGCTAGCCTCGGCCCTTCAGTCAGTCTTTCGAGAGGTTCTCCATGGGTTCGTTGATCAAGAAGCGACGCAAGCGGATGCGCAAGAAGAAGCACAAGAAGATGCTTCGCCGCACGCGTCACCAGCGTCGCAAGTAATCACTGGTAGCGCGCTACCACCACGGTCGCCTCGGGTAATCGTGGTGTGATGGATCCGTGATCACCGATCACGAACCATGTCGCTCCGCTCCCCGCCAGAGTCGGCGGTTGGCCGACTTCGCGAGTGATCATCGACTTCCAGTCGTCGAGCCTCGGCTCGACCACGAGGGCCGCCCGCTCGAGATCGTTCAGACCGGATTCACCCAGGTTCTCGAGGTCGTCCCAAGCTCGATAGACGGCGGGGGTGCTCACCGAGAAGGGTGGCACGACGAGTGTGACTGTGCCGGGCTCGTCGGGTAGTGGATCGACGATCTCTCCGATGCCCCGTACTCGAGCCCGGCCGTGACCTGACAGGCAAAACGCCACATCGGCACCGATGCGGGCTGCCACGTCGAGATCGGTCACTCCGGCCCAACGTAGAACGGTGGCCGCATCGGAGGATCCGCCTCCGAGCCCCCCTCCGTGAGGAATGTTCTTCGTGACGATCACCTCGGCCGAACGTCCGGCAGCCTGCAACGCCCGAGACACGAGGTCGGTACCCGACTGCCCGTCGAGTCCGGCCGAAAAGCGCCCCACGTACTCGACGCGACTCTCGGTTCCGGGTGGCAGTTCGGTGATCTCGAGAACGTCGTAGAGATCGAGCGTCGTCATGACGGCATCGATGAGATGAAATCCTCGGAACGGGTCGCGCTCGCAGATACCGGTCACGCGCAGGCTGAGAGTCAGCTTGGCTGGAGCGTGAAGAACTTCGGTCACGACTTGTTCCTCATCACCTCGTCAGTCAATCGTCCCCACTCGAGCACTGACAGTTCTTCGGGTCGTCGAGTGGAGTCGATGTCGGCGGCCGCGAACACGTCGTCGCTCACCACGCCGTTCAGGGAGCGTCGCAACATCTTTCGACGCTGTCCGAAGGCTGTGCGCACAAGGGTGAACAGTGTGGAACGATCAGAGTTCACCGCAGGCTCGTCGCGCCGCGTGATCTCGATGATTGCCGACGTCACCTTGGGTCGGGGCACGAACACGGTCGGGGGCACGTCACCGAGAAGCCGCGCCGTTGCCCAGTACGAGACCTTCAGACTGATCGCTCCGTACTCGGATGATCCCGGCGAGGCGGCCAGGCGCTGCGCCACCTCTTTTTGCACCATCACCACGAAACGACGAATCCGGGGCACTTCGTCCAGAAGATCAGCCACCAATGGAGTCGCCACGTTGTACGGCAGATTGGCCACGACGGTGAGATGAGCATCACGAGGTTCGATCATTCCCCAATCGACGTGTCGTGCATCGGCCTCGATCACATGGATGTCGTTCGCATGTTCGGATCGTGCCACTACGTCCCGGAGAACCGGTGCGACACCATGGTCGACTTCGATCGCCGTCACGTGGGCCCCGGTCTCGGCGAGGGCCAGAGTGAGCGATCCAAGACCAGCACCGATCTCGACGACGTGATTACCCGGACCGACGCCAGCCAGTCTCGCAATTCGCCGGACCGTGTTCGGATCGGCCACGAAGTTCTGACCGAAGGCTCGACGAGGAGACAGTCCGTGACTCTCCAACAAGTCGACGATGTCACGACGAGAGTGAGTCATGAATCGCTCGTGTCAAAAAGTCCCCGGTCATGGGTGTCCTGTCTCACGACTCAGAACTGGATCTCGACCGGAATGGGAGCATCCACAAGATCGGCCAGATCGAGGAATATGTCGGTGTGGATGATGATCGTGTTACCGCCACCCAGTGATTCGATCGACACGTTGTCGCACACGATCGAACGAGCGTTGTTGAGATTGGTGACCGTCACCTTGGCGCCGAGAAGGGCATGTGGGGTCGCGCACGGAATGAGGCCGAGGGTCTGGGGCCAGCGAATGAAGCTGGCCCGACCGGAAATCACTGTTCCGGCTGGAGGAGTAGGCACGTTGACCGTGATGATTTCGGGGGCCTTGTCGACGTTGCTCCCTGGAAGAAATGCTGGTGTGGCCGAGGAGGAATCCTGCGTGATGTCGTTCGCGACCCCGGCCGGACTGGTGGACGACTCTGACGGGTCGTCGCCCCGAGAAGCCACCGAAATGATCACCGCCAGGACGGTGACGACGATGGCCAACGCGATGCGACGACGCTGGACGTAGTTGGCCCGTGATCGTCGATCATCGGGAAGTGGCGCGTAGCCCGGAATCACGTCGTCAGGCTACGGAACGATCAGTGGCTCTGCGAGTCAGGAATCGAGGCCCGGGAACGCTCGACTCGCGTTGTTCGACGTGAGATCGGCAAGATCCTCCGACGTCACACCGCGCAATCGAGCGACGTGTTCGCCGACATCCACCACAAAGGCCGGGCGGTTGGGGCGACCTCGATGGGGGATCGGAGCGAGATACGGGCTGTCGGTCTCGACGAGTAGGCGATCGTCGGGGCACATCGACGCCGCAGCCGCGACGTCGGTCGCGTTCTTGAACGTGACGATGCCCGAAAAGCTCAGGAAGGCCCCGAGGTCGAGGCACTTCGTGGCTTCGTCGACCCCGCCGGTGAAACAGTGGAAGATCGTTTGCTCCGGAACGCCTTCAGCGGCCAGAACGTCCCACGTGTCGACCCAAGCCTCCCGGGTGTGAATCACGAGTGGAAGTGAATGGCGGTGAGCCAGCGCGATTTGCTGTGCGAAGACGTCGCGTTGAGTATCTCGAGGTGAGTGGTCGTAGTAGTAATCGAGCCCGGCCTCACCCAGAGCCACAAGGCGTGGTTTGTTGCTGTCGTTGGCCAGTGTTTCATCGATGAGTCGGGACACCTCGTCGATGCCGTGAACAGCTTCGTGGGGATGCACGCCGATCGTGGCCCACACGTCGTCGTGTCGCGACGCAATCTCGAGACAGGCGCGTGAAGACGCCGCGTCGCATCCCACGGTTACGAATCGCGTGACGCCGCGCGCGCGAGCCGCATCGAGGACCTCATCGGTGCTCTCGGGATACCGATCGTCCTCGAGATGACAGTGCGTGTCTGTCCAAGTCATGGGGTTATCAGGAGATATTTCTGCGCGGGAACAACGGATCGCCCTTCACGACGTTCACGCCACCGGGATACTGGCCCCAGGCCACGTCGACCGGCACTCGACGATCGTCGACTCGTGCCTGGCCGCCTTCGACCATACCGATGCGCTCCCACACGGCTTGGGCTGTGCGGGGAATCGCCGGAGATGCCAGGATCGCCACGATGCGTAACGCTTCGAGAGCGTCACCCATCACGGTGTCGACTGCCGGGCCAGGCTCGGCTTTCCATGGTTCGTTGGTCTCGAGGTAGGCGTTGGTCGCACGAATGAGTTGCCAGGTGGCTTCAAGTGCACGACTCGGCTGCACGTCGGCCCAGCGCGAGATCGTTTCTTCGACCGCGTTCTTCGCTGCCGCGGCGAGTGGGCTGTCGGGCGACGGCTTGGGTCCGACACCATCGCACTTCTTGCCCACCACGGTGGCCACGCGACTCAGCAGATTGCCGAGGTTGTTTGCGAGGTCGGCGTTGTACCGGCCGACGAGACCTTCGTAGGTGAAGTCGCCGTCGGCGCCATACGGTGTCTCGGCCAACACGTAATAACGGAAACCGTCGACACCCACGCCCTCGGGATTGTTCTCGTCGACCAGATCGAGCGGATTCACCACGTTGCCGGTGGTCTTCGACATCTTCTCGCCGCCGACCAGCAGCCATCCGCCGACCGCCCATCCAGCCGGGGGCTCGATACCGGCCGACATGAGCATGGCCGGCCAATACACGCAGTGGAAGCGGACGATGTCCTTGCCGATGAGGTGATAGTTCACCGGCCAACGACGATGGAAAAGTGATTCAGGGTCTTGAGATTCCGGGTCGCCGTAGCCCAGCGCAGTGATGTAGTTGCTCAGCGCGTCGAACCAGACATACGTGATGTGCTTGTCGTCCCAGGGGAGCGGAATACCCCACGAGAAACTCGTGCGGCTGATGCTGAAGTCGAGTAGGCCCTGCTTGATGAAGCCGATGACTTCGTTCATGCGATAGTCGGGAACGATCGCGCCCGGATGATCGGCATACCACTGCAAGAGTCGGTCGCCGTAACGAGACAGGC
>RFSV01000058.1 GCA_009923785.1 Acidimicrobiia bacterium | reverse complement strand
CAAGGCGATGATGAGCGAACTCACACTGCGTGTGAAGAGTGAATTCCCCGATCTGGCCACCGAGACGTTCATCGACCAAGGCGCGCCGGCCGCAGCCCTGTTGCGTGCTGCCGAGGACTCGGCCGCCATCGTCATCGGAACTCGCGGTGTCGGCGCCGCCCAAGGACTCATCATGGGTTCGGTCAGTTACGCGGTGGCCCACCGGGCGAAGTGTCCGGTCGTGCTGGTTCCCGAGACCAGTAATCGTGCGATCGATGGCAAGGTCGTGGTTGGTATCGATGGTTCGTCTCGTTCCACACAAGCTGCGGCATGGGCGCTGTCGCTCGCTTCGTGTCTGCACCGACCACTCGACGTGGTGACGGCGTGGCACTATCCGTATCAAGCCATGATTCCCGAGGCTGGAATGATGATGGGGCCGGGAGTGGAAGAACTCCGACTCGCCCTGTTGCGCGACGCCAAGCAATTGGTCGAACGAGAGAAGCATCGACTCGAAGGTCCGCATGGAACACACATCGATGTGAACGCAGTCGAAGGTTCGGCCGCCGACGTACTGACCGAAGCAGCCGGACCACAGGACATCATCGTCGTGGCCTCGAAGAGCCACAGCCTCCTCGCCTCGGTTCTTCTCGGATCGACGTCCACCGCGGTCGCGCACCGAAGCCGCGGTCCGGTCGTCATCGTCCACGCCAACTGATCTCGGCTGTGAGTCGCGCCCCTAGCCTGACCCCGTGACCATCGCCCAACTTTTCGATCTCGAACCCCACGGTCCCGACACCTACGTGGGTGCCGGTCGTCAGTACCCGTGGGGTGGGTTGTACGGAGGTCACATCGTCGCCCAGGCGTTGCGTGCAGCGGCGTCGTCGGTCGACGGGACGATGGAACCGCATTCGATGCGTTCCTACTTCATTCGTCGTGGTGATCCGTCCGAGCCCGTTCGTTACGAAGTCGATCGCATTCGCGACGGCAAGAGTTTTTGCACGCGTCGTGTCGTGGCCCGCCAGACGGTTGGCGCGATCCTGAATCTCGAGGCGTCGTTCCAGGCTTCCGAAGAGAGCCCCGACGTACAGACGATTCGCTTCCCGACGGGAGTTCCTTCACCCGACAGCGTCGAGAACTCGTCGTGGTCGGAGGTTTTCGATCGCCGCGCCATCGAGCCGTCGCTCATGCCCGACGACGGACGTGAAGGTGCCGGTCGCAGTATGGGCTGGTTCCGGATCACCGAAGCCCTCGGCGACCCACAGGATCCGGTCCATCAACTCGTGCATCGATGTGCGTTCACGTATCTGAGCGACGATCTTCCGTCGGAGTCAGTCGATCGAGCCCATCCCGTTCGTGCGAACGACCCCGACCCGCACGGCAACTATTACGGTGCCAGCCTCGATCACACCGTGTGGTTCCACCGAACGATGCGCGCCGACGAGTGGCACCTTCACGACTTCACGTGTCATTCGCTGTCCAACAGCCGAGGGCTGTCGATCGGTCACGTGTTCAGCGTGGACGGAACTCATGTGGCCACCGTTGCGCAGGAGTTCTTGTTGCGCGAGGCCCGGCAACGACGCTCGGCGTCGTGATGTCGTGACCGCTGGTGGTCGAGACCGGCGTCGATCCGGTGACCCCACGCTTTTCAGGCGTGTGCTCTGCCAACTGAGCTACTCGACCGAGTGCATTCGGCGAACCGAATGACTGGCGGTCCCGACGGGACTCGAACCCGCGACCTCCGGCTTGACAGGCCGGCGTGAACTCCAACTTCACCACGAGACCAGAACTGGACTTCAGAACTGATTGGCACCCCCAACGGGATTCGAACCCGTGCCGCCACCTTGAAAGGGTGGTGTCCTAGGCCACTAGACGATGGGGGCCAGGTGTTGATTCTGCTGAGAGCCTGGCCACTCTACCGGCGGGCCTGACCAGCACCACCTGGCGGGCATCGAGGATCACCCCCCGGTCATGAGGGCCTCGACCACACCGTCGAGCATCCACGACAAGAAGTGGTAGAGCGCCACTTCGGGGACGTCGTGGTCGGGCTCGTCGTCCTCGTCGGTGATTCCAAGAAGGGTGCCGAGGACCAGTCGGACCGAGTTGAGGCTGGTGGCGAGGGCTTCGAGTCCGGCCGCGTCGAAGACGACCCGGTTCTTCGATGTCTCAGAGGCGGCGAGAGTGGTCTCGACCGTGTCGATGGCAGTCGCTCGACTGGTGACCAATTCGTCATGCATGAGGCGTCGGTACTCGGATTCACTGCCGTCGTCGTCGGTGTACGCGGGTGGGAAGAGTCGGGCGAGTTTCGGGTCGTCGGGAGACGCGCCGGTCACTAGTTGTCGGACTTCGCCGATCAGGCGCCGGAGGAGGTGGACCTCGTCAACGTCGAGGTCGAGAACGAAGCCGTCGCTCGTACGTCGAACGGCGCGTCGTCGACGGCCGATCACGAACCGCTCCCGTCGTCGTTGCGGCCACCGTCTTTTTGCATGGTCGCCCACAAACCGTGTTCGTGTAGGTGGAAGACGTCCATTTCGGCCTTTTCGCGCGTTCCCGAACTCACGACCGCCTTGCCTTTGTAGTGAACGTCGAGCATCAGTTCCGTGGCTTTTTGCAGGCTGTAGCCGAAGAGCTTTTGCAACACGAAGGTGACGTAGCTCATGAGGTTGATCGGGTCGTTCCAGACCAGAACCACCCAGGGAGAATCCGGTGCCACATCGGTGGACTCGTCGACCGCGGGTCGCTCGATCGTTGCCGGTGCCGTGGCGACGGGAGTCACGCACTCGAGCTTCACATTGCCATTGTCGTGGTTGGTGGGGTGTTTCACACCCCCGTACGATCGAAGCGATGTCCGCAGCTTCTCGTCCGCTCGTGCCCTCGCGCCTGACCCCTGGCGGTGTGTCGGCCCACGGACCGCGTCGGGCTCCTCGTTCGGTGGTCGGCGGGTACATCGCTCTCACCAAACCGCGCATCATCGAATTACTTCTGATCACCACCGTGCCCACGATGGTGTTGGCCGAGAAGGGTTGGCCCTCCTGGGGCCTGGTTCTCGTGACGTTGGCGGGTGGCACCTTGGCGGCCGGTGGGGCCAATGCCATCAACATGGTGGTCGACCGCGATATCGACCGACTCATGGAACGGACGAAAACTCGGCCTTTGGTCACCGGGCTGATCTCTCCGAAACAGGCGATGATCTTTGCGTTGTCCCTGGAAGTAGCGGCTTTTGCCGTGTTGTGGGCCGGGGCCAACCTCTTGTCAGCGGCCCTCGCCTTGTCGGCCACCCTCTTTTACGTCTTCGTCTACACCCTGTGGTTGAAGCGCACGAGCCGTCAGAACATCGTCATCGGCGGTGCGGCCGGAGCCGTGCCCGTACTGGTGGGCTGGGCGGCGGTTCAGAACAGCCTGTCCTGGGAGCCATTTCTCCTGTTCATCGCCATTTTCTTGTGGACTCCACCGCATTTTTGGGCCCTGGCCATTCGCCACGCCGACGACTACCGGGCGGCCTCGGTGCCGATGCTGCCGAGTGTGGCCACCATCGACGAGACGGTGCGCCACATGGTCGGCTACACGATTGTGCTGGCGGCCACCACCATCGCCCTCGGACCGGTGGCCAGTCTCGGACCGATTTACCTGGTCACGGCTATAGCGATGAATCTGCTCTTCATCGTCGGAGCGGTTCAGCTCGGCCGGAAGCCCACCCCGTCGCAGTCCATGCGCCTCTTCACCTTCTCGATCACGTACGTGACAATTCTGTTCGTGGCGATGGCGATCGACGTGTTCGTCGAACACGGCGTCTGAAATCGGTCCGAGCCACATTTTCGGGCGAGATGTGACACCCGTTCGTGTGCCTTTGTGAATGGTCGGGATTTAGGCCTGAGCAGGGAGAAGTAGGTAATGTCGGAGTCGGATTTCGTCCGAACCAACCAGACCCCTCGGGGGGCCACGGCTGCCCCGTCGCGTGTGAAGCGAGCCCAGTGGAATGACCTCTATCCAAACGCAGTCGGTGCCCGAGTCGGCCTCCACTTCCTCAGTGGCGAACTGGTTCACCTCGGCTGATCACAAAGTCGTCGGTCGACTCTTCATCGGGTCGGGATTCGTCGGTTTCCTCGGGGGACTCGTTCTCGCCGTGTTGGTCGCCTTCGAGCGCATCGATGCCGAGGGATACCAATTGCTCGACAAGGGAGCAGGGTCGCAGGTCCTGGCGGCGGCGCGACTGTTGCTCACCTACGGCGGTGTCGTGCCGATGGTGATCGGTCTCGTCATTGCCGTCGTGCCTCTACAGCTCGGTTCGCGATCGCTCGCCTTCTCACGAACAGCGGCATCGGGCTTTTGGATGTGGCTCACCGGACTCGGTCTGGCGATCGCGTCGATCATCGGCAACGGCGGCCCAGGCGGCGGCGAAGCCGAAATGGTCGATCTCTATCTGGCGAGCACCGTCGTCATGTATCTCGGGCTCGGAATGGTCGCGCTGTCGGTGGCGGTCACCGCTCTCACGTCTCGCGCTCCGGGCATGGGCCTGTTGAGGGCGCCGATGTTCTCGTGGGCGTCGCTCGTCGGAGCCGTCACCTTGTTGATGGCTCTTCCGGCGCTGATCGGAACCACGATCTACCTCTACGTCGATCATCGATACGCACGGGCCGGCTTCGGCGGCAACTACGGCATCGGCGATTGGGTCGGCTGGTCGCTGTCACAGCCGTTCACATACGTCCTCGCCATTCCGGTTCTCGGTTTCGTTCTCGACATGGTGCCAGTGATGGGTCGCACCCGGCTCGCGCAACGAACAGCTGGCAACGTGGCGGTTGGTGTGGTCGGTGTCGCGGTGATCACTGCTGTCGTTCATTCGACGGTCACCCTTCCGTGGGAAGGCGACGGATTCTTCAGCGGCATCGGCGACAAGATCGCCGACTTGTTGCCCTTCGCTCTGCTGAATCTGGTGCCGCTGCTCGGCCTACTCGGCGTCCTTGCGACTGCAGTGCTCACTCTCAAGTCCGCCAAGCCGCGTGTGGCGGCGCCACTGGCTTTCGGTGTGCTCGGACTTCTCATGATCTTGCTCGGTGCCGCTTCGCACGTCCTCTACGCGATCGAAGACGCAGGACTCCGAGGAACCATCTACGAAGCCGGCTCGTACGTGGCGGTTACCTTCGGTACCGCCATGCTCGCTTTTGGCGCCGTGTGCTACTGGGGTCCGAAGTTGTGGGGGCGCACGATCTCCGACAAGGCCGCCATTCCGCTAGCGCTGCTCGCTTTCCTCGGAACCGTCCTTGGCTCGATCCCGTACATGATCGCCGGTTTCGCCGATCAGCCTGCTGGCGCTCTCGACGAGTTCGTGTACGACGGGCCGCAGGAGTTCTGGAATCTGCTCACCACCGCCGGATTCGTCCTCACACTGCTGAGCGCTCTGGCCTTCGTCGCACTCGCCGCTCGCAGTTTCACCGAGGGTGATGCCGCAGGTGACGATCCGTGGGACGGCACCACTCTCGAGTGGGCGACGTCGTCACCGCCTCCGGCCGACAACTTCTCCGACGTGATCGTCGTCGGTTCCGATCATCCGCTCGCAGACATGAAGAACAACTCAGGGAAGGTCGGCTGATGCACGCGCTACCCCCCGCTCCGCAACCGGCACCTCGTCGGCAACTGTTTGTCGGCACGGGCCTCGCCTCGGCCGCCGGCGTCATGCTCATCGGAGGCATGCTCGCTGTCTGGTCGCAGTTGCGGGCCGACGCTCCCACGCGCTTCTCCGAACGACGAGGTGCGATCAAGGACTGGATGCCGGCCGACATCGTGGTGCCCGAAGTGGCCGCCAACATGATGCTCATCGCATTCTGCGTGGTGTGCGTGATGGCTCAGTGGGCCGTGTATTCGGCCAAGCGTGACGATCGCCAGCACGCCGGCATGGCTCTCGGCATGACGATGCTCATGGGACTTGCCGCCCTCAATGCCCAGATCTTCATCTGGACCCAGATGGGTGTCGGTGTTCGTGACGGTGCCTTCCATTCGATGTTCTATGCACTCACGGGAACCATGGCGTTCCTCGTGATCGCCGGACTCGTGTACACCGCTGTTGCTGCGTTCCGCTTCCTCGGTCGCGGCAACTCCGATGTGTCGATCGTTTCGGCCACCGCTCTTTATTGGTACTTCATCACCGCCGCATTCACTGCGGTCTGGTTCGTCGTCTACGTGCAGAAGTGAGGAAGCGGACGTGATCACCACCAGCTCCAAACTCTTCTACGGCCTCGGTGCGGGTTCGCTCGTCGGTGCCGTTCTCTGGATGATCTCGGGCAACAGCGCCCTTGGCACGGTAGCCCTCTTCTTCTTGGCCACGGCTCTGTTGTTCGCCGGTGCCATTGCGTCGTTCGTTCGTGATGGTCACGTGCTCTCGACCGACACGGCGGCTCATGCGACGGCCGCTGCGACCAACGGTTCGCCGCGGGCGAGCCTGTGGCCGCTCGGCACGGCGATCTCGGTCGGTGTGCTGGTGGTCGGACTCATTTCGTCGCCCGGCATCTTCAAGGTCGGCGTGGCGCTCACTCTCGCCATGCTCGGCGAGTGGATGATCCAGAACTGGTCCGAGCGTGGCTCGGCCGACTCGGCCTACAACACCAAGATCCGCGACTACCTCGTGCATCCGCTCGAGTTGCCGGTAGCCGGCGCTCTGCTACTGGCCGTCATCGTTCTCTCGTTCTCGCGTCTCATGCTCGCCCTTGACAAGTCGGCCGGTGTGGCCGTGTTCGGTGTGGCAGCGGCCCTCGTTCTCGCTGTGGGGACCTTGATCGCCTTCCGTCGCAACGTGAGTCGTCGCATCGTCGGTGCCATGTCTGCGGTCGTGCTCGTGGCCCTCGCCAGTGCTGGTGTGGCCACCGCACTCGATGGTGAGCGTGACCAGTTGACCGAAGCCGCAGCCGAAGATCACTTCGCTCATCGTGGCTGTACGGAAGAGAAGGAATACTCCGACAAGAAGGCATCTCGGTCAGTCGGCGCCAAGAGCAACATTCTCGCCACCGTCATTCTTCGTGACGGCCAACTGGTCGCCGAAGTTGCTGGTTACGAAGGTTTGCAGTCCGAGGTGTACATCCAGCGGACCAACCCCTCGACCATTCTTTTCATCAATGAAACCGACGAAGCACGGCGGATGGTGGTGTCGTACGGCAAGGTCGTCGAAGATCTGGGCGAAGGCGTCGAACGGGAGATCGCTCTCGAATCATGTACGAGCAAGGTCGAAAAGGGTGGCCAGCAGTCGGTCACCGTGAGGATTCCTCAACCGTCCTTCGCAAGTGACGAGCCCTTCTCCATCACCGTCCCCGGCGTGGAGTCGGCTCGACTGACCGTGGTGGTGCCGTGATGAATCCGAACGACGGCATGAACGACAACCTGAACGACAACCAACGTCATGGAGACTCCGTGAAGAAGACCCCTCGTCGACGTCTGTGGGCCCTCGCCGCCACCGGTGCCGGGCTCCTCGCCCTCGCTGGTTGCGCGAAGGACGCCCCTCAGGACACGTGGCAGCCGGCCGGTCCGAACGCTGAACAGATCGACAATCTTCAGCAGCCGGTGTTCCTGGTCGCTGGCATCGTCGGCGTCATCGTGTTTCTCGCCGTCGGTTGGGCGGTGTTCCGCTATCGCGATCGCGGGCAGGGCATCCCCGAGCAGACGCACGGCAAGCCAGTCCTCGAAATCACCCTCACCGTCATTCCGGTGCTCATCCTCATCGGTGTGGCCATCCCGACCGCCAGCACCATCTTCGATCTGGCCAAGACCGACGACACCGAGATGATCGTCAATGTCACCGGCCAGCAGTGGTGGTGGGAGTACGACTATCCGGCCAACGGTGACAACGCCGATCGCTATGGGATCGACGCACCGATCGTCACCTCGGGTCAACTCGTGATCCCCGAGGACACCAAGGTGCTCTTGCGAGTCACCAGCCGTGACGTGATCCACTCGTACTGGATTCCGAAGTTGAACGGCAAGAAGGACAGCGTTCCCGGTCGAGTCCATCCGTTGCGTATCGAGGGAAGCCAGCCGGGAATCTACGCCGGACAATGCACCGAGTTCTGCGGCCTGTCGCACGCATACATGCGCATGGAAACGGTGGTGCTGTCCCGTCCCGACTTCGACGCCTGGGTCGCCAACCAGTTGTCGTCCTACACACCGCCGGCCGCAGGCACTCTCGCGGCCGCAGGCGAATCGGTGTTCATCTCGCAGTGCGCCCGCTGTCACCAGGTCAATGGACTGGCCAACGCCGACGGATCTCTCATCGTGTCGGCCCCCGAGCAGTACGTGGTGTCGGGAGCTGCGCCCAACCTCACGCATCTGATGACTCGCAACACCTTTGCCGGTGCATCGTGGGACCTTCTCAATTCGTCCTGTCGCGACGACGTGTGGAACGCCACTCCCGAAGAGTTCGGAGCCAGGTATCTCGCTGGCGTGTCGGAGCCTTGTCTCAATCAGAAGGATCTACGCGAGTGGCTCCGCAACGCTCCGGAGAAGAAGCCCATGTACGCCGATCCGACCAAGTTGCAGGAGACCGACGGCAAGTACCGCGGCATGCCGGCACTCGGACTCACCGAAGATCAGATCGACGCCCTCGTCGCCTACCTACTCGAACTGAAGTAACAGGAGAACACTGAGATGGCCATCATCGAACGTCCCTCCGCCGATGTCGCAGTCGCCGGCGCACCAACTGTGGTGAAGCCGAGTGAAGCGCTCGGTGTCTTCAAGCGCCCAGCCGCCACGTCGTCGTGGAAGGACTGGCTCGTCACCGTCGATCACAAGAAGCTCGGCATCATGTACGGGGTAGCCGCATTCTTCTTCTTCATCGTGGGTGGTCTCGAGGCGGTTCTGATCCGGCTGCAGCTCATGGGTCCTGAGGGCAAGGTTCTCAGTGCCGATCAGTACAACCAGATGTTCACCATGCACGCCACCACCATGGTGTTCCTCTTCGTGATGCCGATGGCGGCGGCGTTCGCCAACTATTTCGTACCTCTACAGATCGGCGCCCGCGACGTGGCGTTCCCGCGCATCAACGCCTTCGGCTTTTGGTGCTTCCTCTTCGGTGGAATCTTCCTCAATACGTCGTGGTTCCTCGGCGGAGCGGCCGACGGTGGTTGGTTCATGTACGCGCCCAACTCGAGCACGCTCTTCTCGCCGACTCACGGAATCGATTTCTGGGTGCTCGGCCTTCAGATCACCGGTATCGCATCCCTGACCGGTTCGATCAACTTGATCGTCACCATCCTCAACATGCGGGCTCCTGGAATGAAGCTCATGCGCATGCCGATCTTCACGTGGATGGTTCTGGTCGTTCAGTTCCTCTTGTTGTTCGCCATCCCGGTCATCACGGTGGCTCTCTTCTTGTTGTCGTTCCAGCGCACCTTCGACGCGACGTTCTTCGATGTAGCCGCCGGTGCCGACCCGCTGCTCTGGCAGCACCTCTTCTGGATCTTCGGACACCCCGAGGTGTACATCCTCATCCTGCCGTCATTCGGCATCGTGTCGGAGATCATCCCGGTCTTCTCGAAGAAGCCGCTGTTCGGCTACCCGATCGTCGCCCTCTCGGGCGCGGCCATCGGTTTCGTGGGTTGGGGTGTGTGGGCTCACCACATGTTCTCGTCAGGTCTCGGACCGGTGTCGGTGGCCGTGTTCTCACTTTCGACAATGGCTATCGCCGTGCCGACAGGTGTGAAGATCGTGAACTGGGTCATGACCATGTGGGGTGGCAAGCTCACCTTCGCCACGCCGATGCTCTTCGCCATCGGTCTCGTCGTGCAGTTCACCATTGGTGGCCTCTCGGGTGTCACACACTCGGTCGCTCCGAGTGATACGCAGCAGACCGACACGTATTACATCGTCGCCCACTTCCACTACGTGCTCTTCGGTGGGGCGATTTTCGGACTCTTCGCTGGCTTCTATTACTGGTGGCCGAAGATGTTCCGTCGGCAACTCAACGAGACCCTCGGTAAATGGAACTTCTGGCTCATGGTCGTGGGTATGAACATGACTTTCGGTCCCATGCACATCCTTGGTCTGCAGGGTCAGCCGCGTCGTATGCAGGTCTGGACCGAAGCTCGTGCGGGTGAGGGTTTCTTCAACCTCGGCTTCTGGAACTTCATCGCCTCCACGGGCTCGCTGATCCTGTCGCTCGGCATTCTCTTCTTCATCATCAACGTGGTGTACACGCACAAGTCGAAGAAGGTCGCCATCGCACCGCTCGATCCGTGGGACGCCCGTTCTCTCGAGTGGATGACCTCCAACCCGCCGGTCGAGCACAACTTCGATTCGATTCCGAACGTCGACCATCTCGACGAGTTCTTCCATCGCAAGTACGAACAGGATGCGAACACGCACGAGATCAAGCAGGTGGCGACCGCCGAAGAAGTTCTGGCCGACATGAACGCCCACCCCGACGAGCACATCCACATGCCGTCGCGTTCCTACTGGCCGATTCTTGTTGCGCTTGCGCTTCCGATCATCTGTTACGGACTCATCTACAACCGTCTGCTCATGGCGGTCGGTGCCGCATTCCTGCTGCTCACCATGTTCGGTTGGGCCATGGAACCGGCCACGGCGCCCGACGACGATTTCGATCCACCGGCACCCGGAGAGGGTGGCGGCACCACGAAGGAGTTGGCACCCCTTGGCTGACACCGCAGTCGCACACGGCGCCGATCACGGCGCTCATCACACCACCACTGGCCTGTCGAACAACAAACTCGGCATGTGGATCTTCCTCGGATCCGAGTGCTTGCTGTTCGGCGGTCTCATCTCGACCTACATGCTCTACAAGGGTCG
>RFSV01000057.1 GCA_009923785.1 Acidimicrobiia bacterium | reverse complement strand
CGGCGCGCGACACGCAGCATGCGCCGCTGCGCACCACCACCGGCACCCCCATCCACAGGCTGTGCACGGTGGTCGTCACGCCGTTGCAGGGAAACGTGTCGAGCGCGATGTCGACGTCGTGGTGGTGGGGGCCGGATTCGCCGGCATGTATCTGCTTCACGAGTTGCGTGAGAACGGTTTCACGTCGCGAGTTCTCGAGAGCGGCAAGGACGTAGGCGGAACCTGGTACTGGAATCGATACCCAGGCGCGCGTTGCGACATCGCCACGACCGACTACCAGTACACCTGGGACCCGGAGTTGCACGAGCAGTGGACCTGGTCGGAAAAACACGCCGCCCAGCCCGAGATCCTCGAGTATGCGCAGTTCGTGGCGAAGAAGCACGATCTGTATTCGGGTATCGACTTCGAAGTAAAGGTCGAGAGTGCGGAATGGGACGAGGTTGCCAAACGGTGGCACGTGCGCACCTCGACGGGGGAGACGATCACGTGTCGTCACTACGTCATGGCCACGGGGTGCCTGTCCGTTCCCAAGGATCCCGATATCGCCGGCACCGATCGATACCGGGGCCCGGTGTACGTGACCGGCCGCTGGCCTCACGAAGGTGTCGACTTCACCGGTCAGCGTGTGGCGGTGATCGGCACCGGTTCGTCGGCCATTCAGTCGATCCCTCACATCGCCGAACAGGCGAAGGAACTCGTGATCTTCCAGCGCACTCCCAACTTCTCGGTACCGGCGTTGAACGGTCCGCAACCAGCCGATCGAGTGGCTCGATTGAAGGCCGACCGCGCGACCTACGAAGACGAAGCGCGACTGTCGTACTCGGGTGTGCCGATTCCTCCGTCGACCGTCTCGGCGCTCGCCACCCCTCGTGACGAGGCCAATGCTCTGCTCGAGCAGTCGTGGCAGCGCGGCGAGTTGTTGTCGGTCGGAGCCACGTTCATGGACGCCGGAACCAGTCGCGACGCGAACGAAGTGGTGGCCGAGTTCGTGCGATCGAAGGTTCGCTCGGTCGTGAAGGATCCCGAGACTGCTGAACTCCTCAGCCCACGCGGCTATCCGTACGGAACGAAGCGGCCGTGCATGGACACGAACTACTACCAGACGTTCAATCTGCCTCACGTGCGACTGGTCGATCTGAACACCAAGCCCATTCGGTCGATCACCGAGACCGGTATCGACTTCGGTGACGAGTCCAAAGAATTCGACTCGATCGTCTACGCAACCGGATTCGACGCCATGACCGGAGCGATCGTCGCGGTCGACATCACTGGCAAGGATGGGCTCACCCTCAAGCAGAAATGGGAGAACGGACCGCTCACGTATCTCGGTCTCACGTCGGTGGGATTCCCCAACTTGTACATGATCACCGGACCGGGCAGCCCATCGGTGCTGTCGAACATGATGGTGTCGATCGAGCAGCACGTGGAATGGATCCGCGACACGTTGATCGACATGCGTGCGAAGGGCCTCGACACCATCGAACCCACGGCGATGGCCGAAGAAGGGTGGCGTCAGCATTGCGCCGATTGTGCCGACATCACACTTTTCCAGGACACCAACTCGTGGTACATGGGAGCCAACGTTCCAGGCAAACCGCGAGTGCTCTTCCCGTACATCGGTGGAGTAGGCCGCTACCGCAGGATCTGCGATGAGGTACGTGAACGCGATTATCTCGGTTTCGAACTGGCGGGCTCGGGCAAGTCGTCGACGAACGACGGTTTGGTGCGTGAGATCCAGCCCGACGTCGAAATGTTTCTCGACGCCATGGCCATGCTGAACCTGCCGCCCATCGAATCGATGTCGCCGCCGGACGCGCGCATGTTCATGGAGATGTCGTCAGCTGTTCGGCCTCCCGGACCTGAGGTGGGGGAGATCATCGATGGGATGCTTCCCGGCGCCGACGGCCCCATCGAGTACCGGCTCTACCGTCCGCCCACACCAGGACCGCACCCAGTGGTCGTCTACTACCACGGTGGCGGTTGGGTCATCGGCAGTCACACCTCAGACGACCCTCTGTGCCGCGAACTGTGTGTGAAGTCGAACGTTGTGATCGTGTCGGTGAACTATCGGCACGCGCCCGAAAATCGTTTCCCGGCCGCGGCCGACGACTCCTTTGCCGCACTTCAGTGGGTGGCAGCGAATGCGGCGTCGCTTGGTGGTGATCCGACGCGTCTCGCTGTGGCCGGATGGAGCGCCGGCGGCAACGTGGCCGCGGTGGCCGCGCAACTAGCACGGGACAACGGTGGGCCGTCACTCAAGGGACAGTTGCTCCTCACGCCGGCCGTCGACGGATCGAAGGAGTACCCATCGATGCGCGAGAACGCCGAGGGCTATGTACTCACGAAGTCGTTGATGGACTGGTTCTGGGATCACTACGCCGATCCGTCGGATCGGTCGCATCCGAAGGCCTCCCCGCTCCTCGCCGAATCGCTGGCGAATTTGCCACCGGCTGTCGTCGTCACCGGTCAGTACGACCCGCTGCGTGACGAGGGTGATGCTTACGCCGTAGCACTGAAGGTGGCCGGTGTGCCGGTGGAGCACATCCAGGCCCGTGGACACACCCATACGTCGGTCGGCATGGTCGACGTGCTTCCGTCTGGAAGGCCGGTGCGCGATCAGATGGCTGCAGCCTTACGCGGGTTCTTCGTCTGATCGAGGGGTCAGCGAGGTAGATCTCGAAATGGCGTTTCGCGATCGTGCGATGGTTCGCGTGGCAGACCGAGAATGTTCTCGCCGATGATGTTGCGCTGAATCTCGTCCGTACCACCAGCGATCGACTGAGCCGGAGTCGACACGAGAACCTCGGCGACAGTCGACTGAGCGCCGTCATCGAGCATGCCGTGCGCCCCGGAGATCTGTCCATGTGTCTTCGCGCTTCGACGCGCCAGTTCGGAAGCAGCGAGTTTCCCGATCGAACCTTCAGGGCCTGGAGGACGTCCGAGAGCTCTGGCTGAGCGGGCGCGAAGTGCAGTCCATTCGCTTGCGCGTTGGAATCCCGCCACACGGCCGATCGCATCACGGATTCGCGGGTCGGTGTCGAGCCCGAATTCCTGAGCACGGGGGATCAACAGATCGGCTCGCCCCGCCCTTTGCGGATACCAGACATAGGTTGCGAAATGTTCATCGGCTTCGGCCTCGGCCTCTCTCACGGCTCGGCCCGGAGGTGCGGAGTCCGTCCGATAGGAAGGCCGCCGAAGAGTCGCGAAGGATCGCTCATGGGCAAGGGTGGTGCGCGCGATCCTCCAGCCGTCTCCACGGTCGCCGACCAAAAAATGAGCAGGTAGGCGAGCGTCGGTCAAGAACACTTCGTTGAAGGATGCATGGCGGTTCATCTGTTTGATTCCTCGAACTTCTACTCCCGCTTGACCCATGGGGAGAACGAAATACGAGATCCCGCGATGTTTGGGAGCATCCCAGTCGGAACGAGCGACCACGATCGCGAAGTCGGCGTGATGAGCACTTGTGTTCCAGACCTTCTGTCCGTTCAGCACCCATTCGTCACCATCGAGGGTCGCAGTGGTGGACAGCGAGGCTAGATCAGAGCCCGCTCCCGGCTCGCTGAAAAGCTGGCACCATGTGATCGCTCCGGTGATCGTCGGACGAATCAGATCTCTGTTGAGCTGATCGCTGGCGTGCTCGAGAAGTGTGGGGGCGGCGAGGCTCATACCGCTTCCGATGGGAGCCCCCGGGGCACCTCGATCGCGAAGAGCGTCGGCAACGATCCGGTCAGCCGAGGCGGCGAGGCCTCGTCCGAACCACTTCGTCGGCCAGGACGGGACCATCCAACCCGAAGTGACGAGTCGCTCGCGCCACTCCAGAAGTGGTAGTTCGGGGTCCCAATTCGTATCGATCCAGGCATCAACCTCGTTACGAACCGATCGAGAATCGAACGTTGAGTGCTGACTCATGATCCGGCCCGCCGACGACGAGTGAGACCGCAGGTCGAGATCCAGACGTTCGTGATGACATCGACGACGCTCAATTCATCGCGCTCTTGTCCTTGTGTGTACATCATCTGTGCGATTCCGGACTGCATGGCGACGAGCACGGCAGCAACCGTTTCGGCATCGACGTTCGAATCGGCGTGACCCGAGGTCTGCCATTTTCGGATCTGCTTGGCCACCCGACTGACGTGGCGCGACCGAGACCGGAGCCGGGCCTCGTTGATCTCCGGATCATTGGCAGAAGCTTGGTCGACCAGCCGGTAGAGATCAGCGTGAGAGCGGACGAGAGCCAGATAGTTGGCGGTCGATACTCGAAGATTGGTGATCGGATCGGAGTCGGGTGATCGTTCGAAGCCGACGACATCGGTGGCCACCTGGCGGTCGATGGCCGAGCACAAGTGCCGGAAAATGTCCGTCTTCGATTCGAAGTACGTGTAGAAACTTCCCCGAGCGACACCGGCCCGATTCACGATGTGTTCGACGGTGGTATCGGCGTAACCGTGTTGGTCGAATGCCGCGCGTGCTGCATCGAGAAGGTTCTGGCGTGCCTTCGCAGCCCGCTTGCCGGGTGATCGTCCGAGATCGGATCGACGATCGGCCGAGGTACCGGTCGCCTCCCATCCACCTCGGGTGATCGGCGTCGAACTCTTCATGACTCCTCGAAGGTGACACCGGCGCGGGCCATCAGCCCGGCTAGCGCCTCGATCGATCGCAGGTAGTCGTCCATGTTTCGTTGTCGTGGTTCGGGGACAACGTGTGTCACGCCGGCTGCGATGTAGTCGTCGAGCTCACCGAGAATCGTGTCGAAGTCGTCGGTGAGGGCATCCCAGCGGGTACGCATCGAAATCGGGAATTCTGGCTCGGGTCTGCTTCGACGTAGGTACTCCACCCTCCAGGCCGTTTGAGCGGGAGATAGGAACGCTCCATGCCAACCATCTCCCACCCGGACCGCGCGATCGAGAGCTACCTTCGCGTGTCCACCAATCCAAATAGGAAGGTGACGATCGGGCTGAGGGAGAGCTCGCATCGACGTGTAACTCGACGAGTGGATCGGAAAATCATCGGTGATGTGGTCGTCGGTCCAGAGCCGTCTCAGCATGGCGACACCTTCGTCGGTTCGAGGTCCTCGCTCGTCGAAAGGAACACCGAGTGCTTCGAATTCAGCCTCGAGCCATCCCGCAGCAAGGCCGAGAATCATGCGTCCGTTGCTCAATCGATCGATCGAGGCGACCGATTTCGCCGTGACGAGAGGATGGCGCATCGGAAGAACGAGAACGGTCGTTCCGAGTCCGACGCGCGATGTCGCCGCTGCCGCCCAGGTGAGAGTGATGAGGGGTTCGTAGATCCATGGCGATGGGGGATACGACGCTCCGGTCGGCACCGCCAGATGGTCACTGACCCACACGTCGGCGTAACCCAGTTCTTCGGCGAGGTGGGCGGCTCGTTGGATGGCGACACCCGAGGACGCAGGTCCGGCCTGGGGGAGATGAATCCCGGCGGTGATGGTGCTCGACCCAGCCACGACGAGGATCGTAGCCGAGCATTTCGCTGAGTCGACATACATGTCGACTAAGTCTTGTCAGGCGACTATGGTGCCGTCCATGGGCTTGAGCGTCGTCGATGACCACCTGGAGATCGAAACCGACGAGGGAGTCATGGGGACGTATTCGGTCCGCCCCGCGGCTGGCGCTCGCTCACCTCTCGTCTTGTTTTTGATGGATGCGCCTGGCAAGCGGCCACTTCTGCACCGCATGGCGGCTCGAATCGCAGGATGGGGCTTTCACGTCTTGCTTCCCAATCTGTATTACCGGAGCACCCCGGAATTCGAACTCGATTTCTCGAGTCGTGCATCGTTCGAGCGGATGCGAGAACTCATGACGAACGTTGGCAATGCGATGGTAGGACGCGATGCGGGAACACTGATTGAGTACGCCGACGGCGATCCGTCCATCGATGCGTCTCGAATCGGAGTGGTTGGGTACTGCATGAGCGGACCCTTTGCCGTATGGGCGGCCGCTGAGCACGCGGCGAGAGTACGAGCGGCGGCGTCGTTCTACGGAGTACGACTGCACGTCGACGCCAAAGATTCTCCTCACCTCCGTCTTCCGGAGATCTCGGGCGAGATCTACGTCGCAGCGGCCGAGCACGACGATTACGTGCCTCTCGACATGGTCGACCGATTCGAGGCGTCGATGCAGGAGTGTGAGGTCCGTGGACGAGTCGAACGCTATTGGGGAAAGCACCATGGTTTCGCGTTCTCCGATCGTCCACAGCACGATCAACGATCGGAGGATCGACATTGGCGTGCGCTCGGCGATCTCTTCGGCCGGAACCTTCTCGAGAGCCCGATCGAACCGTGACTCGAGTGGCCCATGTTCGGGTCGGGCCCACGACTCAGTTTCGGACCGACGTCGTTCTGTGTCGTCCACCGAACAACTTCTTCTCGGCGACGATGATTTCCGAGCTGGCATCGGTCTGGGAGGAACTCGATCGGGACGATTCGACTCGAGTGATCGTGTTGTCCGCAGAAGGAAAGCACTTCTGCGCGGGTGCCGACTTCTCCGGTGGGGGGACATCGGACGAGACAGAAGACTTGTACGCGGCGGCAGTTCGACTTTTCCGAACCCGAAAGCCCATCGTGGCCGCGATCCAGGGTGCGGCGATAGGCGGAGGTCTCGGAGTAGCACTGGCGTGTGATTTCAGGGTTGCCTCATCTTCGGCGCGGCTGAGCGCGAACTTTGCTCGTCTCGGCTTCCACCATGGTTTCGGCCTGTCGGTCACCTTGCCGCGTTTGGTCGGTGAACAACGAGCTGCCGAGTTGCTTATGACCGGGCGGCGGCTCGATGGGGACGCGTCTTTGTCGATCGGACTCGTCGATCGATGCGTCCCACCCGACGAGCTTCTCGCGACGGCACACGAGCTGGCGCGAGAGATCTCAGGAGCTGCGCCGTTGGCAGTCGAAGCGATCCGGGCCACCCTCCGAGGAGATCTGGCCGATCGTGTCAGTGCGGCTACTGACTTGGAACGACGTGAGCAGATGCGTCTGCGAGTGACTCGTGACTTCTCCGAGGGAATTCGAGCCTCGGCCGAACGTCGCGAACCCAAGTTCGAACGAAACTGACAAACAAGGAGGAGTGGAGATGGTCTCTCCCGTCGTCGGAATCATGACGCCAGCAGATTTCTTCTCGCCGGCGCAGCTTGTCGAGCATGTTCAGAGGCTCGAGTCGATCGGTCATCGTTCGGTATGGCTTCCCGACATCTTCGGTCGAGAGGTCTACGTGTCGGCCGGATTCATTCTGAACAACACCGACAAGCTGAAGGTCGCGTCGGGTGTCGCTCATATGTACGGACGTGATCCGATTGCCTCGGCACAAGCGGCGCGAACTTTGGCCGATTTCTCGGGAGGGCGGTTCATCCACGGTCTCGGTGTCTCTCATCCTCCGGCTGCCGAGATGCGTGGGCTGCAATGGCAGGATCCGGTCGAATTGGCGCGAACACACATCTCAGGTGTCCGAAACGTTTCGATACTGCACACTCCAGCGGTTCCGCCGGAGATTCCTATCTTTCTGGCTGCACACGGACCGAAAATGGTCGCAGTCGCCCGAGAGGTGGCCGATGGCATCACTTCGTACATGCAGACGCCGAATCACACCGCCGAATCGCGTCGAATTCTCGGACCCGACAAGGAGCTCTACGTGGTGCTTCCGTCGTGTGTCTCGACGGATCCGGTGGCGGCCCGGGCGGCTGGTCGCATGGCGATTTCGATCTATCTGCCCCTTCCCGCCTACCACCGACAGTGGCGAAAGCAAGGATTCGACGAATCCGACTGGAGTGGAAACGGTAGTGATCGACTCGTCGACACGTACACGGCGTGGGGCACCGAAGAGCAGGTGCGTGCCCGCATGCAGGAGCACCTCGACGCCGGTGCCACCGGCGTCTTGTTATCGGCCCTGAATTCGCGACCCGAGTTGGGTTGGCCCTGGGAGACGTTGGAGGCTTTGGCGCCTGGTGAGGCCTGAGTCGGTTCAACCAGTGGTCAGCACGGGCAAAATGCGCGGTCCGCGCACTTGGCCGTTCGCCCACGTCACCTTCTTGGACGGGTCGAGTGAATAGTTGGGGAAGGCCCGTAACCATTCCTGGAAGGCGACGATCATCTCGAGTCGCGCAAGGTTCGATCCGGCGCAACGGTGGATTCCGAGGCCGAATGCGACGTGTCGATTGTTCTTGCGATCGAGGACGAACTCGTCGGCCCGTTCGAATTCGGCCGGATCGTGATTGGCGGCCGGGAACGTCACGAGGGTCTGATCGCCACTGTGCATCGGACAGCCGCTCACCTCGACGTCTTTCACGACTTTGCGGGCCATCGTGACCGGCGCGTAGTAGCGAAGAACTTCTTCGGTCGCTTCCGACCACAGTTCGTGATCGTCCGGAACGGCGATCAGCCGCTGCACTTGATCGTTGTGTTGAGCGAAGTGCCAAAGGCCGGATCCGATCGCGCTCCACGTGGTGTCGATACCCGCCACGATCTGCAGTCGTATGTAGCCGACTTTCACGTCCCAGTCGACGTCCTTGCCGTCGATCTCGGCGTTGGCCACCACCGTCAACAGGTCGTCTTGCGGATTCTTCAGACGATCCTTGAGCAGAGCATCGATGTACTGAGTCATCTCGGTCAGCACTTGTAGTCGAATCGTGTTGTCCTTGGGCGCCAACTGGAAGTTCTTGTAGATCCAATCACGAAAGAGATCGGCGTCGGCTTCGGGAAGGCCGGTGACGATGCAGATGCCGTGCACTGGGATGTGTTGGCTGTACTGCTCGGCGGCATCAGCCGTGGGGGAGTCGCCGATGTCGGCGATGAGCGATTGGCAGAACCGACGCAGTTCAGGTTCGATGGCGGCGATGGCCTTTGGATTGAAGGCAGGCAGGATGAGTCGGCGATGCCCGTGGTGGTCGGGTGGATCACTCGTGATCGGCGGAGCCGGAGCGCGAGGGGCGTCGGGACGCGCCACGTTGACCCAGATCGACGAGAAGTTCTCGGTGTCCTGTGCGATGGCTCGCACTGCCTCCATGGTGACCGGCATGAAGGCACGTCCGTAACGTTCGGTGCTGGCCACCGGACACTGTTCACGTACCTCGTTCCAGATGTCGATGGCGTTCTCGCCCCAACCGTCGTCGAGCCAGTCCCAGTCGGTGATCCAACTCTTGACCGGCTCCCAGTCGATCCGTTCCCCGCCGTACGTCATGACGCCCCTTGCCTCACACCGTTTCCCCCGAAAGGTGTGCCCGAACCATACCCCAATCGACTCGCACACCCCTTTGGTACCGTCGCCCCGTGAGCGGTACGAACCAACGATCGACCCGAGAGACCCGGCGTCGTTTCGAGCAGTGGGCCCGTAATCCGCAGTGTCACGCCAACGTGGTGTCAGCTGTGCACAACGTGAAGATGGGAGCAGTCGCTCGCCGCGAGAATCCGTCCGCTCCTCGTGAAGGGCAATCAGTTTTCGCCCTGGCTCGTGGTCGAACCTTCGAAGACGGACTCGTGCGAGACGGGGGAGAGCGCCTTCTCGATGCACTCGTTCGTGCCGACGTGATCTCGGAAAAGTCGTCTGACTTCGTCGATCACCGCACGAGCGCCAACGGCGGTTCGCTCCTAGATCTCGACGATGCAGTGCGGCACGGCCACGAGTTCCTCGCCGCTCTGGCCGAGGGTCGCCGTTTCGACGGCGTCGTGTCGAGCCTCACCGTGCGTATTCCACGAGGGATCATGCTGCCCGAAGCCATTCTCATCATCGACGTTCTCGCCGTGCAGACGTCGGGCTCCATGCCGGTGATCGCCGTCGGCGAGATCAAGACTTACGCCGATCAGGGTGGCCACACCGGTCGCCACGATCTCGCCTCGGCCCGCGCCCAGATGGGTCTGTACGTCCACGCGCTCGACGTCACGTTGGCCGGCCTCGGACTGTCCGACCGAATTCACGTGTCGCGTACCGGTTTCCTCGTCCTCACCTATCCAGGTTCCAATCAGCCGAGCGTGCGCAGTGGTGAAGACCTCACCTATCAACTCGCGCGTGCCGAGCGAGGGTTCGAACTCATGGAGGAGTCGGCTCACTTGCTCGACGGCCAGTACGGCTCGGGTGAGGACGACGATCCTGGCTCACTCCTCGATCTCGTGAGTCACGCCGACACGTATTTCCAGGATTCGTGTCTCACGTTCTGTGAACGGGCCGAATACTGCTACGACCGCGCGCGCGAAGGCGGACGAGGTGTGGTGCTCGGCGACGACGTCGAGAAGTTCTTGAACGGAGTGACGCTCTCACGAGTCGACGCGCTCCTGTCTGGCGATGCGCCGGTGACACGTGCCGAGGCAGACCTGCTCGCCCGACTCGACGACGGATTGCCGGAGCTTCCGTGAGCGGCGATCTCGAAACCATTCGCCGTCTCCAGGCCTGGCACATCGGACACCCCACCGAGCGCGGGGCCGCGATCAATCGTCACCTAGCCGATGACGACGATGTTCTCATCGCGGCGTTTCTCCGCATGGGCGGCGAATCCCGCCCATGGGGTGTGGCCGTCGGAACGCTGGCCGACGGACCCACCGTCGTCACGGTTCCCGAAGCCCGCAACCGCGATCTGGTCGCCGACATGATGATCGACGTCGCACCGGTCTTCTTACGACACTTCCGACATCCGCAGTGGCATGCCGACGGCCCGGGCGGTTTTCAGACGCAGTCGTTGCGTCAACTCTGGCTACCTGGAGCAACTCACCTCGAGATGATCCAGTTCCTCGCCGCCGCCTACGCGCGTACACGCTGGGAACGTTCCGAT
>RFSV01000056.1 GCA_009923785.1 Acidimicrobiia bacterium | reverse complement strand
GCCGCCATCCCGTTGGCGATGGTCGAGGACGTGGCCCTGGTGGGTCCGCCCGACAAGATCAAGGACGAACTGGCGAAGTGGAAAGAGACGTGTATCACCACGTTCCTGGTGAGCGGCCCGGCCATGGTCCTCCCCATGTACGCCGACCTCATCCTCTCCTGACCAAACCGAGCAAATTCGCACACTCTGTTGCGCAAATGACCGCCGGTGGTGGCTAACGCTTCAGAGTGGGCGGTTTTCGTCAGTCGCAGCAGGAGTCGCGCCAGCCGCAGCCCTTGCACTTGAAATGAGCGTGCTCGGGGAAGAGGTCGCCCCCACACAGCGGGCATTCAGCGAAGGTCCCGAGTGGCGATCGGCACGACCCGCCGTCGGCGGGTGGCGGAACCAACTGTTCGAGGGGTCGCACGTCACCAGTCATACCGTCAGTCTGTCACTGCCCAGCGTCCCGGTGAGTGACCGTCACTAGGCTCGAGTCACCCCTCATGTCGTCCACAACTAGTGATCCCCTGCCGCATACACATACTCCGGGTTCGGCCCGGGCAGCGTTTGCGTACCGCAGCTATCGCATCATCTGGATCGGCCTTTTCTTCTCGAGCATCGGCACGTGGATGCAGAACCTGGCCCTTCCGGCGTACATCGATCACCGGACCGGATCGGCGCAGATCGTCGGCATCTTGATCTTCGCCCAACTCGGGCCACTACTACTGCTCGCCATTCCCGGCAGCATCATCGCTGATCGCGTGAATCGACGGGTCTTCCTTCTCGCCATGCAATGGCTCCAGTTGATCTTCTCGCTCGTGTTGGCGGCCATCGTCGCGGTCGACGGCCCCATTTGGACGATCTTCCTCGTTCAACTGGTGATCGGCACCGGCAACGCGCTCAACGCGCCTGCGTTCCAAGCGAGCATTCCCCTTCTTGTCGATCGACGCGACCTGGCCGGCGCGATCAGTATGAACTCGATCCAATTGAACGCCAGCCGAGTTCTCGGCCCTACCCTCGCTGCCGTTCTCACACTCTGGGGAGTGTCCACCGCTGGTCTCTTCGTCATCAACTCCTTCACTTACCTGTTCTTAATCGTGGCCATCGGTATGGTCGTGATCCCCGATGTCCGTGGCGATCACGGCGCTAAGGGTTGGCGTCAGTTCCTCATCGGCCTGCGCATCAGTCGCCAACGTCCGGTTCTGTCCCGGCTCCTCGTGGCCATGGCCACCTTCTCGCTCTTCTCGCTCGTACTGGTGGCACTTTTCCCGTCGGTCACCCGACTCAACTTCGGTGTCGAGTCGGAGAGCTCGACTTTCAAGGCCATCTACGCCGTCTGGGGTCTCGGAGCGTTCACAGGTGCAGTGCTCACCGGAACGGTACTCACACGTTTTCGTCGACCGAAGGTGATCACCTTCGGGTTCCTCGGGTTTGGGATATCACTCGCAGCCTTCGCGCTCGTGCGATCTCCGGGGCCGGCTTTCCCGATCGGATTCATCCTTGGCATCTTCTACTTCATGCTCGCCACGGCGATGGTCACGGTGTTCCAGGAGAACCTTCGCGACACCGAACGTGTTCGCGTGATGCCACTCTGGTTCATGGCCTTCGGAGGAACGGTGACGATCGGCGGTCTGATCGCCGGTCCGATCATCGACGCGATCGGCGCACGCTGGGTGTTGCTCGTCGGTGCGCTCTACGCCATCCATCTGGCGCGGTGGTGCAACATCGATCGCCTTCCGCGAGAAGCATTTCTCCACGACTGACGAAACGTCAGCAACTCACTCGTTCGATCAGCCGGTCGAGTCCGGCGACTCGACTCCCCTTCACCAGTACCGCCGTCGACCCGTCCAAATTGGTGACGATGTCCACTGCTTCATCGAAAGTCGTCTCCGGAATTCCGTACTTATCGGTGCCAACCGCAACCACTTCGATGCCGAGCTCGGTTGCGAGAGAAGCGATACGGGCATGAGCCACGACCTCGTCGTCGAGTTCGGCCATGATTCCGAGAACGGCCACCCGTCGGGCGGCCGGCAAACCGGCCAATGTCTCGAGCGCAGCTTGCATCGACGTGGGGTTCGCGTTGTAGGAATCATCGACGATCGTGGCACCGCTCGCCGACTGAACGATCTTCATCCGATGAGGCGACAAAGACGCCTGAGCCAGGCCGTCAGACATCGCATCCAACGGCACCCCGAGAACCATGCCGGTCGCAATGGCTGCGGCCGCGTTCGACGCCATGTGGCGTCCGGGAATCGCCAGCCTCACTTCGACGACACCGTCAGGAGTCGAGGCCATGAATCGCGCGTCGCCATGTCGGCCGAGCTCGAGGTTGTCGATTCGAACGTCGGCCTGCGTCGACTCCCCGAACGTCACCACGCGTGCATTCGTCCGAGATCTCATCGCCAACACTCGAGGATCGTCGGCGTTGAGCACTGCCACACCGAACGACGGAAGCGCCTCGACGAGTTCACCTTTCGCCTGTGCGACTCCGTCGAGACCACCAACTTTCGCCGTGTGTGCTTCTCCGACGCGAGTCACCACCCCGATCGCCGGTCGAGCGATTCGACAGAGCAGGTCGATCTGGCCAAAACCCCGCATTCCCATCTCGAGAACCAGCACCTCGGTGTCGACGGGCGCATTCAAGATGGTGACCGGCAAACCCTGCTCGTTGTTGTAACTGCGAGGACTGGCGACCGTTCGACGACTGAAGGAAACGGCCGAGGCCACCATGTCCTTGGTCGAAGTCTTCCCCACCGACCCGGTGATGCCGACCGCCATGGTGCCGGCCGGAAAGCGACCGCGGGCCCAACGAGCAGCGTCCATGAGCGCGACCGAGGTATCAGGCACCACGATCGATGTGGTGCGGCCCGCCAGGTCGGTCGCCAATTCTCGCGACACCAGACAGGCGGCCGCGCCGGCGTCCACGGCATCACGCACGAAGTCGTGGCCATCGCGCTCGGCGGCCACGGCGACGAACATCTGACCTGACCTCAGATCGCGCGAGTCGAACGACGCTCCGTCGATCTCGACGTCGGGGCCCACCACACGACACGGCCCGTGCTCGGATAGAGCACGGGCCAGATCGGAAGCACGCCAACGCATGCTCGAACGGTAGTTGTCGTGAACGGTCAGTTCGTGGCAGGCGCCTCGGCGTCGAGGGCGAACTTGGTGTACTCCTCGCCGGTGTCCTCCATGTCTTCGAACTGGATCACACCCATCTCCTCGAAGCGGTGACGCAACCATGAATCGTTGCGGTCGAGCAGACCCAACTTCTTGCAGTTCGGCACGATCTTGGCGAACAGCATCTGCTGGAAGACCTCACGAGTGGGGTCCTGCAACACCAGCGGAAGCACGTCGCGGGTGTTGATACCCATGCGCTCCCAGACTTCCTGCGACATGAAGCGGTCACGCATACGCACCGAGGCTTCATAGGCGAACTCCTGGCGATCCTTGATCTCGGCATCGCTCATTCCGGCGTACACCTCCTGCAACGACAGCACGCCGAAGGCCACGTGGCGGGCCTCGTCGCTCATGACGTAGCGCAGCAACTGCTTGAGGAGCGGCTCGGTGGTGATCTGGTACATGTTGCCGAAGGCAGCGAGAGCCAGACCCTCGACCATCACCTGCATGCCGAGATAGGTCATGTCCCAGCGGCTGTCGTTGATGATGTCGTCGAGCAGCATCCGCAGGTGCGTGTTGATCTGGTAGCCACCACCCAACTTCTCGTCGAGATAACGGGCGAACACCTCGACGTGACGAGCCTCGTCGACCACCTGGGTGCTGGCGTACAACTTGGCGTCGTACCACGGGACGGTCTCGGTGATCTTTGCGGTGCAGAGAAGCGCGCCCTGTTCACCATGCATGAACTGCGACAAGCTCCACTTGCGCTGCTCCATGGCGAAATCGGTCCACTCCTTGTCGCCCCACTTCTCGACCGGTGTTCCGTCGTAGTGCGATGCGGTGAGACCCGACGCCATGGCGGCCAGATCCGCCGACACCGATGCTTCGAGATCGACGTCGGTGTCCCAGGGCAAATCGGTCGTGGCGTTCCACTGACCAGTCTTGGCCTTCTCGTAGAGACGACGCAGACCCGGCCGGGCCAGTGAGTAGTCCCACGTGAAGATGGCGTCGGCATTGTCCTTCACGATGTGTTCGATCTCGTTCGGGTCGCCGGTCGGGATGGCGAGGATCGCCTCCACATCGTTCAGGTCGGCGCGACCCAGGATTTCTTCGTTTTCGCGTTCGGTGATGCTCATGATGTTGCTCCTTCGGTGACTGGTTCGATGAGAGTGACGAGAGGTACGAGGAATTGACGCGCCGAGTCGCGATCACTGAGATCGACGTGATCGGACGGGGCGAGGAAGTGCGAGATGACGAGACGGGCCAGCAGGTCGACGAAGGGTCCACTGGCTTCGCGTGGGAGATAGTCGTCGAACAAAGGACGGAGGTACGACGAAGCGACCGAGATGATGCGCGGTAGGCCATCGACCGTCAGATCGCGAAGCACCCCGGCTTCTTCGTTGGCGAGCATGGCGACAAGCTGTTCGTCACTGCGCAACTCGCGGGTGGCGTGCACCGTGATGTCGACCACCAGATCGAGCAGGGAGGCCGAGGAATCGACCGCTGAGCGCAGACCGGTGAAGAACTCGTTGAGGTTTCGTACCCGCAACGCCTCGAAGAGCACCTCGCGTCCACCGGGGAACATGCGATAAATGGTCGCTCGAGACACACCCGATACCTGCGCCACGTCGTCGATGGTGACTTTGTCGAGGCCCCACTTTTCGATCGACGAGTGCAACGCGTCGAGCACCCGGTCTTCGATCGTTCGGAAATCCGAACGAACCTGAGGTGTGCCCGACGTCATGCCCTGAGACACTAAGACATGATTTGTCTCATCGTCAACGGCTGGCCAAAAATCTGTCGGGGGCTCCGTATCCGCCCAGGTCAGCCATCCAGACGACCGTCAGATATTCCGCACACGACGTTGCGCCGGATACATAACTCGACCTCGGTCTCGAGGCGGTCAGGGTCCCAGGCGTTCAGAAAATCGGCGTGCGCCGTGTGCGGTTCACCCGACGCCAGCCTCAGACCGAAGATCTCCCCGGACAATGGATAGGTCACCGCGACAGTCAACTGCGGCAACGTCACCGGATGGGAGTTCGGGCAGGCACCGTCCTGCGAGTAGTGAAGGTGTCGGCGATGCCCCGGAACGTCGAGATCTTCTCCGTTCCAGCAATCCGGAAACGTGATCTCGAGCCGAAGTGGCGTGTCCGTCGCACAGACCGGAAGATCGCTCGAACGTCGACTGCTGCCCCCGCAGACCCAACCCACGATCTCAGTCGACTGAGAACTAGTCGATGACTGATCTCCGGCGATCATGGCCAGACCAGTGGGGAATGCGACCACCTTCGAGCCGTCGACTCCGACCGCGGCGCGGTAATAAGCAGTGGCGAGGATGGGGTCGATCTTCACGCCGTCGACGAACACGGCCGGGCTCCAGTACGAGGCCGAATCAGCAGCCAGGTCACAGGTCGTCGGACTACCCAACAATGAGTCGCCGGTGCTGTCGGCAACGACGTTGCGACTCCCGAAAAAGTCGTGCAGATGTGACGCGCCGGGCTCGCCGGGGTACACAATCGGGTCGACTGGCGCGGAGTGACTGAAATCGCATTCGGCAACGAACTGACCGACGTCACCCTGCGGTCCGAGGTGTAACGCGGTGGGCCGACCCATCACTCGCGCCGATTCGAGATCTCCATGAGTGTGATTCGGGGTCGCTTCGTCACCTGCGCAACCAACGAGGGCGATCGAGCCCAGAACCACCGCCGCGAGTCGGGCGCGACGACAGGTCACGACACTGCGTCGGGAACTGCGACTGCAGCGAGATCGACAACCGGAGGCGTCGACGACGCCGGCACCGCCGGAGCCGTAGAGGCATCGGGCATGTTCTCGAGATCAGTCGGTTGATCAGGCAGCGAAGCCGTCTTGTAGTCGACCGCCGGTGGCGCACTCTCGACTTCGACCAGCCAATTGATCACCACGAGATCCCCCGAGACCCAGTCGCCGTCAGCTGACAGCGCGCTTCCGCACGGCGACAGCGATTCAAGAGCGAGCGGCGCCGAACTGGAATGCGTGTTACCGGAGAAGCAGTTCCCAAGAGTCCAAAGATCGGTTCCGGCCGACGCCACGGCGATATCGGCCCGACGGTTGTCGTCGAGCACGTTGTCTCGCACAACGTTGTCGATCGAGTCCCAGAGAAGTGGACCGTCAGGGATGACCGGGTCCTTCAACTTGCTCTCCGAACAAGGCTCCTCCCAGGCGTCCTTGGTCGGAATCTGATCATTGGCGTCTTCTTCGAGGAACGGCACGAGTCCGATTCCAGTTCGATCGTGGTCGTAGACGCGGTTCTTCTCGATCACGTTTCCCGTGCCACCGGCCGACAGGATTCCGTTACCCATGGCGAGAAGTGCCACGTCGATGGCTGGAGTGTCGGGCTGATTGTTCGAGTACACGAGATTGCCGGCAATGGTCGTGGCTCGCTGCGGGTAGCAGAGTTCGTAACTTCCAGAATTGGGCACGATCCCAGCACGGTTGTAGCGGAACACCGAGTCGATGATCACGAGATTCCCACCGGAGTTGGTGCCGGAGTATCCGAGCCCGTTGTGCTCGCTCACGACGTTACGCACCACAGCGTCACATGGGAAGCACTGACCGATGTAAAAGCCCGCATCAGGACTACCCGCCGCGTACGAGTACTCGAGCACACCGCCCACCGAGTCGAAGGCGTAGATCCCGTAGTCGCCGTTGCGCCACGCCGTGAGGTACGAACCGCGATAACCAGTGGAGCCCGTCCAGAAGAATCCGTTCTTGGTGAAGTTCTGGGCGGTCATGTTCTCGATGGCCACGCCGTTGGCGGCAACCACACGAAAACCGTTGTCGAGCTCGAAATTGCCATCAAGGATCACGGCATTGCGATCGACTCCACGAATGACGATGTCATCGGTGGTGACTTGAACAGCCTCGTTGTATACGCCGACATCGATCAGGACGAGATCGCCGGCCGAGGCGGCATCGACCGCAGCTTGGATGGTGTCGAATTCCTGGGGGACCTGCAGCACACCGTCGTCAGATACGCCGTCCTCAACAACGGGGGCTTCGGTGTCAGGAGCCGACGTCTGCTCAGGGGCCGACGTGGCCTGCGATGTGGAGTCGGCGGACTCCTCGTCGGTTCCTCCGCACGACACCAATGAGCCCATCGCGGCGAGCGCGACCCCGAACGTCAGAACCTTCTTCATGATCCCCTCCCTTGAGAACGAGTTAGACATTAATGCTCGGCCGTCCTAGAGGACGGCCATCCAAGCGACTCACTCGACGACGATCACTCCGTACATTCCCTTGCCCGGCACACCGTGGATCGAGCAGTAGTACGGGTACACCCCTGGCTCGAGGAAGACATGCGAATACTCGTCCCCAGGTGTGAGTTCGGTCGAGACCACTCCCCAGACAGTCGGCGAATCGTCGGTCGCCAACAACTCGATCAGTTCCGCGTCGGACTTCACGACATCAGGAAGGATGTTGTGCTCGTTGCGGCCTTTGTTGTCGAAACGAACCTCGGTTCCGACCTCGATCGTGAGGTCGAGTGGCCGATACGAGTTGTCGAGAACCTGGACATCGACCACTTGTCCGTTCGGAACGACGGCATCGCTCACGACCTCGTCGTCGGAGCCGCTGCTCACTGACGTGTCAGACAACGAAGTTCCGTCTCCGCATCCGACCACGACGAAAACTGCAGCGAAACCGACGAGCAAACTTTTCACGCGGTCATCATGTCGTCGGAAGTTGGTAGTCGGCAAAACGGTCGCGCAAAGTCTTCTTCGAGAACTTGCCGACGCTCGTCTTTGGCACTTCGTCGATGAACACCACGTCGTCGGGAAGCTGCCACTTGGCCAAAATCGGCGCAAGGTGCACGAGCACATCGTCCCGTGTCATCTCTTGACCGGCCTCGAGAACCACACAGGCCAACGGGCGCTCGCTCCACTTCGGGTGCGGAACACCGATCACCGCCGCTTCGCGGATCTTTGGATGGGCCATGAGTTCGTTCTCGATCTCGACCGAACTGATCCACTCGCCACCCGATTTGATGAGGTCCTTGGTGCGATCGAGCAGCCGAATACGACCGCGCTCGTCGATCGATGCCACGTCACCGGTGCGCAACCAGCCGTCGTCGGTGAAACTCTCGCCGGCTCGTTCGTCGTTGTAGTACGTGGCAGCGATCCAGTTGCCACGACACTGCAACTCGCCACTCGACTCCCCGTCCCACGGAACACTCGTCGTCGTACCCGGTTCGACCACTCGACATTCCACACCGAACATGATCCGGCCCACCTGTGTGCGCAGATCGGCCTGCGCGTCGACATCGAGAAGGAGCTGATCGCTGTCGAGGTGGCACACCGCCGCCAACGGACTCGTCTCGGTCATGCCCCATGCCTGAAGAATCGGCAATCCGGTCTGCTCGCGGTAGGCCTCCGACAGCGCACGCGGAACGGCAGAGCCGCCACAGGGAATGGCCCGCAGACTCGAGGTGTCGCGCCCCTTCAACTCGGGCAACACTCCCATCCAGATCGTCGGCACTCCGGCCGCCACCGTGACCTTTTCGTTCACCACCAGATCGGCCACCGCCTGTGGCGACAAGTCAGGACCGGGCATCACCAAATCGGCTCCAGCAGCCACTGCCGCATGAGCCAGACCCCACGCATTGGCGTGGAACATGGGCACAACGGGCAGGATCGAATCGCGTTCCGACACGCCGAGCCCCTCGGTCATCATCGCCGCCATGGTGTGAAGAAATGTGCTGCGATGCGAGTACACGACGCCTTTCGGATTTCCGGTAGTGCCACTCGTGTAACACATCGATGCCGCGGTGTTCTCGTTGACTTCGACGAATTCAGCTGGTTCAGCGGTAGCGAGCAATTCTTCGTAGTCGTACTTCGCGATGCCAGCGAGATCGTCGGGGACGTCGCCCTTGCCGTCGTCCATGATCACGAGATGCTTGACGGTCGTGAACGTGGGCAATAGTGGCGCCAGCAACCCGATGAGAGAACGATCGACGAAGATCACTTCGTCTTCGGCGTGGTTCACGATGTAGGTCAACTGTTCGGGGAAGAGTCGGATGTTGAGCGTATGCAGCACCCGTCCGGTGCACGGAGCCGCGAAGTACAACTCGAGATGGCGAGCGGTGTTCCAGGCGAACGTCGCCACGCGACCCGACGCAGTGATCCCCAGTCGATCGAGAACCGTCCCCAACTGACGAGTGCGCTGAGCCCAATCCGCATAGGTGGTTCGCTCGATGCCGGTTGCCGTGGCAGTGGTGATCGACTTGTGTCCGTAATAGCGCTCGGCTCGATCGAACAGGTGCAGGATCGACAACGGCACGTCCTGCATCAACCCGGCGAATGCGGGCTTCGAATGATTGGCGTTCATGTTTCCCCCGAGGTTCACGCACACAGCGACCTGACCCACCGAAGGGTACTCCTCGTCCCTAAGATGCTCCAGATGTCTGACCTCGCCCACATTTCGCCGTGGGCGCGCCGGGGCATTCTTGTGTCGTCCGGACTGCTGTTCGCCCTCGGCACGTTCGGATCGAACATCGGCCCAGCCTGGATCGACGAACGACCGGCCGTCGTGCTTGCGCTCTCATCTCGAAACCGGAACCTCTTCGCTTCGGTGCCCTTCATCGATGCCGTCCCCTATTCGGTCATCGGCTTCTCGCGAATCCTCGCTGCGGCAATCGTCCTCTTCTATCTCGGCCGGTGGTACGGACATCGCGCCATCACGTGGACCGAGACCCGTGTAGGAGAACTGCCCCCGATCTATCGGTGGTTCCAAACCGGTATCGATCGCGCCGGCTGGCTCCTCGTCATCCTCATGCCAGGCAGCAACCTCGTGTGCATCATGGCCGGCTATCGACGAATGACCCCACGGCTGTTCGTACCGCTCGTGTCGATCGGCATCGTTTTGAAGCTCGTCGTGCTGTGGGCCGGAGGCCGGGTGTTCGAAGACCAGATCCGTTCGTTTCTCGAATGGATCGAGGACTACCAGTGGTGGGTCGTCGCCGGCCTGTTCGTGCTGTCGTTCCTGCAGTCGGGACGCCAGGCTCGCCGCAGTGTCCCCGACGTGATCCACGAGATCGAGCATCCGTCGAGCGATGAAGGACCCGTCGGCGAGGTGAGCACGAATTCGCAAAGTCCGGAGAACTGACCTAGTTTTCGGCCGCTTTCGAGCCATACCTCTTCCGAGGAGTTCACATGTCCATCACAGTCGGCGACACCATCCCCAACACCACCCTTCGAGTTCTCGGCGCCGACGGCATGCCGCAGACCGTGAACTCACACGACGTGCTCGGGTCGGGCAAGGTCGTTCTTTTCGCCGTGCCAGGCGCCTTCACGCCGGGCTGCTCGATGATCCATCTGCCCGGCTACGTGCAGAACCGTGAGGCTCTGCAGGCCAAGGGTGTGCAGACGATCGCCTGTGTGAGCGTGAACGATCCGTGGGTGATGGACGCGTGGGGCAAGGCTCAGGGCGCCGAGGGAATCACGATGCTCGCCGACGGTGGCGAGTTCACTCAGGCCATGGGACTGCAGATGGACGGTTCAGGCTTCGGTCTCGGCACTCGTTCACAGCGCTACTCGGCCATTCTCGACAACGGTGTGGTCACCGAGATCAATGTCGAAGACGGACCCGGCGTGAGCGTGAGCGCTTGCGAAGTGGTACTCGGTCACCTCTGAGCCACAGACCCCGATCGACTCGGGGGATCACAACTCGAGGGCAGCATCGAGTCCGATCGTGAGACCGGGCAACGACCCGATCTTCTTGCACGCCAGCACTACACCCGGCATGAAACTCACTCGGTCGTAGCTGTCCTGTCGAATGGTCAATGTCTGGCCTGCCGCACCGAGAATCACTTC
>RFSV01000055.1 GCA_009923785.1 Acidimicrobiia bacterium | reverse complement strand
TGCGACACCGGCCCGAGGATGCCCTGCAGTATGCGATACACCTCGACGGCGCGTTCGGTGCCGAACACTTTCACACCACTCGATTCGGCCGGTCCGAGCGTGTTGTCGGCCACGCTCTTCGCCAGCTTCCACGTCATGAGGCGAATGGCGTCGAGCAACGCCGCGCACTTGGCCAGATCGGCCTGCACCCACGGCAGATCGATCATCGTTTCGCCATTCGGGCCACCCGACGGAGTCACCCGGCACCAGGTGGTCACGTCATCGCAGAGTCTTTCGGTGAGACCGGACAGTGCAGCAAGACCCACACGTTCGTGGTTGAGCTGCATCGTGATCAGTTTCCAACCGCCATTGATCTCGCCGATCACGTTTTCTTTCGGAACACGTACGTCGGTGTAATAGGTGGCGGTGGTGACCACTCCACCCACCGTGGTGATGGGAGTCCATTCGAAGCCAGGTGTGTTGGTGGGAACGATGATGATCGTGATTCCCTGATGCTTCGGGGCTTCGGTATCGGTACGACAGGCCAACCACACGTAGTCGGATTGGTTGGCGCCCGATGTGTACACCTTGTTGCCGTTGATGACCCACTCGTCCCCGTCGAGGACGGCGGAAGTGCGCAGGCTGGCCAGGTCGGTGCCGGCCTCGGGCTCGGTGTAACCGATGGCGAAGTTGATCTCGCCTTTCAAGATGCCGGTGAGGAACTGATCCTTTTGGGCCTGGGTGCCGTGAGCCATGATTGCCGGACCGACGGTGTTGACCGTGACGAACGGGAAAGGTGCGTGCGCCCGCTGGATCTCGTCGAACATGATGAACTGGTCGGTGGCCGGACGGCCCTGGCCGCCGAATTCGACCGGCCAACCAAGGCCGAGCCACCCGTCGGCGCCCATCTGGCGGATGAGTTCGCGAAAGATGGGTTTGCCCTCCCCGGATTCGCCGAGTTCGGCTCGTACCTCGGGAGTGAGCATGGCGGCGAAGTACTCGCGCAGCTCTTTGCGCAGGGCTTGCTGATCCGGTGTCTCGGCCAAGTACATGCCCCGACCCTACCCCACCGATCTGACGCCACGTCAGATCGAGATCGTCCCGAATGATGTCGACGATCACACGTCACACTCTCGGCCTCTCACGGGCGGTAGACACGTGATGTGCACCTTCTCCACCCCCTCTCGGGTCAGGTCGCGGTAGACGAGGCCTACGACCTCTCCAACCGTCGACGTTGGGCCGATCGACCCTGGATCGTGATGTCGATGATCGCCACCGCAGACGGGGCCGTGGCCATCGAGGGCGCATCCCATCTTCTCGGCGGACCAGCCGATCGCGACATCTTTTTGCACCTGCATCGAACGGCCGACACGGTGTTCGTCGGCGCCGAGACCGTACGTGCCGACAGCTACTCACCCCTGCCACCGCATCAGACCCTCGTGGTGATGTCGTCGTCGGGAGATCTCGGCCGCCATCACGATGCGCTCGTGGCTGCCGGCAACACTCGCATCGTCGCCGGTGACGTCCGTGACGTCGTGACCACATTCTCCGGTGAAGTGTGCGCTCTCGAAGGAGGTCCGTCACTCAATGGCCAGATGCTCGGTGCCGATCTGGTCGACGAGGTGTGGCTGACGGTCGCCCCGCGCTTCGTCGCCGGCCGTAGTGATCGTCTGGCCGAAGGTGCATGGGCCATGCGCGAACCGTGGCACCTCGCCCACGTCGCCCACGAGGGCGGATTCGTGTTCTTGCGCTATCTACGAGACGCCGAAACGAGTGAGTGAGGCGACCGGCGGTCGCACCATCATGTTGAGTTCGACCGGATCACCCGACTTGCGGTGAAGGATCGGGGACTCGTCGGCGAAAGACGGCGGATTAGGTAACCGCGAGAGAAGGGTGGCCATCACTTCGGCGGCTTGGATGGCCAAGGTCTCCAGCCGATGGTGACGATGGAGTCGCATTCCGAGATCGACCTGTCCAACCGCAGCCGCACCGAATCGCTCGTACATGTCGACGATCATGCCGATCTCGACGCCCCACCCAGCCGCGAACGGGATGGCTTCGAGCATCGTGCGTCGTCCGGCGTATTCACCGGCCAAGGGCTGTTCGAGTTCGGCGAGTTCGGGGAAGAAAAGCGAGAGCAAAGGTCGAGCCACGAGTTCGGTGGTCCGGCCTCCTCCCCCCAGGTGCGACGGACGGTGATAGCTGGCCTTGACCAGCCCGAGTTCGTCGTCGAGCAGAAGCGGCATCACGAGCCGAACGATCCAATCGGGAGTGAAGCTCGTGATGTCGCCGTCGCACCAGACCACGAAGTCGCCATTGCTCGCAACCAAGCTCGACCACAGAGCGTTGCCTTTGCCCCGGGCCGTTCCGTGGAAGAAGTGAACGACATCGACTGGAACGACCGTCGCTCCGGCCTCTTTGGCGATGTCGGCAGATCCGTCGGTCGATCCGTCGTCGAGCACGATCAGTTCGTCGACCAGATTTCCGAGCAGTGACTGGTCGATCATGCGGACGAGATCACCTACGGTCTCGGCCTCGTTGCGACACGGAATGCACACCGACACCGTGCGATCACCCTTGGCGGCGACCGCAACATCGAGGTCCCAGCCGCTCGGATCGAATGTTTTGATTGCGCTCATCGTTCGCTTCTCGTCGTAGCCTGACGTCATGTTCTTGTACGGAGTGGTGAACGCTTCGGGTGACTCGCTCAACACCGATTCAATAGCGACGACACCGCAAGCCGCTACTCGTCGGGCCGAATATCTTCTCGACCACGGATGTCAGGGTATCGATCTCGGCGGACAGGGTTCCACCGACAACGCAACCGTCGTCTCGTGGGAAGAAGAATGGTTGCGACTCGAAGCAATCGTCGACACGCTCGCCGCACTCGGCGTTCCACTCAGTATCGACTCCTGGAAACCCGAGGTCACTCGACGAGCTCTCGAACATGGCGCGACCGTCATCAACGCCGCCGACGGCATGCAGACCGACGAGATGTGGCAGGTCGCCGCCGATTTCCAGGTACCGATCGTTCTGCCGTTCCTCTCCGGACCCAATCCGCGGCAGATGGAACTCGTTCGCGCCGATCCGGTTCAGGTCATGCTCGATTTCTTCACCGAACAACTCGCCGTCGCCGATCGCTACGGCCTGCGTTCGCTCTGCATCCTCGACCCCGGGACTGGTTTCGCACCATCGAACTGGCCATGGGAGGAGCGTTTCCTGTACCAGAAACGGGTGTATTCGAATCTCGACGCCTTACGGGTGTTCGACCTTCCGCTCTACATCGCACTCCCCTGGAAAGAGACCGCCCAACACGACGAGCTGCTCGAGATCGTTCTTCGGCAACGACCCGAATACGGCCGGGTTCACTACCCCGAAAAAGTTCGCCACGTCGAGCGTGAACTCGGCCTGGTCTGATTCAGCCCAGCGGACCGCGAGGATGCACCGCGTCGGGTGGTAGGTCTCGCTCCCAGTTCTCGGGGCATTTGTCGGGCGCCACTTCGCTGAGAGGCGCCAGCACGAAACGCCGCTCGGCGTACCGGGGGTGGGGAACCGCCAGGTTGCCACCGGTGATCACGACGTCGTCGAAGAACAAGAGATCGAGATCGAGAGTTCGCGGACCCCAGTGCACGACGCGTTCGCGGCCAGCGTCGGCCTCGATGCGATGCAGCCACCGTAGAAGTGCATACGGATCGAGTTCGGTCTCGAGCACGACGACCATGTTCAAGTAGGCGCCCTGATCGTCTGGACCGCCCACCGGATCGGTCTCGAACACCTGCGACTGAGCAACAACGCTCTCGCCGAGTCGCTCGACCGCGAAGCGAAGATGAGCCTCACGACGACCGAGATTGCTCCCGAGGGCGACGATCGCTCGATGACGCGTGGTATTCGAGACCTCGGCTCGCACCCGTCGAATACGAACGGCAGTCGAGTCGATCTGCTCGGGTATCGGCGGTTGCAACTTGGTGAGGGTCAGTTCGACGGCTCGGACAAGGGAGAAGGACAACACCACCTCGGCCATGTGCTGGGCCAGACGTTCGAGCAAGAGGTATTGGGTGTCACGTGCCAGGTTCGCCAGTGCGACCGCCACTTCTCCGTAATGAACCGTCTGCTCGAGATCGTCCGACGATCCGGCATCGTGCAGATCGATCTCCATGTCGACATCGACGCGCAGCGGCTGCGGAGCCAGCCGTTCCTGATCGAGAACTCCAATGATGCTCTCGAACCGGAGATCGTTGATCAGAACGTGATCGGACACGAGTTCACGAACCGCGCTTCGCCTGCAACAACGCCGTCACGGCTTTACCGTCGGCCTTGCCCTTGCTCGATTTCATGATCGCCCCGACGAGAGCGCCCATCGCCTTGTCCTCGCCGCCGCAGTACTTGGCCCAGGCGTCGGCATTGCTGGCGATCACGTCGTCGACCATGGCCTCGAGTTCACTCGTGTCCATGGCTTCGAATCCCTTGGCGGCGGCGATCGCCGTCGCGTCACCGCCACCGGCTTCGACGATCTCGGCCAGTACCGTCTTGGCCTGAGTGGCCGTGAGTGCACCAGATGTCTCCATGGAGATGAGGCGGGCCAGATCGGCCGCCGGCACCGTCGGCTCCGAACCTTGCTCGGCGTACGCCTCCTTCACGTGAACGAGCGCTCGCGCCACGTCGGCACCGGCTTCTCCCACGGCGAGGACGTAGTCGTCTTGGCCGCGTTCGACCACGACCATGACCGCCTCGCCGTCGGCCGCCGCACCGGTCGCCGCCGACAGACGCTGACGACGTTCACGAGGGAGCATCGGCAACGACGCGCGGACTTCGTCGATCCACGATTTTTCCGGAGCGAGAGGAACCAGATCGGGTTCGAGGAAGTAGCGATAATCGTCGGCGTCCTCTTTCGAGCGCAATGTGTGCGTCCGGCCGTCGTTTTCGTCCCAGTGTCGAGTTTCCTGACGAATTTTCTCACCGCTCTCGATGAGAGCGATCTGACGTCGGGCCTCGTACTCGATGGCCCGACCGAGGGAACGCACCGAGTTCACATTCTTGATCTCACACCGCGTCCCGAGGGGATCGCCGGGCTTGCGCACGCTCACGTTGGCATCGCAACGCATGGATCCCTCTTCCATCTTGGCGTCGGACGCTCCGATGGCCACGAGGATCTGACGAAGTTCGGTCACGTACTGACGTGCCTCGTCGGGTGAGGTGATGTCGGGTCGACCGACGATCTCGACGAGAGGGACGCCGGCCCGGTTGAAATCGATGAGCGAGTGATCACTGCCGTGGATACGCCCGCCGGATCCGCCGATGTGCGTGCTCTTCCCAGTGTCCTCTTCGAGGTGTGCCCGCTCGACACCAATGCGCTTTCCGCCCGGCAGTTCGAGCCATCCGTCGATGTTGAGAGGCTGGTCGTACTGCGAGATCTGATACGCCTTCGGCATGTCGGGGTAGAAGTAGTTCTTGCGGTGGAACGTGCACGGCTGCACCGTGCAGTTGAGCGCGAGACCGATCCGCATGGCCAACTCGACGGCCCGACGATTGAGAACCGGGAGTGCTCCGGGAAGACCGAGCGTCACCGGGTCGATGTGCACGTTTGGTTCGTCGCCGAAACGATTGGCGCTCGCCGAGAAGAGCTTGGTGGCCGTCGCCAACTCGACGTGCACTTCGAGACCGCACACGAGTTCGTAGCCCTCGATCATGAATGTTTCGCTCATCGCGCACCTCGTTCGAGTTCGGCGGCCACGCGGAACATGACGGCCTCGCCGAGTGTCGGTGCCAACACCTGTACGCCAACTGGAAGTCCGTGGGCTCCGGTCCCGAAAGGAACGCTCATCGCCGGATGCCCGGCCAGATTGGTGGGGATGGTGAACACGTCACACAAGTACATCGACAACGGGTCGTCCACCTTCGAACCCACGGGAAAGGCCACGATCGGCGACGTGGGCGTCACGAGCACATCGGCCTTTTCGTAGGCCCGGGCGAAATCGTCGGAGATGAGACGGCGAACCTTCAACGCCTTGCCGTAATAAGCGTCGTAGTAGCCAGCCGACAATGCATACGTCCCGAGCATGATGCGTCGCTTCACCTCGTCTCCGAAGCCAGCCGCCCGGGTGGCCATGTACATGGCATTGGTGTCGGACGCCTCGACCCGCATTCCATAGCGGACTCCGTCGTAGCGAGCGAGGTTGCTGCTCGCCTCGGCCGGAGCCACGAGGTAGTAAGCCGTGAGGCCGAACTTCATCGACGGCAATTCGACGTCGACGATCGTCGCACCGGCCGCAGCCAGCGCGTCGAAGGCTTCGCTCAGGCGCTCGTCGACCTCGGGTTCACTGCCGCCAGGCAGATCGGTGATGCGTCCGATGCGCAGACCCTTCACGCCCCGATCGAGTTCGGAGAGCAGCTGTAACGAGGGCTGCGGGATCGACGTGCTGTCGAGTGGATCGTGCCCGCTGATCACTTCGAGAAGAAGGGCCGAGTCACGGACGTCGTGTGAAAACGGACCGATCTGGTCGAGGCTGCTCGCGAAGGCCACCAGTCCGCGTCGACTCACCGTTCCATAGGTGGGCTTTACTCCCACCACTCCGCACAAAGCAGCCGGCTGTCGGATGGATCCACCAGTGTCGCTGCCGAGCGATATCGACGCGAAACGGGCCGCCACCGCGGCCGCGCTTCCGCCACTCGATCCGCCGGCGACGCGCGTGACGTCGTGCGGGTTGAAGGTCGGACCGAAGGCCGAGTTCTCGGTACTCGAGCCCATGGCGAATTCGTCGAGGTTGGTCTTGCCCACCACGACGGCGCCGGCATTCGCCACCAGCTCGACCACCGTGGCGTCGTACGGAGGCTTCCAACCATCGAGGATCTTCGACGAGCACGTGGTCGGCACTCCCCGGGTGCACATGTTGTCCTTCAGTGCGATCGGCACACCCGCGAGCGGTCCGGGGTCACGCCCGGCGGCCACCGCTGCGTCGACCGCCTCGGCCGAACGTCGGGCCTCATCGGCCGTCACGGTGTTGAAGGCGTGGATCTCGGATTCACGTGCGGCGACGTTGGCCAAGTGGGCGTCGAGCACGTCGACAGCCCGGAGTCGTCCGGCCCGAACCTCAGCTGCGATCTCGAATGCCGATGTCTCGGTGAGCGACATCAGCCCTCCAATCCGATGATCGGCGGAACTCGGAAACGTCCGTCCTCGGCGGCCGGCGCCGCGGCAAGCACCTCGTCACGATCGAGGCTCGGCGCCACCACGTCGTCTCGCATCACGTTCACGAGCGGATACGGCTGGGTCATCGGCTCCACATCGGCCAGATCGAGCGCGTCGATGTCGGCGAAGTGCTCGAGCATGCCATCGAGCTGCGACGTGAGTCGGGCGATGTCGTCGGGGGTGACGTCGAGGCGAGCCAGTCGAGCGACCTTGGCCACAGCGTCAGCGGAGATGCGAACAGACGGGTGATCGGACACGAAGAACGAGCCTACGAGCACGAAAGGTGGAGTACTACGGCCCGCTGAGGAGCAAGAACGGGAGCCGGAAGCCCGATCGTTCGCAACACCTCACCGGACACGTGGAACTCGTCGCCGCGAGACACGCTCTCCCACCACGCAGGCTGCCGACGAGCCGGACCGGCCGCAGTTCTCTCCTCGCTCGACGGCACGAGAGGAACCACCCGAACGAGTCGTCGCTCCATGCCGCTCAAACCCGGCACGCGCCAGGGCGCCGGGTCGACACACGACTCGATCTGCAACCAACACACGAGGGCTTCACGACCGTCCTCGCTCTCGACGCCGAAGCAGAGTCCCGATGGGTCTCGATCGACTCGGAAGAAGCGACCCGAGTGCACGAGATCGCGATACGTCTTGTAGACGGCGACCCCATGGCGCAATATCTCTCGTTCACGCTCGTCCAGTTTCGTGACATCGGCCTCGATTCCCATGTGACCGAACAGCGTCGACGCAACTCGGAAAGCCATCGACGAACGACGTCCGGTGTTGTGGGCCGGCGACGGTCCGACATGAGTGCCGAGAACGTCGGGGGGCATGAGCATGGAGGCCGCGTGGTGAATGCGCGAGCGCTCGACCGGGTCGTTGTTGTCACTGGTCCAGAAGCGTTCGACGAGGTGGATGATCCCGTGATCGACTCGCCCTCCACCGGACGCGCAAGATTCGATCTCGACCCCGGGATGTCGGTGTCGCAGCTCGTCGATCAATCGGTACACCGAACGTGTCTGCTCATGAGAACCAGCCTTTCCGTCGACACCGCTCCCCTGTACCACCCACCGGTTCATGTCCCACTTCAGATAGGCGATGTCGTTGTCGGCCAACAGGGTGTCGAGGCGGGCGAGAACATGTTCGAACGCGTCGACGCGAGCCACGTCGAGAACCAGTTGACGTCGACCGAGTGGAGCGTCGTAGCCCTCTGTGGTGAGCGCCCATTCGGGATGGGACCTGAACAATTCACTGTCGGGATTCACCATTTCTGGTTCGACCCAGATCCCGAAATCCATTCCGAGTGAACGTACGTGATCGATCAGTGGCGTCAGACCATCGGGGTAGACGTCGTGCGACACCTCCCAGTCGCCCAGACCGGCGCCGTCGTGCCGTCGCCCGCCGAACCATCCGTCATCGAGGACGAAGCGTTCCACTCCGAGATCGGCGGCCGAGTCGGCCAGTTCTTTCAGGCGGTCGAGGTCGTGAGCGAAGTACACGGCCTCCCATGTATTGAGGTGAACCTTGCGTGCCGACCGAAGTGGCGGACGTCGACGTCGCGCCTCGCGATGGAAGCACTGGGACGCCGGCGAGAAGCCGCTCGGCGAATGCACACCGATCACCGTCGGGGTCGTATACGTCTCGCCGGGGTACACGCACATCTCGCCGGGATGGAAGAGCTCCCCCATCTGCACGTAGCGACGTCCGTCGACCAGTCGTTCGGCGAACACGGTGTGGTTACCGCTCCACGCCAAATGGAGACCCCACACGTGGCCGGACCATTCGTCAGCATTGCTCGACGTGGCCCAGACGTATGGCGGATGTTCGTGCGACGTACGCCCAGTGCGGTTCTCCACACTCCATGCGCCGATCGGCCAGTCGAATTGTTCGAATCGGAACTCGGCACCCCATCGGCCTGAGTACGTGCCGAGTCGACTCGCACGATCCGAGACCGGCACCGTCACCGACAAGGCATCGAGCATGTACGGGCCGTCACCCACGTTGGTGAGCGAAGCCGCGACGGATACGACGTCGTCGACGAGAGACACCTGCGTGACCAATTCGAGCTCGGCCACGTCGTCGCGACCTCGCACCTCGATGGTCACCGCTCCGTCGGAGCGATCGAGCGAATGATCGACGTGACGGAACCGAGGTGACCAGTGGCGACCTCCTCGACGGTGGCCGGCCAACCCAGGGCGTCCGACGAATCCTTCGTGCGGAACGATCGAGAGCGACACGGCATCGTCGAGGCCGCCGTGCGGGATCGCGAGAGCAGTCGAAGTCCAGTCATCGATCGAGTCGAGACGACCTCCCCAGTGTTCGATCACCGGGACGCCTCCCGACACGTCGAGCACCACACTCACCGATTCGCCGGCCAGGTGCACGAAGGTCGACGCCGAATCCACGAGTGTTCCCTATCTCCACCAACACCTCGGCGTCAACCGGAGTTCACGAACTTCGGCTGGCAGACTGGGAAGGTGACGAACGAACCGGGTCACCATCTCGATCGACGCATCGACCCCGTACACGGCACGGTCGTCCACGTGGTCGGCCACCGTCAGACCCGGCCCAACCTGCCCACCAACGTCGACACCAGTCGTTGTCCGTTCTGCCTCGGTGGCCTCGAGGCGCCCGATCCCTACGACGTTCACTGGTTCGTGAATCGTTGGCCGGCCTTACCCGACGACCGATGTGAGGTGGTGCTCTACTCCCCCGATCACGATGCGTCACTTGCATCGCTCGACCCGTCACATGTGACGCGTCTCGTCGATGTGTGGGCCGAGCGATCCGATGCGCTCGGGTCGCGGCCCGACGTGCACTACGTGCTGGTGTTCGAGAACCGAGGAGCGTCGGTGGGAGCAACGATCTCGCATCCTCACGGCCAGATCTACGCCTATGACCACGTGCCCGAGCGCTTGGCTCGTCGTGGCAGCGTCTCTCCTGCGGTCACCGACGATCGGACGATTCACGTCGACGAAACGTGGGTGTCGTTCGTCCCCTTCGCGCCGGTGTTCCCGACTTCGGTCACCATCGCACCACGTGAGCCACGAGGACGGCTATCCGATCTCACGAATGCCGAACGACAGTCACTCGCGCGCGTGTTGACCGACACGTGCCGACGACTCGACGCGCTCTTCGAGACACCATTGCCCTACATGATGTGGGTCGAACAGCAACCGTACGACGACAGCGCTTCCGCCTCCGTGATGACCGTCGAATTCGTGTCACCGTGGCGCGCTCGGGATCTCCCGCGTTACATCGCCGCCGCCGAGGTCGCGGCCGGCGAGTACTTCAACCCGGTGGTACCCGAAGAACTGGCCGAACGTCTCCGCACACTCTGATCGGTTCGGTGTCAGTCGCGAACCGGCTGGAATCGCGGGGCCCGCTTGTCGAGATAGGACTGCACTCCTTCTTGGAAGTCGTCCCTCATGAGCGATTCGTTCATCAGACGGATCGCCGTTCCGGTGGCCGTGTCGGCATCGTTTTCCCAATCGCCGTACACCTGCTTCTTCATCACTGCCCAACTGGTCGGACAACAGTTGTCGGCGAGATCTTGCGCATACGCGAGAACGTGCGGCATCAACTGCTCGCCGTCCACGACTCCGTTCACCACTCCGAGTCGCTCGGCTTCCTCGGAGGCGAAAACTCGCCCCGACAACAAGAGGTCGAGTGCACGCGCGTTGCCGATCAGTCGCGGAAGCATCCACGACGAGCCGTACTCGGCGATCAGACCTCGCCGTGAAAAGGCGGTGGTGAACTTCACCCCTGAAGCAGCGAAGCGAAGATCGCAGAAGAGCGCCATCACGAGCCCCACACCGGCGACTGCGCCGTTGATGGCGGCGATGATCGGCTTCGGATAGGACAACATGTCGCTGAATCGCCCGACGCCGGTGGCCGCGCCAGCTCCTCCCGCAGGGTTGGCCCGGATCGTGTTGAG
>RFSV01000054.1 GCA_009923785.1 Acidimicrobiia bacterium | reverse complement strand
CCGAAGTAGTGCGAACCCACGCGAGCACCCGAGGAGTCGGTGAAGGCCGACGTGCCGTCGGGTCGTCCGCCGATCATGTTGTGCAGTTGGAAGTCGAAGCAGTACGGAAAACGACGCTTGAGACACGAGGGGCACGCACCGCACGAGTTGAACGACAACACGACCTTGTCGCCGGGTTTCACCGCAGTGACGTTCGCGCCGATGGCCTCGACGACTCCGGCCCCTTCGTGTCCGTACACCTGCGGTCCGCCGAAGAATTCGGGTGGAAGTTCACGGGAGAGAAGGTCGGTGTGGCACATCCCGGCCGCCACGACCTTCACCACGACCTCGTTCGGTCCTGGATTCCCCAGTTCGAGTTCTTCGACGGTGAACGGGCCGTTACCGGCGCGAAGTACGGCTGCTGTGGTCTTCATTCACCGGAGAGTAGCCGCCACCATCTCCTTCACGGCCGGCCATGTGCTGCGCAGTCCGGCATGCAGTGGGTACGACTCGACATCGTCGAGGGCGACCCACTCCACGGCTTCGGATTCGTAGTTGCCCTCGGCGACGATCACGTCGGCTCCTACGTGGGCGACGACGGTGTAGTACGCCCAGTTGAGGTGATCATCGTGGAAGACGTCCTTCACCTCGATGCCGTCGACGTCGATCCCGACCTCTTCCCACGCTTCACGGACGGCAGCCGAGATCGGTTCCTCGTGCGAATCGAGTGCACCTCCGGGAATGGCCCAGGTTCCTCCGCCGTGGGTCCACGCTGCTCGCAGCTGAAGAAGGACGTGTGGAATGCCGAGGTCGCGCCGCACCATCAACAATCCAGCGGCGCCGTAGAGACCCCAGTGACGGGCCTGACATCTCTGGCAGAAGACCCAGCCGTCACCGTCGCGAAAACCCACGCGACGATGATGTCACGCGGAGAGGACCGGGGCAGGATCGTCGTCTGCTCGCCGGGTTCGGTACGAGCCGGCCAATCCGTAGCCCGAGCCCACCAACACGACGATCGCAAGTGAGGTCGCGACGAAGGTTGGGCCTCGACCGAAACTGTCGTAACTCCAGCCGGCCACAGAGGCGGCGAGTCCACCGAAGAGGGTCTGCATTCCACCAAGGAGTCCTTGGGCGCCGGCCTGACGTTCGGTGGGTGCCGCTTGGGCCACGGCGACACTCGAACTGGTGACCGTGAACCCGTCGTTCGTGGCGTGCAGCAAGAAGACGAGCATCATGAGATACGGGCTCGGTAAGAGGCCATAGAACGACATGCACACTGCGCCGACGAGCATGCCGATCGCGCCGACGTGATACGGCCCCACTCGTTGGGCCAACTTCCCGCCATAGGGGCCGAGGAAGATCATGGGCAGGGCGAACAACGTGATTCCGATGTTGGCCATCCACGATGGCGCGTCGAGGTCCTCCATCATGATCGCCCAGAGCGAATCGAAGGTACCGATCATGAGAAAGAGCGACAGTCCGATGAGAACTCCCCCGGCGACGCCGCGGTTGCGAAGAAGGTCGAAGGCGAAACGCTCCGTTGCTCGATCCTCTGATGCGGTTTCGGGAATGTCACTCAGGAACAAGAGAGCGGCGATCACGAGGGTGGTGAACGCCAGCACGACGAAGGGGGCCGAGATTCCGATGGGATCGACGGTGGCGACGGCGAGCACCGGCCCACTCGCGAAGCCGGCGACGTCGACGCTCACGAGTCGACCCATGTTGAGACCCATGTTGCCGGGATCGCTCACGATGATGATCCGACGCAGAGCGGGTAGTGACATGCCGGCTCCGATTCCCATGAGGAGTCGTCCCAAGGTGATGACGAGCGCCGTGGTACCGAATCCCATGAGGAGGCAGCCGGTGACGAGCGACGAGAAGCCGATCACGAGAAGTCGTCGGGCATGGCCCCGATCGGCGAGGGGAGCCAGAGTCAGCTGCGCAGCGAACGAGGCGAAGAATCCCACTCCCACCACGAATCCGAGTGAGGTTTCGGAGATGCCATATTCGTCGCGATAGTCGTCGAGCATCGTGAACATGACACCGTACGACGCGGCCAGGACGAAGGTCGCCGCCTGAAGGGTTCGGATGAGGCGGCTCGTGGACACGAGCGCCGACGTTACAGGTGAATCAGGTCGCGTGGGAGGCGATCAGATCGTCGAGAAAATCGGCCGACGACTCCTCGAGTCGTGAACACGTCTCGAGGACGTCGATCACTGCCGGATCGGGATGCCGGGATGCAATTCCTCGCCACGCGGCTGCACCTTGGCGCTCGGCATTGGCCTGGATGCGCAGCTGATCCCAGATGGGTAAAGGGGCGAACACCTCGTAGTACGTCTGGAGTGCTTCGGGCAGTGGAGCAATGAGTTGTTCGCGAAGCGAATCGTCGAGGGCGAAGGCACCGTCGATCCGATCGGCGATTTCGTCTTCACTGGCTGCGCACTGCATCAGTCCGGCTCGATGCTCGGGAAGCTGTTCGGCCCAACCTCGATAGCGATCGGCGGCACCGCGCTCGAGGAGAGCGAGAAAACGTGGCATGGTCTCGGGCGCCACACGTGCGATGTAGGGGCCGAGAAGTTCTCCGAAACGAGGCATCGTCAGGTCGGTCACGTGGTCCAGAGTACCCCTGTCGAGTGACGGGGTCGAAGTGGCTAGCGTCTCGTGAGTGGAGATTCGCCCCGTCACCGGAGTGTTCGGCGCCGAGGTCCTCGGGGTGCGGCTTGCTCGGCTGACCGAGAGCGAACTGGCCGATGTGCGAGAGGCCATGTGCCGATTCGAGGTGGTGGTGTTTCGCAGTCAGCACCTCTCACCAGCGGAGCAGTCCGAGTTCTCACGGCGTCTCGGCGAGTCGGCCGAAACACCTTTCGTGCGCACGATGGACGATCACCCCGATGTCATCCGCGTCGTGAAGGAGGCCGACGAGGGTGCGGCCTTCAACTTCGGTGGGGCGTGGCACTCCGACTTTTCGTTCCTCGAGCATCCGCCTTCGTTCACGATCCTGGCCGCTGTCGACGTCCCCCCGTACGGCGGTGACACGATGTTCGCGTCCATGTCGGCGGCGTGGCGTGCTCTCGACCACGCCACTCAGGAGAGCCTTCGTGCACTGCAAGCCGTTCACACGGCCCGCGACGCCTACTCGCGTCGGATGCAGCCGGTTCACTCCGGAATGCGCGGCATGATGATCGAGTGTGACGACTCGGCGAACGACGAGCGACGCCATCCTCTGGTACGACGACACGGGGAGACCGGTGAGACGGTGCTCTTCTTCAATCGGGCCTACGTCCGCGATCTCGACGGGTTGGACCGATCCGAGGCGGTGGAGCTGTTGAATTTTCTGCACGCGCACACGACCGACGCCGTCTTCACCTATCGCCATCGATGGTTGTCAGGTGACGTGGTGGTATGGGACAACCGCTCGACCCAGCACCTCGCGCTCAACGACTACGCCGGCTTTCGGCGTGAGCTCACCCGCACGACAGTTGCGGGAGAAGTACCTCTGCCCGCATGACGACTTCCGACGACGGCCGTTGCCCGTGGGCCGGCGGATCCGAGACGATGATCCGTTATCACGACACCGAATGGGGCTTCCCGGTCGGCGACGATCGGACCCTCTTCGAGAAGATCTGCCTCGAGGGTTTCCAGAGCGGTCTGTCGTGGTCGACGATCCTCAACAAGCGCAACGCCTTTCGCGAGGTCTTCTTCGATTTCGAACCCGCCCGCGTGGCAGCGATGGGTGAGCGCGACGTCGAACGCCTTCTCGGCGACGCTCGTATCGTGCGGCATCGGGGCAAGATCGAGTCGACCATCCGCAACGCTGGCCGTGTGGCCGACCTGATCGACGAATTCGGATCAGTGGCCGACTACCTCTGGCGGTTCGAGCCGCAGCCGAGGAACCATGCGCTCCCGTGGGACGAGATCAGACTCCTGACCACCAGCCCCGAGTCGGTGGCTCTGTCGAAGGATCTGAAGCGGAGGGGCTGGTCGTTCGTCGGCCCCACCACCATGTACGCGTTCATGCAGTCGATGGGCCTCGTGAACGATCATGCCGACACCTGCCCGACGCGGGCCCGAGTCGTCGAGGCCCGAAGCGCTTTTGGCCGCATCGGCCGCTGAAATTTGGGAGACTGTCCGACTGTGACCGATCACGTCGACACCCGGACCTCGTGGCTCAGCCCCGAGTTGCTCGCCCAGGCCCGGGCGAACGTGCCCATGGTGTACGTCGACGCGGTACCGGTTCGAGTGGATCCGCAGGGTCGTGTGACCCAGGTGGGACTCCTCCTTCGTGTGGCGGCCGACGGATCGATCAGCCGCATGCTCGTGAGCGGTCGCGTTCTCTACGGTGAGCGGGTGCGAGACGCGTTGATCCGCCATCTCGAGAAGGACCTCGGTCCGCTCGCTTTCCCGCGGGTGCCCCCGCACCCGGCTCCTTTCACGATCGCCGAGTACTTTCCCGACCCCGACGTCAGTGGTTTCACCGATCCCCGGCATCACGCGGTGAGCCTGGCTTACGTGGTTCCTGTCGACGGGGAGTGCACACCCACCCAAGAGGCACTCGACCTGGCCTGGTTCACCCCTGCGGAGGCGGCCAGCCCCCGTATCGCCTCCGAGATGACCGGTGGGCAGGACCGTCTGCTGCGACTGGCCCTTGGTCATGTGGGCGAACTGCCTTAGAAGTCGGTTCCTGATTCGTTGATACGGCGCCGACGAATCGTGCGGTGACGGGCGCGATGGGGGTGGCTCACCACCGAAGTGTCCTCGTCGATATCGATCGTCATTCCGCGGTCGATGTCCTCGGGCTCCCCGGATGCCTCCCAGACCACCGGCGACTCCTCCTTCGGTTTGCGGCCGAGTAGGCGATCGAGACCGAGCATGCCGCCGGCCACCATCGCGCCGACCGCGCCGTAACGCCGACGGGCAGTCGCCATCATCTGCGCGTCGTCACTTGTCACAGTGAGGGGCTCCACCGGTTCGAGGTCGTCGTCTTCGTCGCGACTTTCGTTCACATGGTCAGGGTAGCGATCGAGTGTCCACCACGAATCGCGTCGACTCCTTTATTCTTAGTGACGTGTTCGCTACGAGGGGCATCGAACGCGTGGGATCAGCCATGCGGACTGCCATGTGCGGACGACCCCTTGTGCGTTTCGATGCGCCCTTGTCCATCGGTCCACACCCGGTCGAGACCAGCGTGATCGAGTCGGTTGAATTCCAACGTCGACGCCTCGTCGTCGAGTTCGACGACGGAATCGTTCTCGATTCGTCGCTGCGATGGAGCGGTGAATGGCATCTCTATCGCAACGAAGAACAGTGGACGAAACCCATGTCGATGGCTCGCGTCATCGTCGAAGCCGGTGGGCGAGTGGCAGTCTGCTTCGGCGCCGCGAGCGTCGAGACGTATCGCACTCCGGATCTTGGTCGCCATCCGTTACGCGGTGGCGCCGGTCCCGATCTGCGCGTTGTTCGCCCCGATCTCGACGAGGTGATCGACCGCATCGCCTCCGAAGTTCCCGGACACTCTCGTGTCGTCGATGTTCTTGGTGACCATCACGTCGTCACCGGACTCGGCAACGTGGTGCGATCGGAAGCGCTGTGGGCCATGTCGCTCGATCCCTTCACCGCCAATGCTGAACTCGACGACGAAGACTGGCGAGATCTACTCGAGCTCGCCCGTCGCTTCTCGTCCGATGCTCCCGATCGCCTCGAGGTGTACGGACGGCTCGGACAGATCTGCCGTCGGTGCCATGGCACGATCGGGTGCGACGAAGGTGACGATGGCCGACTGGTCTATTGGTGTCCGGGATGTCAGCGGACGCTCGAGAACCGCTCGACCCGGCCGTTGCACGACGAACGATCGACCGATCTGCGCTACCTCGACGAAGCACGTTCGGCCCGACGGCGGGTTCAGATCTTCGACGACCTCCGCGACTTCGGCTGAGCGGAGAGCGGCTCTACTGGACTGAAATCGATTCCAGCACGTCGAGTTTGGCGGCCCGTCGGGCTGGGCCGACGGCGGCCACGATGCCCACCACGATGGCGGCGATCAAGATGTTGACGATGGTGCCGAAGGGAACCACCACCGTCGACACGATGGTGTCGGGGAGGACCGAGGCGACGGCCAAGCCAAGTGGAATTCCGACCACCACTCCGAGTGACGCACCGAAGACGGCGACAATGATCGCTTCCCAGCGGATCGATCGCTTCAGCGTCCGCTTGCTCATTCCGACCGCACGCAGCAGTCCGAACTCGCGCGTGCGTTCGAAGACGCTGAGCGCCATGGTGTTGGCGATGCCGAGGACGGCGATGGCGATCGAGATGGCGAGCAGCCCGTAGATGATCGTGAGCAACTGATCGATCTGGTCTTCCTGACTCTTCTGGAACTCCGCTTGATCCTGGACCTCGGCACTCGGGAAGTCCTCGGCCACCGCCTCCACAGCGGCACGGGCGACTGGGATTTCCACACCGTCGGCGATCTTGGCGCCGATGAAGAAGTCGACCGGTTCGGCGGTCGATACCGAGTCGAGCAGATCGATGCCGACGAGCCAGTTGCCGGCGGCTGTCGAGTCGCCGTACACGCCACCGACTTCGACTACCGACTCGGTGCCGTTCTGCCACGTGATGGTGAGTTCGTCGCCGACGTCGACGCCGTAGTCACTGGCCGGATCGCGATGGAGAACGATCTTGCCCTCGTCGAGGGAGTCGACTGAACCCGACAGCACGTCGAGGTCGATCAGTTCGCCGAAAGCACTGCCACGAACTGCCCCGATCTCTTTCGGATCGCCGTTCACGAGAGCATCGGCACCCCGGAACGGACTGACCGCCGACAGTTCGGGGAGATCGGCCAGACGTTCGGCGAAAGCGACCGGGAGCCCTTGAAAGTTGGACGGACCGTTGGTGACGAAGAAGTCGGCGCTGACTGAACGGCTGATCTGCTCGCGGAAGGTTTCGCGAATCGACGAGGCGATGACGGCCACCGTGCTCACGAGGGCGAGGCCGATCATGAGCGCCGAGGCCGTGGACGCCGTGCGGCGCGGCGTTCGTTGCGCGTTACGACTGCCGAGTCGTCCGGCGATCGAACGAGTCATCGGCCAGACGGGGAGCGGGAGCAGTCGGCTGATGAGGCGACTGGCCGGCGCGGCCACGGTGGTGGACAGGCTGGCCACGCCGAGGAAGAGCAGAACGGCGCCGAGGCCTGACGTGGACAACGTTCCGGCGGCACCTCCCGGCTGGCCGAGGACTCCCCACGTGAATGCGGACAGGCCGAGCAGGAACACCACGGTGCCGACGACGAGACGTCGACTCTTTTGCAGAGCCGAGAAGCCGAGTTCGGGGCGCATGGCGGCGACGGGCGGAATGCGGCCGGCGCGCAGAGCGGGAATGAGCGCGGCGGTCACGGTGACGCCCACACCAACGAGTACCGACACGATGATCGTGCGGAGCGACACGATGAGCGAGGCCGAGGGAAAGGCGGCGCCGGTCGCGTTGAAGAGGGCCACTATTCCGACCGCCACACCCATGCCGCCGAAGATGCCGAGAACGGTGGCCAGGACCGACACGATGAGCGATTCACCGATGATCATCGACCGGATCTGACGGACGCTCGCGCCGACCGCCCGCAGGAGAGCGAGCTCTCGGAGTCGTTGGCTCACGATGATGGCGAAGGTGTTGAAAATGAGGAACGCGCTCACGAACAGCGAGACGGCGGCGAAACCGAGCAGCACGTTGCCGAAGATGCCGATGATGTCGTTGATCGCGCCGGCGGTTTCGCGCGCCGACTGCTCGCCGGTGATGACTTCGACGTTGCTCGGCAAGATGGCCTTGAGCTCGTCTTGGACGAGCGAAAGCGACACGCTGTCGTCGAGGGCGATGTAGATCGAGTCGACCAGTCCATTGGCACCGAGGAACGAGTCGGCGGTCACCGGGTCGAAGGCGGCAATGGAAGCACCGCCGCCTCCGTCGGTGTCGCCGGTACCCGTGAGGCCGACCAAGGTGAACTCGCCCTTGCCCCGTGGGCCGACGATAGTGACGACGTCGCCGATCTCGTATCCGGCTCGGCGGGCCGACGACTTGTCGAGGGCGACTTCACCATCGGTGACAGCGGCGCGACCTTCGATCAGAGTCCGTCCGTCGAGGCCGTCGGGTCCGACCCAGGCGATACCGAACGACGGTCCCGACGTGGCGAGTGGTTCGCCGTCCGACTTGATGACCTTGGCGGTGCGCAGCAGATTGCCTTCGGCCTGTCGCACTCCGTCGACGACCACGATCGTGTCGACGAGTTCATTCGGGATCGGGTCGCGATCGGCACGCGCTGGGTCACCGAATGCCACCACACTGCGTACTTCGAGATCGATGCCTTCGCTCAGCACGTCGAAGAGGTCGTTGATCGACTTCTTCACACTGTCGGTGAGGATGAACGCGCCCGATACGAAGGCCACACCGCTCACGACGGCAAGAGTCGTGAGGAGGATGCGGAACTTCCGGGCGAGAACACCACGAAGTGTGAGGCGTACGACGGGTCGAGCCATGGGAACGGTCAGGATCCGAATTGCTTCATGCGATCGAGAACTCGATCGGCCGTCGGTTCGGTCATCTCGTCGACCACTTTGCCGTCGCCGAGGAACACGACTCGATCGGCGTAGGCGGCTGCGACCGGATCGTGGGTGACCATGACGATCGTCTGGCCGAGTTCGGCCACCGCCCTCTTCATGAAGGTGAGGATCTCGGCGCCAGTTCGGCTGTCGAGGTTGCCGGTGGGCTCGTCGGCGAAGATGATGTGGGGCTTGCTGGCCAGAGCGCGAGCCACGGCGACTCGCTGCTGCTGACCGCCCGACAGTTCGCTCGGTCGGTGATCGAGGCGGTCACGAAGGTTTACGGCGTCGATGACGGTGTCGATCCAGGCCTGATCGCGATTCGACTTTCCGAGATCGAGGGGAAGAGTGATGTTTTCGAGCGCGGTGAGCGTGGGGATGAGGTTGTAGGACTGGAAGATGAAGCCGACCTTCTCGCGACGCAATGCCGTGAGTTGACGGTCGCTCAGTGACGCCAGGTCGTCGTCGCCGATGCTCACCGAACCCGAGGTGAGATCGTCGAGTCCGGCGAGGCAGTGCATGAGTGTGCTCTTGCCCGAACCCGAGGGACCCATGATGGCGGTGAACCGGCCGGCGTCGAACGTGATCGTGACACCGTCGAGGGCTCGAACTTCACTGTCTTTCGAGCCGTAGATCTTGTAAGCGTCGACAGCTGCCGCAGCAACGGTGGGGGAGGCGACCTGAGACATGTTCTCAGTCTGCCCGCACCTCCCGTCGTTGCCACGGCGGGAGGTGCACACCATCTGTCACTTCGGTTGCGGGAGCACTCTCAAATATGGCTTGACCGTCTTCCAGCCCTGGGGGAACAGCTCTTTCGCTTCATCATCGGTGACTGCGGCGCCAATGATGACATCGCCACCATTCGTCCAATTGGCCGGTGTGGCGACCTTGTGTTTGGCGGTCAGTTGAAGCGAGTCGATGACGCGTAACACCTCGTCGAAATTGCGTCCGGTCGAGGCCGGGTAGGTGATCGTCAACTTGATCTTCTTGTCGGGGCCGATCACGAACACGCTGCGCACCGTGAGTGTGTCGTTGGCGTTCGGGTGGATCATGTCGTACAGATCGCTGACTGCGCGATCCGGGTCGCCGATCATCGGGAAGTTCACCGGCGTGCCTTGGGTCTCGGCGATATCACCCTCCCACGCCACGTGACTGTCGACCGGGTCGACCGAGAGGCCGATCACCTTCACGTTGCGCTTGTCGAATTCGGGTTTGATACGGGCTACGTAGCCGAGTTCGGTCGTGCACACCGGAGTGAAGTCCTTGGGGTGGCTGAAGAGAACCCCCCAGGAATCGCCGAGCCACTCATGGAAAGAGATCTTTCCTTGGGTGGTGTCAGCGGTGAAGTCAGGGGCGGTGTCTCCAAGACGAAGTGCCATGGCGAGTCCTTTCGAATGATGTGATCGACGCCTGCGACCATATCCCACAAAACCCGATCAGACAAGTCGGGAATTGGCTCGGGACGGATCGTGTCGTGGAAGACTGCAGGCCAGACGAACGAGGGGAGATCCCGTGGCGGGACGACAGGTACCGGGAATCGATCGAGCATCGGCCGACAAATTGCTGACCACCACTCGATCGGTGCGTAAGCGACTCGACCTCGACCGCCCGGTCGAACTCGAGGTGGTGCGTGAGTGCATCGACATCGCCTTCCAGGCGCCGACGGGCACGAATGCCCAGAATTGGTCCTTCGTCGTAGTGACCGATCCCGGCAAGCGGGCCGCCATCGCCGATGCGTATCGACGCGGTGCCGAGGTCATGTCGGGATCGGGCTACCCGCCGCCGCTTCCTCCGGGTGATCCACGTGAACACGTGATGCCAAAAGTGATGGAATCGGCGACGTATCTCGGTGAGGTCCTCGATCGTGTGCCGGTACACGTAATCCCCTGCGTCCAGGGACGTGTGGAGTCGGTGCCGATGGTGGTGGCGCAGGCGAGCACCTACGGATCGATCCTCCCGGCAGCTTGGAGTTTCATGTTGGCGTTGCGTGCTCGCGGACTCGGAACTGCGTGGACCACGATTCACCTGTTCCATGAGAAAGAAGTGGCGTCGTTGCTCGGCATTCCCGACGATTGGACCCAAACGGCTCTTTTGCCGGTGGCGTACTACACCGGGGACGACTTCAAGCCAGCGCATCGACTCGACTCCGACCAATTGGTGCATCTCGATACGTGGGGTGTGCACCGGTGAGTGTTCGTGTCGATCCGTCTCGGGTCGACGAGCGTCTACTTGGACGTGACTTCGTCTACGTGTTGACGGTGCGGGACGAAGGCGTTCACGCGGTTGCCCATCGCTATGCAGTCGACGGAGCAGTGGTCAGCGTTGCGACGGCCAGTCGGTCGGTGAAGGACCGGATGGCTGTCGACAATCGAGTCACCCTCTTATGGCCACCGGTAGCGGCACCACTCGACGAGTACGACGACTATTCGCTCGTGGCCGACGGAACCGGTGACGTGTCGGACGGAACACTTCGGATCACTCTGGCCTCGGTGCTCTTGCATCGCCCGGCCTCCTGACGAAGCCGGCGATCGTCACGAGGCGAGGGCGCGGGTCGCCTCGGTGATCACCGACGCGGGAACTGCGGTGGAACTGCCGATCACAGTGAGTCGTGAGGTGAGTCCGGTGAGCGTGGCGAGGTAGGCGGCCGTGGAGGCTGGTAGCCGAAGTGACGTCACGCCGAGAAGAATGCGGCGAGTCGGGCCGAGAGTGCCCACGGCCGAGATGGCGTCGAAACCGAGCGACGGATCGGAGATGTCGACCAGGGCCACGTCACCGGCATTCCAACCGAATCCGCCGAGTTGAATCGGTGTGATGAGAAGTTGTCCGAGCGCGGCGGCCGTCGCATAACGATCGGGTCCGGCCACGCGAGTGGTGTTGATCCCAAGCGACTGGATGCCGAGCCGCACGGCTTCCGATACCACCGAGGTACCGCCCACGACGAGAACGTTGGTGATCTGACGAGCGCGCAGTTGCTCGACCACTCCCGCAGGAATCGTGTCGCGGTTCACCAGGAACACCGGATGCGATCCGATTCCACCAGTGATTCCGAAAGCGGCCGGACCAGCGATCACGGCATCGGCGAAGCTGTCTCCTCGCACGATGATGGCGGTTGGTTGGGCGGCCAGATAGGCGATCGTGTCGATGCGCTTGGACACTTCGACGGCGGTGTCGTAGCGCGTCGCACCGAA
>RFSV01000053.1 GCA_009923785.1 Acidimicrobiia bacterium | reverse complement strand
CCGCATGCCATCGTCGACATTGCCACCCTCACCGGAGCCTGTATGGCTGCGCTCGGGCCGAAGATGGCGGGCGTTCTCGGATCCAACCAGAGCTTCATCATCGACCAGGTGATCGGGGCCGCCGACACCACCGACGAGCGCGTGTGGCAGTTGCCCCTCGAGCGTTCGTATCGCAAGTTCCTCGACTCCAACGTGGCCGACATGAAGAACGTCGGCGGACCGTACGGAGGGGCCATCACAGCCGCCCTCTTCCTCAACGAGTTCACCGGTGACGTCCCGTGGGCCCATCTCGACATCGCTGGACCGATGAACGTCGACGGTGACGACGGTTGGTTGAGCCGAGGCGCAACGGGCTACGGAACGCGTTTGCTCATCGAATTGGCGATGAAATTCAAGCGACCGACCGGGCGCGGCTGAGAGACGTCACCACCGGTAGTTCAATTGTTCGCTCGCCCGCTGTCCAAGCTGAGTGGCAACGATGAAGATGAGTTGGCAAGCGGTTGATTTGCTTGGCGGCCAAGGGTGGAAGGAAACGGCGGACGACGAGGCGTTCGCCGCGTACCTGCGCCACTCCGAACATCACGAGGCGGTCAAGCGCCTTGGCAAGCGGTGTGAGGCGATCTACTGGTGAGCCGACCCCGATCGCACCGGCGATTTCGCACACGTCGATCCGAATCGACGCGTCCAGATCGGAGGCGGCATCGGCTGCCTCGAGAACACCCACGAGTCGACGCAACAGCCATGTCGAGGTGGGCCCGAGAGTGCTGAGCCAGAAGGTTTCGACGTAGTCGCCAGCCACCGGGTATCCGTATTGCTCGAGAGTCGGATCGATCCACGGTCCGATGGCGAACGAGCCCGAGTCGGAGTCGAAGAGGTGTCGGGTGCGGGGTGTGGTCATGATCCTCCGATCGTCGGTCACGAGATGTCGTGGCTGTGTGATGTCGTGAATGTGGCCGACCACTTGTGACGAGGGAGGAAAGCTGCGACACAATGTCGTCGTGCGCGAGCCCGAGATCACGATCACCGATCACGACGATCCGGCCGTGGAACGTGTGCTCGACATGGTCGGGAGAGCGCGACGAGTCACCGTCATCACCGGCGCAGGAGTGTCGACCGATTCCGGGATTCCCGACTTCCGCGGACCGAACGGACTGTGGACGAAGAATCCGGCCGCCGAGAAGACCGCGACGATCGACCATTACATCGGCGACCCCGACGTGCGTCGGCTGGCGTGGGAGGGGAGAGTGGCCAACTTGGGTCGACGTCGTCCCGAGCCGAATCTCGGCCATCGCACGCTGTTCCGTCTGGAGGAGCAGAGTCGCCTGCGGGCTCTCGTCACGCAGAACGTCGACGGCCTGCATCTCGACGTGGGTCACTCACCCGACAAGGTGATCGAAGTGCACGGTTCGTGGCGCGACACGGTGTGCTGGACGTGCAGCGATCGTCGTCCGATGAGCGAGGCCGTGCAGCGCGTACAAGACGGGGAGCTTGATCCGCCGTGTCTCGTCTGCGGCGGGATCTTGAAGAGCGCGACGATCCTGTTCGGTGAGTCGCTCGTGCCCCACGTGATCCAAGCGGCCATGGACGCGGCCGAGGACTGCGATCTCCTGCTCGCCGTCGGCACCACGTTGGCTGTCGGACCGGCCAACAACGTGGTGCCACGGGCCCGTCATGCCGGGGCCGACGTGGTGATCCTGAACGGTGAACCCACGTCGATGGACCGCTATGCCGATGCCTTGGTGGTTGGGTCGATCGGGGACTGGTTGCCTCGCCTCATTCCCGAGTGACGGCGAGCGTGGGAATTCCCGACTGAACCAGTAGGGTTTTGGCCATGGCGACGTTCAAAGATCTGCTGGCGGCGGCCAAGGCCGTCATCACCGAAATCGACACTGCCGGAGCAGCCGAGAAGATCTCGGGTGGCGACGTCGTGGTGCTCGACGTCCGCGAACCTGACGAATACGCCGAAGGTGCGTTGCCCGGTGCGCTGCACATTCCTCGCGGTCACCTCGAGGCACAGGTGGAGGGTCGCATCACCGACAAGAACACTGCGGTCGTCGTCTATTGCGCCGGTGGTGTGCGTAGTGCGTTCGCCGCTCGCACTCTTGGCGAACTCGGTTACGCAAACGTGCTGTCGATGGCCGGTGGGTACGGCAAGTGGAAAGACGAAGGACGTCCCTGGACCACGCCGGCTGCGCTCACTCCCGAACAGACCAATCGCTACAAGCGTCACCTGTTGTTGCCCGAAGTCGGTGTGGAAGGTCAGGCCAAACTGCTCGGCAGCAAGGTGCTGTTGCTCGGTGCCGGTGGCCTCGGTTCACCAGCTGCGCTGTACCTCGCCGCGGCCGGTGTCGGAACGCTCGGAATCGTCGACATGGACGAAGTCGACGCCAGCAATCTGCAGCGCCAGATCCTGCACAACATCGATCGGGTGGGCGATCGCAAGGTCGACTCGGCCAAGAAGACGCTCACGCTGCTCAACCCCGATGTCAACGTGGTGGTCTACGACACGCGGCTGTCGGCCGAGAACATCATCGACATCATTTCGGGTTACGACGTGATCGTCGACGGTGCCGACAACTTCCCGTCGCGCTACTTGTTGAACGATGCGAGCGTGAAGCTCGGCATTCCGGTCGTGCACGGATCGATCTTTCGATTCGAAGGAATGGTGTCGGTGTTCCACCCGAAGGTCGGGCCCACGTACCGCGACATGGTGCCCGAACCGCCGCCGGCCGAACTCGCGCCGTCGTGCGCCGAGGCTGGAGTGCTCGGCGTGTTGCCGGGCATCATCGGTTCGATCCAGGCGCTCGAGACGATCAAGATCCTGCTCGATCTCGGCGATCCGCTGATCGGTCGTATTCTGGCGGTCGACACGACGGAGATGTCGTTCCGTGTGTTCAAGCTGCAGCCCGATCCGGCCAACCCGGTCACCTGGGCGAACCGAGATCGCATCGAGGTGCGCGAACTCGACGGCATGTGCGCCCCCTGGATGAGTCACTAAGCGGGTTTTGGCGCGCGATCTTTACCTATGAGGTGAAGATTCCTCACCAGAACCACGGGGGAGTTCGTCTCGGTCTTGGACGATCACGCCGACGAGAACGCAGGCGATGCCGAACAGGTCGACCAACGTCGGTGTCTGATCGAGGGCGATGAAGCCGACCACACCGGCGGTGACTGGTAGCAGGGCCAGCATGATGCTGAAGCGTCGTACAGGAATACGTCGCAGAACCGCTTGATCGATGCCGTAGCCGATGGCGTTCGACAGCACGCCCACCAGCACGCACAACAGCAGAATGCGCAGTGACGACCAGGCCGGACCGCTGCCCGGTGCACCGATCGGCGACACGGCGACGGCGCCGATGAAAAGACCGAGTCCGAGTCCGGCCACGCCACGGTTCTGTCGGGCCACGCGGGATCCCACGACGATGTAGGTGGCCCACATCGCCGAGGCGGCGAAGATGAACACGAGACCGAGTGGCTCACCGCTGATCTCGACGCCCGAAAGTACTGCGACACCGATCGTGGCCATGACGAGGGCGACAGCATTGCGTGTGGTGCGCGTGCGCGCCGCGGCCACGAGAATCGGCCCGATGAATTCGATCGCCACACCCTTTCCGAGTGGGAGGCGATCGATCGCCATGTAGAAGAACGTGTTCATCAGTGCCGTCGCCACGCCGAACACCGACATGGCGATCAGATCGTCACGGGTGAATGGTGTGAAGAGGTGCCTCCCCGACACCAGAACGAGGGCGATGGCGGCGCCGATGATGCGCAGCCAGGCAACTGATGCCGGATCGATCTCGTCGAACAATCCGACGGCGATGGTTGCGCCGATGTACTGCGACGTGGCACCGAGGACGAACAGCGCCTCGGGTGACCCGGTGCGCAAGAACCGCGAGAACGAGTTCAGGGGTATCGGCTCAGTCGAAAAGTTCCGGATCGGTGCGGCAGATCTCCTGCCACAATGGCTGGAACTGGAACCAGCCGGCGAGGGCATGACCGGTCTGATCTCGCGTGTAGGCCGCGTACTCATGGGGAATGTGCTTCGGCGTTCCGGCCGCCATGGCGAGCAGCTGGGCCTGACACGAACGGTCCATCGACAGGAACCAGAAGGCGGCCTCCTCGACACTTTGGCCGACGGTGAAAAGTCCGTGGTTCTGATGGATGGCGGCCTTACCCGTGGGGAACATGGCGGCCAGTTCCTTGCCGGCCTCGACGTCGAACACCACGGCACCACCCTGTTCGGAGATCACGCGGTGATCTTCGTAGAAGATGCACGCGTCCTGGGTGATCGGGTCGAGGGGAATGCCGAGTGAACTGAATGCCTTGCCGTGCACCGAATGCGCGTGGGCGGCTGCCACCACGTCGGGTCGCGCCGCATGAATCGCCGAGTGAATCACGAAAGCAGCTCGGTTGACCGGCATGTCGCCGTGCACGATGTCGCCTTGGTGGTTGACGAGAAGAAGATCGCTCACGCGCATATGTCGGAACGAGAGCCCGAAGGGATTCACCCAGAAGTGATCGGTGAGTTCGGGGTCGCGCACCGTGATGTGCCCGGCCACACCCTCGCCGAAACCGAGTCGACCAAAGATGCGCAAGGCCCCGGCCAGACGCTGTTTGCGATATGTGCGCTCCTCGTCGACAGTGTCGAAGGTGGGGATCTTCAGCAGATCGGCGTTGCCGACGGCAGCTTGAGCGAGCAGATCGGCACTGTTCTCGGTGGTGGTCATGGCTCGAGGCTAGATCGTTCTCGCGTCTCAGGCGACCCGAAGTGCGCGGTCCGGACGGGAATCGGCGAGGGACTAGAACTGTCGCATGACTGAGATCGTTCCGAGTTCGATCGCCCCGACCGCCGCCAACTACGCCCACGCAATCCTCACCGAGGCTCCGCAGCGACTCCTGCACACGTCGGGAGTGGTTCCGATCGCCCCAGACGGATCGGTGCCTGACGGTGTATCCGCTCAAGCCGATGTCGTGTGGGCGAATTTGTCGGCGATTCTCGCTGAGGCCGACATGTCATCGACCGACGTGGTGTCGGTGACCACGTACGTGGTTCACGGCGAGGATCTGGCTGCTGTGATGGCGGCCAGAGACCGCGCACTTGGCGGCCATCGAGTGGCGAGCACTCTCGTCACTGTCCCAGCCTTGGCCCGCCCGGAGTGGCGCCTGGAAATCACGCTCGTCGCGGCTCGCTGACGTGTCCTCATTCCCGATCGATCCGGCTCGCGAGTGCATCGACGTCGTCACCCGTGGCCGACGGAGCGGCCGTGATCACCGAGTCGAGATCTGGTTCGGAGTCATCGACGGTCGAATTTGTTTGCTGTCGGGCAACGGACCAGGAGCCGACTGGTTCCGCAACGCATTGCACGACGAGAACGTTCGTGTCATCGTCGACGATCAAGAATTCCTCGGTCGTGCCCAGGAGGTCACCGATCCCGATGAGAGACGGCGCGTCGGCTCGGTGATGCGGGCGAAATATCCGTGGGAAGGCGACCCCTCGATCGGCCTCACCTTCGATGCTTGGTGCGACGACGTTCCGGCTCTGTGGATCAGTCGCGTCGAGTGACGTTCGGAGCCGGGCGTTCGGGACCGACGACCTCTTCGGAAGCCCAGCCCACGTACGTGAGCGACATGACGTGAGCTCCGGCCGTGAAGCCACAGAACCGAGCCACGTCGTCGTTCGCACCTTTCGGACAACTTCCCCAGTAGGTGGCCACTCCGAGCGCCGAGGCGCCGAGCATGAAGTTCTGGAGCGCAGCCGCCGTGGCGTCGCGATTCTCGGCGGTGCGATTGGGCGAGTCACCTGGAGCGGAGCCCACCACCACGATCACGGGAGTTCGCGCATACTTGGTGCGCGCCTTGTCGACGCGTTGGGCGTCGTCACCGTTGCGCTGCATCGCATCCGACACCACCTGACCGAGGTCGAGGCGGGAGTCGCCGCGCACGACGCAGAACTCCCAGGGCCACGTGCGCTTGTGGCACGGCGCCCACGACGCCAGTTCGAATAGCTCGCCGAGGATCGCATCGTCGACATCGCGCGACGGATCGACCTTCATCGACGTGCGACGGGCTCTGATCACCTCGGCGACGGAGTCGAAGCGGGCGTGATCGCCGGCGGTCATGTCAGCTCTCGTAGTGAGCGGCGAGCCGTTCGAGGGTCGCGGCGATCGCTTTCTTGTTCTTGTCGAAGGCGCCCATGAGCTTCAGCACGATTGGCGACTTGCTGTGTGTCCAGTCGAACTGCTCGGTGACCATCGTGCCGCCATTGGCTGGTTCGAGAACGTAACGCCAGATGTGCCCACCCATGTGGCGCCAGCCGATCTGCTTGGGTTCGTCGAACTCGACCACCTCGTTGGTGATCCGGTAGGGAAGTCCGATCTTCATGTCCATGCCGAACTTGGCGCCGAGCGACAGGCGCTCGGGAGCGTTGACTCGCGCATTCTGCACCGATCCGGAACCGTCGATGAGCGAATGCTTGCGAGGATCGGCGAGCAGGTCGAAGATCTGCTGCGGGGTGGCCTTCACCAGTCGGGAGGCCTGGATCACCTTTTTCGGATCGGAAGTCGTCATGAGGTCTGTCTATCAGTGATCAGGACGAGGCCAGCCAGGCGCGCACCGCTTCACCGGTTCGGCGACCGGAGAACAAGGCCCCCTGGATCGACGCTGTGTCGCGGTGGTCTCCGCACACGAACAGTCCGTCACCGAGTCCGATCGACTTCTTCGGCGAGAACGGAGGCGACTGATCGGGCTGTCCGTGTGGAATGCGATAAGTGCGAAGATGTCGCCATTCATCGACCTGCGGGCCGAACATGGCCGTGAGTTGCGTGCGAGCCGCTGCCTCCAGGTCGCCCTCGAGGATTCCGGGGAGTGCGGCGGCCACGAGATGCCGGCCAGCAGGCGCATAGAAGGGACTGATGTTGCTCATCACGGCGACGTTGAGCACGGGTCCGAGTCCGTCGCCGTCGAGGACGATCGCTTTCGACGCCGTGGGCGCCGCCGGTGCGTCGAAATACACGCACGACACCGAACGGGACGCGACATCGGAGATCGGGACCAGGCGTTGGGCGACCGGACCCTCGGTTGCCACCACGACCGCCGTTGCCTCGACAATGGATCCGTCGGCGAGGGTCACGTATCCCGGCGCCACATGGCGCACCTCGGTCGACAAATGAATCTGCGACGTGGGAACACGTGAGGCGAGCTGCTCGGGAAGGCGTTGCATGCCACCGGCCGGAACCGCCGCATCACCCTCGGCGAGCATGCGGAACACGATGTCGAACATTCGACGGGATGCCGTGAGTTCGGGGTCGAGCTGGATGCCGCCGACGAGTGGTCGGAAGAAACGGTCGAGCATCGTGGGTGTGAAGCCGGCCTTCTCGAGCACCGTGCGCGTGGTCAGGTCGGCGCCTCGAAGGAGATCGGCGGCTTGGCCGCTCTTCACGCGCCGACGTAACAGCGCGATGCGGGCCTTGTCGAAGACGGTTCCCACCGGAGCGACAGCGGTCGACACCAACGAGGAGGGTTTGCGGAACGGATCGGACACTTCGCGTCCACGACCGTCGATCCACACGAGCGCACCCGGATCGAACGAGCAGAGGTCGAGTGCATCGACATCGAACTGGCGCGCCAGTTCCGGATAGGCGGTGAGAATCACCTGAAATCCGCGATCGAGGAGGAAGCCGTCCACCTCGTCGGTGCGGACTCGTCCACCGACAGCGTCGGAGGCTTCGACCACGTGTACGTCGACACCAGCGTCGTTCAACGATCGCGCCGCAGCCAGGCCGGCGAGGCCACCACCGACCACGAGCACGTCGCAACGAACGGGAAGCGTCATGCCGATCGTCTTTCGTCAGACGATCACTTCGACAGAAGCGATCGAAGTGCCGACTCGAGGTCGGCGTGCGCGAAGGTGAAACCGTCTCGTTCGAGCACAGTGGGCATGACCTTCTGTCCGGTGAAAAGCAGGGCATCGGCCAACTCGGACCCGAGAAGCAATTTGGGTCCGAACGACGGCACGGGAACGAAACTCGGTCGCTTGAGCACCTTGGCGAGAGTCTTGGTGAACTCGGCTTGGGTGACGGGTCGAGGCGCCGTGAGATTGACGGGACCGGTCACGTTCGACGAAAGGAGGTGTCCGATGGCGGCGATTTCGTCGTCGATCGAGATCCAACTCTGCCACTGGCGCCCGGATCCCATCCGGCCACCTGCGCCCAACTTGAAGAGAGGAAGCAGTTTTTTCAGCGCACCACCCTTGGGCGACAGGACGATGCCGGTCCGCAGGTGTGCCACGCGCACCCCGGCTTTCTCAGCAGCGGCAGTCTCGGCCTCCCACTGCACGCACACGTCGGCGAGGAAACCTTGTCCGGCCGGAGAATCCTCGGTGAACGTGCTCGATTCGCTCTCGCCGTAGATGCCGATCGCCGAACCCGACAGAAGCACCTTCGGGCCGTCGGAGAGGTCGGCCAGTGCCGATGAGAGAAGAGAGGTGCTCTTCGTTCGGCTCTCGAGAATCTCGCGCTTGTAGTCGGTGGTCCAACGTTTGTCACCGATGCCGGCACCGGCGAGGTGGACGACGGCGTCGACGCCGCGCAACTTGTCGGCTTCGATGGATCCATCCTTCGGGTTCCAGGCAATCGAGTCGGCACCAGATGACGACTGACGAGTGAAACGGAGCACACGGTGTCCGTCGGTGGCGAGGCGGTGAGCGAGAGCGGTTCCAATGAGGCCGCTCGCTCCGGTGATGGCGATTGAGGTCACGCTTCGAGGCTACGACCGCCACGGAACGGGTGCACGACCGGAGCGGTGGTGTCAGACGTCTCGATCAGTGGCCGCGGTCGACTGTCGAGTCATGAACGGCCTCCTCGTGCCGAACCTCGTCGTCGATCACGATCGGGACCGAGGTCACCACGGTGTTCGGGCGATACAAGAGCCGTCCCTTCAGCTTGAACGCCATCTGGTTGTGGAGCCAGGCGGTGCGTTTCGGCGTGACGTTTTCAGGAATCACCACGGTGATGATGTCGTCTTCGGATTCGGCATCGAGTTCGTCGAGGTACTTCAGCACGGGCTTGGTGAGTTCGCGGTACGGCGAACGGAGGATCTCGAGTTGAAGAGGGACATCGTGATCGGACCATGCCTTCTTGATGGCCTCCGATTCGGATTCACTCGTGCTGACCGTGACGGCGAGCAGTCGATCGGGGCGGAGGCTCTTCGCATATTCGATGGCGTGCAAAGTGCCCTTGTTGATGCTTCCGACGAGCACCACCACGAAGTGGGTGCGCCGCTGCGGTCGGTAGGACGTATCGACCGACACGATCGACTTCACTCGCGCGTAGTGGCGTTCGATCGACGAGAAGAACAGCACGAGGAGTGGAATCATGACGGCCGGGATCCAGGCTCCGTCCTTGAACTTCACGACGAGGACCACACCGGCGACGACGGCGGTTGTCGTGGCACCCACGATGCTCACCGGCATGAAGATCTTCCAGTTCTTCGGTCGTAGGCGCCATTGTCGAACCGCCATTCCAGTCTGACTGAGTGTGAATCCGGTGAAGACTCCGATGGCGTAGAGCGGAATGAGTGCGGTCACGATTCCGCCGAAGACGATCACGAGAAGGATTGCGGCGAGCGACAAGAAGATGATGCCGTTCGAGAACACCAGTCGACTGCCGCGGTTCTGGAACTGCTTGGGAAGGAAGCCGTCCCGAGCGACGATCGACGAGAGTCTCGGGTAGTCGGCAAAAGCGGTGTTGGCCGCAAGAATCAAAATGCCGAAGGTGGCGAACTGCATGATGAAGAACATCGCGTTTCGACCGCCGTATACGTGCTCGGCCATCTGGGCGAGCACGGTCTGAGTGATCCGGCCCTCCTCGTCGGCCACCGGCTCGATGTGGTGGGCGAGCACCGACAGTCCGAAGAAACTCGAACCGAGGATGACGGCCATCATCACCAAGGTGTTGGCCGCGTTGCGACTCTCGGGCTTCTCGAACGCAGGCACTCCGTCGGAGACGGCCTCCACGCCGGTGAGGGCGACAGCACCTGACGAGAACGCTTTCAAGAAGAAGTAGAGGCCGATGCCTCCGGTGCCGGCGAGGATCTCTTCCGACACCGGGTCGGTGTGGTCGATGGGTGGCAGGTCTTGGAACCACACGCGGAACAATCCGACCACGATCAAGAGGAACAGCGAGGCGATATAGATGTAGGTGGGTGGAGCGAAGAGTGCGCCTGACTCCTTCAAGCCACGGAGGTTGGCCAGCATCATGAGGAGGATGAAGCCGACACACATGTGCACGCGGTAATCCTTCAATCCGCTGAAGGCCGAAATGATGGCGGCGACACCACCTGACACCGACACCGCGACGGTGAGGATGTAGTCGACGAGGAGCGAGCCACCGGCGACAAGAGACGGATACTTGCCGAGGTTCTCCTTGCTCACCATGTACGAACCACCACCGCCTGGATAGGCGAAGATCGTCTGGCGGTAGCTGGTTATCACGATCACCAGCAGGACGATGACGAGGATCGAGATCGGGACGAGGCGCGAGTACGCCGCATATCCGGCACCAGCGAAGGCCAAGAAGACGATGAGGATCTCTTGGGTCGCGTAGGCCGTCGACGAAATCGCGTCGGAAGCGAACACCGGGAGCGCAATGCGCTTCTTCAGCCGCTGATGCTGCTCGGCGTCGGTACTGATGGGGTTCCCGAGGATCGCCTTCTTCAAGTTCTGGTACATGCCGGCTTCGACACTATGCCCATTCACCTGCGAAGGGTGGGTATCGCCACGTGAAGTGACTAGGGTTCCGAGCGGTCGGATCTCGAGGATCCTCCATATAGGAGTCGAAATGCACGTCGTGATCGTGGGTTGCGGACGGGTGGGTTCCACCCTCGCTCGACAGCTCGTCGCACAGAATCATTCCGTCACGGTGGTCGATCGCAAGAAGTCGGCATTCCAACGTCTCGGTGAAGGTTTCACCGGCCGCACTCTGGCCGGTATCGGCTTCGACCGTGATGTCCTGATCGAGGCGGGAATTCAGGAGGCTGGCGCCGTGGCTGCCGTGACGAACGGCGACAACTCCAACATCCTCGTCGCGCGCGTGGCGCGCGAGAACTTCCGTATCGACAAAGTCGTGGCTCGCATCTACGACCCGAAGCGTGCCGAGGTGTATCAGCGACTCGGTATTGCGACGGTGGCTACCGTCACCTGGACCGCCGAACGCGTGATGCGTCGCATCTTGCCAGAGGAGTCCGGCATCGAGTGGGTCGATCCCACGGCCAAGGTCACGGTCATCGAACGGGAGATTCCTCGTGATCTCGTTGGAAAGCGGTACGCATCTCTCGACGTATCCGGTCGAGTGAAGGTCGTGGCGGTGAATCGCCTCGGCTCGGCCGCCATCCCCTCGGAGGATCTGGTGGGGCAGGAGGGTGACATCGTGCATTTCGCCGTCGCTACCCCCGACCTGAACGACGTGATGACGATCATCGGCGCGCAGGCGTCCGACGGGCACTAGGAGAACGACGTGAAGATTCTCATTGCCGGCGGCGGAAGCGTCGGACGTTTCATCGCCGAACAATTGGCGAGTAGCGAACACGACGTGACCATCTGCGACAACGACACGTCGGTCGTCAATCAATACCGCGACCGCAACGAGCCCGAAGGGGTCACCTGGTTTCTCGGGGACGCGTGTGACATCACGATCCTCGGAGCAGCTGGTGCCGGAGAAGCCGACGTCGTCGTGGCGGCCACCGGGGACGACGAGGACAATCTGGTCGTGTCACTTCTGTCGAAACAGGAGCACGGAGCACCCCGAGTGGTGGCACGCGTGAACAACCCTAAGAACGAATGGATGTTCAACGACATGTGGGGTGTCGACGTCTCGGTGTCGAC
>RFSV01000052.1 GCA_009923785.1 Acidimicrobiia bacterium | reverse complement strand
TCCAGACCTTCTGGCCGTTCACCACCCATTCGTCGCCGTCACGAACGGCGCGCGTGCCGAGTCCGGCGAAGTCGGAACCCGCACCCGGTTCGCTGAACAGCTGGCACCAGCGCTCCTCGCCGGTGAACATCGGTCGCAGGAAGCGCTTTTTCACCTCGTCGGATCCATGCGTGACGATCGTGGGTCCGGCCAGAGCGATGAAGAACGTCGAGGGATCCTGGGGCTTCGCACCGGCCTTGCGCAGTCGCTCTTCGACCACCTTGTTGAGTTCGGGCCGTACACCGAGTCCACCGTGACCCTCGGGGAAGTGAACCCACGCCAGTCCGGCGTCGAAACGGTGGCCGCGGAACGTGATGTTGTCCATCGAGGTCGGGTCGTGGGCGGCGAGCAGTGCGTCGAGGGCGGCCTCGACCTGGGCGATGGCAGTGTCAGAACTCATGACCGAAGTCTTTCACTTTCAGCGTGAATCGCCGAAAGTGGGAACCTCGCGACGATCACTGTCCGAGTGCGGCCGCCACAGCCGTATGGACGATCCGTCCGTTGGCCACGTTGACGGCCCCGGCCAACTCGGGGTGGCGAACCACTGCCTGGTCGTACCCGTCGGCCAAGGCTGATACGTAGGGCAGGGTGGCGGCCACGAGAGCAGCGGTGGCCGAGCGGGGAACTGCTGCTGGCATGTTGGGAGTCGCCGAGACTCGGACGTGACCCATCGATCGAAGCGGTTCGGCATGAGTCGTGGGGACGACCCCCTCCACGCATCCGCCTTGATCGATGGCGATGTCGATGATGACGGAACCTTCAGGCATGCGCGCAAGAGTCGACGAGGTGATCACGATCGGTGCCTTCTTCCCCGGGGTGAGCACTGCCCCCACCATCACCTCGGCGGTGGGGGCGAGGTCGTCGATCACGCCGGGACCCGATGCCACCGCCCGCGCCAGCGGACCACAGGCTGTCGCCACGTCACGGGCGCGCTCCAGGTCGAGATCGACCACGATGACCTCGGCGCCCATGGCCGCCGCAACGAGAGCGGCATGACGCCCTGAGGTTCCGGCGCCGATGACGACGACGGTCGTTGGTTCGACGCCGGGGAGACCTCCCATCAACATGCCACGCCCGCCGTGGCGCGCTTCGAGGAAGGAGGCGGCGAACTGTGTCGACAGACGTCCGGCCACGATGCTCATGGGGACAAGGAGGGGAAGGTGTCCATCGACCTCGACCGATTCGTAGGCGAGCGCTCGACACCCAGATTTGCACAGGGCATCAGCCACCGAGGGTTCGGCGGCCAGGTGGAGATACGTGAAGAGAGTGTGTTGCGGACCAAAGAGAGCGAACTCGCTCGGTTGCGGTTCCTTCACGTGGAGAAGCAGAGTCGCCGTGGCGAACACCGAAGAGGGATCAGACGCGATCTCGGCGCCGGCCGAACGGTACTCGTCGTCTCGAAAGCCCGACCCGAGTCCGGCGTCGGTCTCGACGACGACACGATGACCCCGTTCGGTCAGTGTGCGGACGGCTGATGGCGTGAGAGCGACTCGACGTTCGAATTCCTTGACCTCGCGCAGGACGCCAATCGCGCCCGTGGCAGAGATACTCGACTGTTCACCGACCACGAGGGCATTCAACCAGGAATGGCGATCTCCGAAAACGTTCGGACGTCCCTCACTCCCGTTCGGTCAACGTCATGGCTCCCTTAGCGTGCAAGCGGGCCAAAAAGTCGAGTTCATACGCCTCGGTCGGTTCGGCGCGCACCATCTGATCGAGCAGAATCGCGTCATCACCGACGAGCACTCGCCACGTCTCGCTTCGGACGGCGTCGAGGATGATGCCCGCGGCCACTTCGGCCGACATGGGGGCTTGATCGCGGAAAGCTTCTCCTTGAGCCTGGATACCCACGCGAATGTCTTCGTCGCTCGCGCCTGAGAGATCAAGCCCGGTTCGCGCCAGGCGTTCACGCACCTTTTGCACCTGATCGCTCGTCATCTCTTTGGGATCCTGCCCGAGAAGTTTGCGCGAATTGATGGCGATCGAGGTGCCGATGTGTCCGGGCATCACCACCGAAGCTCGTAGGTGTGGAGCATTGATGCGAAAGTCGGTGATGAGCGCCTCGGTGAACCCTTTTACGGCGAATTTCGCAGCGCTGTACGCGGTGTGCGGAACGCCGGGTCCGAGGGTGGCCCAGAACCCGTTGACCGAACTGGTGTTGATCACATGGCCCACGTCTGACTTCACGAGGAGAGGGAGAAACGCGAGAGTGTTGTAGTAGACGCCGTACCAACAAACGGCGAAGGTCTTCTCCCACTCCTGGCGGTCGATGTCGACCACGCTTCCGCCCCCACCAATTCCGGCGTTGTTGAAAAGAAGGTGCACGTTCGGTCGCCAGTCGGCGACGGCATCGCGAAATGCCAGAACCTGTGACTCGTCAGAGACGTCGGCAATCCAGGTGAAGACGGCGCCAGGTAGGTCGGAGCACAGGGCTCGGGTTTCGGCGAGGTTGTCGTCGATCACGTCGCAGGTGGCGACGTCGCAGCCGTCGGCTGCCAACTGGCGGACCAGTTCACGGCCCATTCCGGTGCCCCCACCGGTGACGACGGCCACTCGTCCTTGGAACCCCTGCTCGAACCGCATCATGCCCCCTCCCGAATCCCGATGACTGTACTCCGGCCCTGCTCGCGACCCGTCCTTGCAGTTTTTCCTCAAGTCGGCCCCAACCCGTCCGATACCTGTCCTCGTGTTCCAAGGTCCCCGTCGCTCGTTGCGAGTCGCTCCCCTGATACTCGTGATCGCCCTCGTGGCCTATGCGGCCGTGGTGATGGCGATGGTGACGGGTCCGTCGGTCGCGGGTGCAGCAGCGATCGGCGATACGTCCGACAACACGCCGTGGACGCTGCCGTCGATGCCGCCCAAGTGCTCGACCGAGCAGATCGCATCCGGCGACGTGTCGGGTTGTCTCATCACCGATTGGGGCAAGATCGCCGAGAAGGGCTGGGGGACGCCTCCGTTCCCCTATGAGTCGGTGGGTGGGGAGCTGTCAGCGGGGTGGAAGTGGCTCGGTTGGTCGTACAACGGTTCACCGGCTCTGGCCGAGTGGGAGGCCAACATGGCGGCCAATCCAGAAAAGGTCGGCCGCCTGAACGCCAAACAGATCAAGGCGCCGTACGCCGCCCACCTGTTGTTCATGGGATTCCTCACCGAGATTCAAGATGCCGGCTATCGGCTGAACGATGCGATGGCCTACAACTTCCGCTGCACTTCGAACTCCCGTAAGGACTGTTCGAGTCTCGATGCGAACTCGCTGTCGTACCACTCGTACGGACTTGCCGTCGACATCAACGTGTCGAGCAATCCCGAGATTCGTTATTACCCGGATTCGACACAGGGAATCCTCACTGCGTGCGCGATGCCGATGAAGACGAACCTCCCGCAATGGGTCATCCAGACGGCGCAGAAGTGGGGTCTCTTGTGGGGTGGCTACGGCTGGAGCGGAGGTTGCGCATCGCCGATGGCATCGAAGTCGAGTGTCATTCGTGACCCCATGCACTTCGAATTTCGTGGCTCGGTCGACGATGCCCTCACCATCGCTCGCTTCAACGGAGTCGAGGTTCAGGATCCGCGAGTCGAGACTCCAGACGAGAACGCGTCTCCCGATTCTCCGATGAACGGTAAAACCGTGAAGCGCGTTCACGGCGCCGATCGATTCGCATCGGCCGCCGCCACGGCGTCGTTCTGGTCGTCGACTGAGACCGTCTACCTCGCCACGGGTACGAACTTCCCCGACTCGCTGGCTGCTGGTGTGACGGCTGCCCGAGTCGATGCCCCTGTCCTTCTCGTGACAGCCACGTCGATTCCGGCGTCGACTCGCGATCAGTTGGTTCGTCTGGCCCCTCGTACGGTGTACGTCGCTGGTGGTCCGGCCGTGGTCAGCGACGACGTGTTGTCCGCGGTGAAGCAGCTCACTGGAGCCAATGTGATTCGGTTCTTCGGTCCGACTCGCTACGAGACCGCCGAACTCCTCACCCGTGTCTCGTGGTACAAGTCGACGTCGCGAGTGGCGTGGATGGCGAGTGGACGAGATTTTCAGGATCCGCTCATCGCCTCGGCGGCGGCTGCGGTGTACGAGCAGCCATTCGTGATGGTCGACGGTCAACGAGGTCTGACCGACGGCAGCCGAGATCTGTTGCGCACCCTCGGTGTGACCCAGGTGAATCTGGTCGCCGCTCCGGGCGCCTTCTCCGACGAGGTTCTGGCCGATCTTCGGTCCACCATGAACGTCGTCGTCTACGGCGCTGCCGATCCGTCGGAGAGATCCGCATCCGTGTGGACGTCCCACGCCCAGAGTCAGCGAGTGATGTTGGCGACCAGCCTCAACTTCCCCGATGCACTGACTGCTGTTCCCTATGCGACTCGCGCCGACGGAACGCCGTTGATGCTCGTTCCCGGTACGTGTGTTCCGTGGACCACTCATCAGGTCATCGATCGTCTCGATCCCTCCAACTGTTCGGTGGGCCGGCCGCACTCGCTACGGCTGTGGAATCTCTCACGTCCTGCTGAGTGTGTGTCAGGCTGAGCGAGTGAGGCCGAAACTTCACGCCGCAGTCGCCGTGACAGTCGGCGCAATTCTCGTGGCGTGTTCGTCGACATCTTCGACCGAGGACACCACCACGTCGAGTCGACCGATGCTCGTGGAACTCGCCCCACCCGAACAACCCGAACGCCTGGTGTCGGTACCCGAGACGTCTACGACGTCGATCACGACGGAGTCCCCCCGACCAGACGGCGTCGCAGTACTTTCCTTCACCGGCGACACCCTCGTACACAGTCCACTGTGGAGTGCCGCTCGGCGACACGCAGGGGGAGAGGGGTTCGACTTCGGTCCGATGTTCGAAGAAGTCGCGCCCATCATCTCGGCCGCCGATCTGGCCGTGTGCCATCTCGAGACGTTGTTCGCTCCTCCGGGTGTCGCATATTCGACCATGCCTCGATACCAGGTCCCCGAGGAAGTCGCGTCAGCGCTGATCGGTGCCGGGTACGACCGATGTTCGACAGCGAGCAATCACGTGATGGATGGCGGCACGGCGAGTATCGATCACACGCTCGACGTGTTCGACCAGCTCGGACTCGACCAACACGGCATCGCTCGCACTCCGGAGGAGATTGAGCCGACGACGTTCGACGTCAACGGAATCGTGATGTCGCATCTGTCGTACACGGTTCACTTCAATGGCCTGTCACTTCCGGCCGATCAGCCGTGGCGGTCGGCCCGCATCGACATCGATCGGATCGTCGAGGACGCGAAGAAGGCCCGCGAGATGGGAGCCGAATTCGTCGTCGTGAGTATGCACTGGGGCAACGAGGGCTCCAATCGACCAAATGCCGATCAGAAGAAGTGGTCCGAACGATTGGCCGCTTCGGAAGTCGTCGACCTCGTGATCGGGTCGCACCCTCACCTGCTGCAAAGCATCGAGAAGTATGGTGACCTCTGGGTGGTGAACAGCCTCGGAAATTTCTTGTCGAACATGCCGACCGGTGAACGGTGGGCGGCCAGCACCCAGGACGGCGCAATCGTCGAGTTCACCGTCACCCGAATCGAAGGTGGATTCGACGTATCCGAGCCGCGGGTGCATCCCACGTGGGTCGATCGCGACGAGGGTTTCGTGATTCGGGCTCTCGGACAGCGTCGTGACTCGCTGCGCGGTGACATGGCGGTCTCATGGCGGCGAACCGAGGGCGTGCTCGGCGACTACCTCGTGATACCCGGTGACGTCTAGGCGCGCAGACTAGGTTCGCAGGCGGACATGGCGATTCTTCGTTTCAGTTACGGCACGATGGGCTCGGGAAAGAGCACCTTGGCGTTGCAGATCCACCACAATCTCGCAGTGCGCGGGCTGCGTGGGTTGATCCTCACAAAGCTCGATCGTGACGGCACGCAGGTAACCAGCCGACTCGGTGTGTCAGCGCCGGCCGTCGAAGTGTCGTCGGGCCTCGACGTGTTCGAATTGGTCCGGACCCGACACCCTCTCGACTTCCTCGTGTGCGACGAGGTGCAGTTCTACACACCGGAGCAATGCGACCAATTGGCCCGTGTGGTCGATGAATTAGATGTCGACGTGTACGCCTTCGGGCTGATCACCGATTTTCGAGGCCTCTTGTTCGACGGAACTCGACGCATGCTCGAAGTCGCCGACGAGCGGGTCGAGATGCAGGTCGAAGCCAGGTGCTGGTGTGGATCACGAGCCACCCACAATGCTCGAGTGGTGAACGGAACGGTCGTATACGAGGGTGAGACCGTGGTGGTCGGTGACACGAGCGAAAATCAGTCTGCACCGTTGTTCGGTGACGTGGTCCGCTACGAGCTTCTGTGTCGTCGGCACTACATCGCCGGCGAGATGGGTCAGTGAGAGCCTGCCTCTAGTTCCAAGAGCACGGCATGCGCTTGATGCCGTTGATGAACGAACTCTGCAGGTACGCCGGTTCTCCCGTGATTCGTAGATTCGGCATACGTCGGCGTATTTCATCGAACATGACGGCGATTTCGCGACGAGCCAGGTTCGCGCCGAGGCAGAAGTGCGGCCCGCCGGCCCCGAAACCCACCTGCGCCGGCGTCACGGTACGAGTGATGTCGAATTTGTACGGGTTGTCGAAGGCGCGCTCGTCGCGGTTGCCGGATGCGTAGAACATCACGACCTTGTCTCCGGCGTTCAACTTCTGGCCCGACAGCTCGGTGTCTTCGGTGACCGTACGTCGGAAGTGGATGACCGGAGTGGCGTAGCGCACGATTTCCTCGACGGCCGTCTTGGTGTGGGTCTCGAAGTCGTCGAACCAGATCTTGCGTTGATCGGGATGATCAGTGAGCAACTTCATGCCATGACTGATCGCGTTTCGAGTGGTTTCGTTGCCGGCGACGACCAACAGGATGAAGAACGATCCGAACTCCTGAGCGGTGAGACGCTCTCCGTCGACGACGGCGTTCATCATGGCCGAGGTGACGTCGTCCTGCGGTGAGTCGACTCGCGACTGGCCGAGATTCTGGGCGTAGGTGAACATCTCGAGTGCCACTCGCATCAGGTCTTCGTAGGAACCGACGAACTCGGGGTCACCGACCCCGAGGATGACATTGGTCCAATGGAAAATCTGCTTGTGGTCCTCCTCGGGGATGCCCATCATGTCGCAGATGATGGCGAGTGGGAGAGGGGCGGCCACCTCTTCGACGAAGTCGCATTCTCCGTTCGGAAATCGTTCGAAGAGGTCGTTCACCAATTTCTCGGCGCGTTCGATGACCTGGCGCTCGACGCGGGTGATCTCTTTGGGCGTGAATCCGCGCGAGACGATGTTGCGCAGACGGAAGTGCTTGGGGTCGTCCATGTTGATCATGGAGCCGAAGAACTCGTTCATCTCGACGGGAAGGTCACCGATGTTGGATCCCTTGCCGCTGCAGAACAGCTGCGGATTGCGGCTGATGTGCCAGATGTCGTCATGGCGTGTGATGGCTCGGTATCCCGGCCCGGGCGGGAAAGGCGCGTCCTCGATCACTCGCTCGTCGAAGAACTGGAAAGGTGACTCGTCGCGAAGTGTTTTGAAGGCTCCTTCGCGAAAGGAGCGATCCTGCAGCCAGAACTCCGGATCGGAGAGATCGATGTCGGACAACGGTACGCGGGAGAGTTCCATGCCGAAACCGTACTGGTACGAGGTGACGGTGAGTCGATCTGTAAGCGGGATTCTGTGGCTCCGAAGAGCCGGTGACCATCCATCTGTGCGGTCTACCCGAGAAGTGTTCCGGTTTCCCGGAACGAGCGAGCCACCCGTCTCCTCTGCTCGACCTTGCTTCGAGTGGGGTTTGCCGAGCCGAACGGGTCGCCCCATCCGCTGGTGCGCTCTTACCGCACCGTTTCACCCTTACCTGTGCCGGTTGCCCGGCCATCGGCGGACTTTCTCTGTTGCACTGTCCGTGAGGTCGCCCCCACCTGGCTCTCGCCAGCACTCTGCTCTGTGAAGTCCCGACTTTCCTCGACGAATCCCTTCGTCGCGGTCACCCGATCGACTCACCGTCGCCGAAAGTGTACGGGCGACCGACTCACTCTTCGTCGAGGTATTCGTAGGCCATCGAGTTGAGGTACGGCGTTTCGAGGTTGACGGTGGTTCGTCCGCCAGCCTCATCGACCGGGCCGAGTGTCACGGGAACCGGCGCCTGAGTACCGAAAGCCGAGGGTGCGGCGTAGAACGGCGACGGATCACCGTCTTCTCGGTACTCGGCAGCCACTGACGAACCATGGGACGACACGAGCCGTGCTGGGTTCAACACGCTGCCGAGGGTGGCTGCGTGACGGGCTTCCTGTTCTCCGATGCCCATTGCGGCCCGGCGGAGATCCTTGTCGGTGAGCATGGGTGTGTACATCTGGTAGGTCGCTCCGGCCAGAGTTTCGAGGGCATACGCCAACGCGAGGACGTCGGCGGCCGGATCTGCGGCCTCGGCGATGAGGCCGAGTGCGGGTTCGACGTAGATCGATTGGAGTCGAGGATTGGGTTCGGTGAACGCGCGTCCACCGGCGGCTTCGGTCAGTGATGCCGTGGCCGCGGCGTGGTCGCGGTGATCGGCGAGGAACCGGGCCGCCAATTTCGCAGCATCGCCTGACAGGTAGCCAGCACCAGCGGCGGCCTCGTACACGAAGATCGCGTTGTTCTCGAGTGACGTCGCGGTGCGTAGAAGTGTGATGTCGGTGACGGGAGCGTCGGGAAGTTCGGACGGATCAGGGGCGAGTCCGATACGTGCGACACCTGATGACTGTCCGCCGCCGCAGGCAGCGAGCAGAGCGCCGAGAGAAATGCTCGCACCACCGGCGAGAAGGAAACGACGACGAGAAAGGTTCTGCATCTCCATGATCAGTTCTCCGGGCTCAACGCAGTGATGGACGAGGGAATGTCGAGGTAGGCCTCGATGTCGGCGACCGGAGACAGCCCAGCGAGGGCCGCCATCGCTGACACGTGGCGAGCCTCGGCGATCACCACCGACGACACGAGGGCCACACCGTCGGTCCCTTCGAGGGCCTCGAGAAGCGACAGGTGAGTGGCGACCATCGTGTTCTCGAGCTCGTGGGCGGCCAGAGCGAGATCGTCGGTGCTGGCCGTGAAGCGATCCTCGTATGCATCGAAGATGCTGTCGAGACGTGTTTGCGGAGCGTCACGTCCGATGAGGGCCGAGATCGCCTGGCTTGCCGCATCGTGGTGAGCAGCAAGTGTCGCGACGCTGGAGTTCTGTTCGCCTCCGGTGCCGGCCGCGGCAGCGACACGGTAGAGATCGCGCGCGGCGATTTCGGCCTGTTGGGCGAAACCGAGAAGGGTGGAGTCGGCGGCCGTGGGTCGGCGCGGGGGAGTCGATGTCACCGTTTGATCCTTTCGGGCATGAATCGGGACGTCACAATCAAGATGTCGATAGGACTCGTACAGCCTAGAAGTCGAGGGCCGAGAGGTCCGGTATCCATCCCTCGACTCGGGTCACAGCCTCGGCCCATTGGGCTCGCCACGCAGCCCGATCGACAGTGGGGTCGGGCTCGACCACCGCATTCGGCCGCCATTGACCGGCAATGTCGTCCAGGTCCTTCCACACCCCACCGTGCAATCCGGCCAAGTACGCGGCCCCGAGAGTCGTGGCCTCGGTGACCGGTGAGACGCCGATAGGACGTCCGGTGGCGGTGGCGAGGGCGGCCACGAAGGTGGGGTTTCGGCTCATGCCACCGTCGATCCGGATTTCGTCGACGGTGAGTTCGGGATGGTCGGCGAGTGCCGCCTCCATGAGATCGGCGCCCCGGTGGGCCACACCTTCGAGGACGGCCCGCACAATGTGGGCTCGACTCGATCCGCGCGTCAATCCGAAGAGGCCCCCTCGGGCCCCGTAATCCCACTGAGGAGTGGCCAGGCCGAGGAGCGCCGGAACGAAGAACACGCCGTCCGACGTCGGGCAGCTCGATGCAATGTCGTGGGTGGCGGCCGCCGATGGGGCGAGACCCATGTCGTCGACGAGCCACTCGATGGCGCTACCCGCCGACAGCATGATCGCCTCGGAGCCCCACGTGAGACGCCCGGCTCGACTCCAGGCGACGATCGGAAACGTGCCGTGGCTCGAACGGTCGGCCGACGGAGGAGGTGTACCCCCGGTGACCATGTCGAACATGCCGCCAGTTCCGAAGGTGCATTTGGCGACACCCGAGGTCACACAGGACTGACCCATGAGCGACGCTTGTTGGTCGCCGACGAGTGACGCGATGACGGGCGAGCCCGGAAGTGCGGCGGCCTGTCCGATCGAACCCGACGAATCGACGATGGTGGGAAGCATTGCGATGTCGACGCCCATGAGCGCCGCGACCCGTTCGTTCCATCGGGGAGCACCATCGGTGAACGTCGCGAGTCCGGTGACGGCGGCGTTGGAATGATCGGTCACGTGGAGGCGCGACGAGCCCGACAGGGTCCAGGCGATCCACGAGTCGGGAGTGCCGATACAGATGTCTGATCGATCGTGGTCACCCAGGTTCTGCAGCAGCCACTTCGCTTTGGTCGCAGTCTGGTTGGGTGCCAGAGCGAGTCCGTGTTCGAGGCGAAGGCCGATGCAGTCGCCGACCGTGCGCAAATCTTGCCATCCGATACCGGGAGCGAGTGCTCGGCCGGTGGATCGGCTCCAGGCGATGGTGCTGGCGCGCTGAGCCGTGATGCCCACGAAGTCGGCCGGGCCTCCATCGGTGAGAGCGAGGTGGGCAACTTCGAGAACGAGCCGCGCCATCTCGTCGGCATCGAACTCGACGAGTCCAGGAGCCGGCGTCGATGGGGCGAATGGCCGGTAGTGCAGCGCGGTGACTCGAGCGTCAGGCGTGACGACGGCGGCGCGAAGTCCGCTCGTGCCGACATCGATCACCAGGATCGACATCAGACCCTCCGCGAGGTCGGACGCATTCCGCGATCCTGCAGATAGGCCCCCAGGAATCCGCCGAACACGCCCATGGCGAGTGCAACCGTCAGGTTGAAGAGCACACCGCTCCAGCGAACGTCGCCTCCGCGTGCCAGTTTGATCACGATGAGCACTGCTTGCGGAATCAGGTAGGTGACACCGGCCGTGACGATGCCGTGCGACAGCGGTGTGCGACGGCTTTGGTGCCATGCAGCCACCCCGGCTCCGAGCAAAAACCCCACCGCAGCGCCGAACGAGAGAAGCGCGGCCAGTGCGGCTCGTCCACCGTCGGGAGTGGAGTCTCCGGCGACGAGACGTGCCGCAACGGAAAATGGCACCGCGAACACGAGTGCGACCGAGCCGCCGGCGCGAATGGCGCGACGATCCCACCGACCGGTGGTGTGATCGTCAGGTTGCGAAAGCATCGTCGAGTCCCATCTTTCCCGGGTTCAGGATGCCATGCGGATCGAGCGCATGTTTGATCGCATTCAGGACGTCGAGTCCGCTTCCCAGTCCTTCGCGTACGTACGGGGCGCGATTGAGTCCGATGCCGTGATGGTGGCTGAGGTTTCCACCGGCTGCGAGTACCGCGCGGGTTCCGGCGTCCCAGAGTCGTCGGTAGAGAGTTTCGAAGTCGGACAACTCGTCGCCGGGTCGGGCGGCGAAGGTGAAATAGAGACACGCGCCATCGGTGTAGCTGTGCGACAGATGGCAGGTCGCAGTGCGTGCGCCGGCCTCGGTGAGCGCACGGCGCGTCTCGTCGAACAGATTCGCCAACCGAATCCACGGGGCGGCGATCTCCATGGTGTCGACGACGTAGTTCTTGCGCGTGAGGGCTTGTAGTCCGCTCGTGTCGTTACGGTGTTCGAGCCAAGCCGCGACGAGATCGACGTCGAGAGGGTGGCAGCCGTCGGTGGCGAGCGCTTCCTCGTCGACGATCGCCATCGATGCGTCGACTGATGCAACGTCGCCCTCGTCGAGGACGAG
>RFSV01000051.1 GCA_009923785.1 Acidimicrobiia bacterium | reverse complement strand
CCGATGTGATCACATCGGTGCGAGTCGCGCTTCATCGCTCAGCTGAACGACCCAACGAAGTGCTGCATCTCGAGGAGCAGGACGCGGTGGCGGAAGCCTGTGGCTATCGCAGCGCTGATGCTCTGGTGTCGTCGCTTTCTAGCGCAGCGCGCTCGATCGCCTGGGTGGGGGACGAAGTGTGGGCGAGAGTTCTCGCCGAGAGTTCTCCGCGACGCCCCGACGTGGCCGTCGCTCCCGGCGTCGTTCTACGTCGGGGAGAAATTCACCTCGACGAGTCGGTCGACGTCGCTGCTGATCCCTCACTGGTGTTGCGCGTGGCGGCATCAGCTGCTCGACAACGCACCCGAATCGATCGTGAATCACTCGATCGACTCGCTCAGCAGAGTCCACCCATGCCGAGTCCGTGGCCGGTTGGCGCCATCGACGATCTGGTCGGACTGCTTCTCACCGGACACGATGCCATTCCCGTTCTCGAATCGCTCGATCAACGTGGTCTGTGGGTGCGACTACTTCCGGAGTGGGCACCCAATCGCAGTCGTCCTCAGCGAAACGCCTATCACCGCTTCACGGTCGATCGGCATCTGTGGGAGGCGACGGCCAATGCGAGCGATCTTGCCGATCGGGTGAGTCGCCCCGATCTTTTGGTTCTTGGAGCTCTCTTCCACGACATCGGCAAGGGCTACCCCGGTGACCACAACGAGGTTGGCGTCGAACTGGTCGGGCGAATCGCACCTCGCCTCGGTATCGCGCGCGACGACATGATCGTGTTGCAGACGATGGTGCAACATCACCTCTTGCTTCCCGATGTGGCCACACGACGAGACCTCTCCGATCCGGCCACCATCGATTTCGTGATCGAGCGGGTCGGTTCACCGCTCGTGCTCGAACTGTTGCACGGCCTGACCGAGGCCGACAGTCTGGCCACTGGACCTGCGGCTTGGGGACCGTGGAAGGCCGGTCTCGTGAACGAGCTCGTTGGTCGAACTCATCAAGTGCTGTCGGGTATCGCGCCCGATCGATCGGAATGGCGACTGTTCCCGGATGCCGAAGTGTTGGAGATGATGGCGACGGGCGTGATCACCTTCGGCGTGACGACCGATTCGTTGACCGTGGTCAGTCCCGACCGACCCGGAACCTTCAGTCGTGTCGCAGGCGTTCTCACACTGCGTGGGCTCGCGGTTCTGGGTGCTCAGGCTCACTCCGACGAACAGGGGATGGCGGCCTCGCGGTTTCGCGTGCAGGTTCCGACGCACGGTCCGATCGAGTGGGAACCAGTGATCGAGGATCTGCAGCGCGCGCTCCGTGGAGAACTAGCCCTCGAACCTCGTCTCGCCGAACGTGCCCGGTCCTACAAGAGGCGTCGTCGATCGGCTGGGGTCCTCGCTCCTCCTCGAGTCACCTACGTCGACGGTGTCACGTCGAATGCCACCATCATCGAAGTGAGGGCTCCTGATCAGCACGGGATCCTCCATCGGGTCACCAAGGCCATGGCCGAACTCGGTCTCGACATCCGACATGCGTCGGTGCAGACGATCGGCGACGAGGTGGTCGACTCGTTCTATGTGAGAACGTCGGCTGGTGTGCCGTTGGACGATCCACTCCACCGGGCCGAAGTCGAACGGGCAATCTTGTTCGCCCTCGGAGCGAGCGTCTGACTGGTGCGACTAGCGTCGTCGATATGAATGACGCCACGCCGTCCGACTTCACGCGCGATCTCGTGCGTTGGAGCGAGACGTTGGCCGGTATCGCTCGCACCGGTCTCGGCTTCACGCAGAACCTGTACGAACGCGAACGTTACGAAGAGGTTCTGCACGTTGCGGCCGACATCAAAGCTGCGGCTGACGAGGCATTGGCCGTTCGTCGGGAACAGGACCACTTCATCCAGGAATGGATGGAGTCAGTCGGAGAAGGTGTGCCCGGCTACGTCACGCCGAAAGTCGCGATCGGAGCCATCGTGGGCAACGACGACGGCGAGATACTCCTTGTGCGCCGACCCGACTCGGGTGTGTGGCTATATCCCACCGGATGGGCCGACGTCGGATATTCGGCATCCGAAGTGGCGGTCAAAGAGGTGTTCGAAGAAACAGGAATCGAATGCGAGCCGGCGCAGCTTCTCGGTGTGATCGACGGTCAGCGCATGGGCTTCAGCCGCTTCGGCATGTACATGTTGTTGTTCCACTGTCGCGCCACCGGTGGTTCGCTCGAGGGTCATCCGCTCGAGACCGATGGCATCGGATGGTTCGCCGAATCTGCACTACCCGAACCGACAGCCGGTGTGCAGTGGTGGGGTCCAATGGCGTTCGCGGCCATTAGCGGCGCAAGTGGTGTGGCGACTTTCGACCCGCCCCGCGATCCGGTGTGGCGTCAGTCGTCTCCCTGACTACGCAAGAACTGTTCGACTTCCTGCATCAGCGCCTCGCTGTCGACCGGACCATCGGGCAAGGGAGTGTCGTCGCGGGGACGATCTTCCGGAGGCAGTTCTTCGAGTGATGCCTCGTCCTCGATGAGGATCTCGATGTCGTCGTCCTCGTCGTACTCGTAGTCTTCGTCGTCATCCATGTTTTCGATGCGCTCGAGATAACGGCTGAGCGAGGAGTCGCTGTCGACGAGTTGTTCGACCTGATCTTCGTAGTGCTCGACCAGTTCGGAGAGTGGCGTGTGGGGCATGTCGACGTCGAGGAGTTCTCCGAGTCGTTCGACGAGTGCCAGCGATGCCTTGGGTGACGGGATCTGTGCTGCATACGCCGGAACGGCGGCCCAGAGCGACACGCTCGACATACCGGCTCGGTGGCAGGCGTCGGCGAGCGCCCCGACGATGCCGGTGGGGCCCTCGTACTGGCTGCGACGAAGATCGAAGCGATCGATGGCTGCTTGATCGGCCGCAGTACCGAGCACCTGAGTCGGTCGATTGTGAGCGACGTCGGCGAGCAGTGCGCCGAGCGAGACCAATGTGCTGGCTCCATAGGCCTGAGCCACACCGATGATCTGCTGGCAGAAGGCTCGCCATTGCAGCGCCGGTTCGGGACCGAGGACGAGAATCAAGTCGCGCTGAGGTGTCGACACCGTCCAGAGACTGACGGTTGGCCACACGATGTGTCGGGTTCCGGACTCCGACAGACGCACGTGTGGACGGATCGTCGCGAAATCGGTGAACGCTTCAGGATCGATCTCTGCGAGAGGAGTGGCATTCATCGTCTCGACGAGATGTTTCACGGTTCCGCTCGCCGCGTCAGCGGCATCGTTCCAGCCCGTGAAGGCGGCGATCACGTAGGGATGACGCAATTCCGGGCGCCGAATCCATCTCACGTGTTCGAGATCGGCCATTGCCAAAACGCTATCGCGTCAGAGTTCTGGTCGGACGATGAACGCGCCGAATCCTCCGTGACCGAGGACGTCGTCGAGGAGATTGCTCTCGTACACCTCGTTCGGACCCTGCATGAGATCGTTCTCGGTGGCGCCAGGAGCGGTGGTGACGAGTGTCCAGGCCTGTCGTTTGTAGGTGAGGTTGAGTGGATGCAGTCGATGGGCCTCGCGCCAGAACGGAATGGCGGCATCGTCGCCGTGCAGTCGGCGCAGATGATCACCGAGCTCGAAATTGGCCGCGGCCCGGGCTTCGTCAGAACTGCGTGGCTGACTGCGTTCGACCACTTCGTCAGGAGACAGGGCGAATGCCGACTTATCACCCTTGTCGATCCAGTCGAGCAGGGCGGCGCGATACGCCTCGGCATCGTCGGGGATCTCCTTCACGGCCCGGAACATCGCTGTCAGATTCTCGGGCAGTCCTTCAGGGACGTCCATGTCGCGCAAGGGACTACGTTCGATCGATGCCGCTTCGGCTGGCCTCACGAGGACACCGTTCTCATCGATCCAGACCGCCATCGGAATGTTGGTGAATCCGAAGGCCGCACCGGTGGCGTGCGTGGTGTCGACGACACAGGGGTGAGTCGGAGCGGCGAGCTCACTCCAGGGTCGAGCGTGATCGGGAACCACGTCGAGTGCAACGGTCACGACGACCGCTCCCTTGGCTTCGATGTCGGTGTGGAGCGCCTGCCACCCGGGCAGGCTGGAGCGGCAGCCTCAATAACTCGACCAGGCGACCAGCACCACTTTCTTGCCACGCAGCGATGACAGAGAGAACCGCGATCCGTCGTAATTCATGAGTTCGGGATCGGCAGCGACGGCGGTGTCGAGGGCGCGCCCTCCGAGGGTTGCCGGGCCCAGTGCGTACACACCGTGCTCGGGACTGTCGACGAGTGGCATACCCAACCTCTCGGCTGCGACTCGTACGTTCACGTGATCGCCGTCGAGCGCACCGGGGGCTGGGACGCATACTTCTCCGCGGCAGAGTCCTTCGGGCTTGGGCTCCCAACCGGTGTTGCGCGCGAACTCCGACACCGGCACGGTGAGGCTGTCGAGAATCATGCCGTCAGTCTTCCACGAATCGCCACGGGTGCCTCACCGGAGACTGCGGTTCTTCAGATCGTGAGCCGCTTCGTGGAACTTGGCTCGGATCCGATCTTCGTCGACGCCGAGGACCTCGCGCTCGTCCATCAGAAGTCGACCGTCCACGATGCTGTGCGTGACGTCGTCGGCACGCGTGGAGTACACGAGGGCGGCGCGCTCGTCGTAGACAGGTTGGGAGTGTGCCGTGTCGAGGTTCACCACGATCAAGTCGGCCCTGGCCCCCACTTCGAGACGGCCGGTCTCGGGCCGGTGCATCGCAAGTGCACCCTGGCAGGTGGCCAGTTCGAGGAGTTGTTCGATCGTGAGGAATTCCACGTCGTCGACTGCCGCCTTGTGAATGAGGCCGGCGAACTTCATTTCTTGGAAGAGGTCACTGGCGTTGTGACTGGCCGGTCCGTCCGTTGCCAGTCCGACGCTGACTCGCGCCGCAAGGACCTTACGCAAGGGCATGGTGCCCGAGCCGAGCTTCGCGTTGCAGACGGGACAGTGGGCGATCTTTGTTCCGGTGTCGGCCATGATGGCGATGTCGTCGTCGTCGAGTTGCGAGCAGTGGGCGGCGGTCACGTCGGGACCGAGGAAGCCGAGCGAGTGCAACCACTGCACGGGTCGAAGTCCGTAGTTTTCGAGGCAGTAGTCGACCTCTTGCATCCCTTCGGAGAGATGCGTGTGCACGATCACGCCGAGATCGTCAGCTAGTCGCCTGACCTCCTTCCACATCTCTGCACCACACGAGTACACGGCGTGCGGTGACAAGGCGATGTGCAGGAGATCGCCGTTGGTTCGATGGTGTTCACCGACGATCGACGCGAAGTTGGCCATCGTGCGGTGCGAGTACTCGGTTCGCGGGGCGTACAGGCCGCGGTCGGCGAATCCGTAGCCGAGAGTGGCTCGCAACGGGATTTCCCTCAGCGCTTCGATCTGTGGCTCGACGTCGTATGCATCGAAGTGTTCGTTGAACGATGTGATGCCAGACTTCAACATTTCGAGGTCTCCGCAGAGTGAGGCCCAATAGAGAGTCTCGTGGTCGAAGTTCTGCTTCAACTTCCACATGGTGTCGAGCCACTCGAACAGACGGACGTCTTCGAGTAGACCACGCAACAGAACATTGGATGCGATGTGCGTGTGACTGTTGCAGAAGCCCGGCATGATCACGCGCCCCTTGGCGTCGATGACTCGTGTGGCAGACGCAGCGTCGATCGAATCGACTGGTCCGACGGCGGTGATCGAGTTGCCCGAGATTCCCACCGCACCGTTGCGGATGATGGTGCCTCCATTCATGGGAATGACGACGCCGTTGGTCACGATCAGGTCGTAGGTCATGGGCGGGGCCTCAGCGCTTCGACGCGGCTTCGGCGAGTTCGTGCGGACCCGACTCGGGATAGCCCTTCAATGTTCGGACCGCCGCACTCCAGGCCGAGAGTTGGTCGATCAGCCGCGAATAACCGTCGCCAATCGCGTCGATTGCTCCACGCATCTGACCGTCGGTGTGCGTCTCCACCTGTTCACGAAGTTCACGGCCAGCCGATGTGAAGGCACCGTCTTTCACCAGTCCGCGTGACTCGAGGCGCTGGAGTGCTGCCGCATAGTCGTCTTCGCTCCAGGCTCGTGTACGGCTGTACGACTTGAGGGGCAGCCCCCAGAAGAGTTCGGTGAGGAGTCCGATTTCGGTGGCATCGAGCCCGGCCGAGATCCACGCTGCGGTGTGGGCGTCTCCTCGGAATTCTCGGAGCATGTCGCCGTAGTGCCACACAGCTCCGAGGTCGGTGTCGGGGATCGACTGGCTGAGTGCTCCGGCGAAGAGGGGTCGACCTTCGGGACGAAGAACGGCGACGGCACGTTCGAGTACCGCACGAGCATCGGCGATTCCTCCTGGCTTGGCTCCGAGTATCCGTTCGAGTTGTGAGATGGCGCCTCGTCGCCGCGCGTCGCAGATGGTGGGTGCGTCGGTGAGTGTCCAACCGGTGGTGACGGCCGGGATCACAACGAGCGGATTGAACACGGCGAAGGCGGCAGCGACCACTTCACCGGAAACCTGTCCCATGAGCGAGCCGCGGCTCGTGAAGTACGAGACCATTTCGGGCATCGTGACGCCGTTCATGAGACCGGGTGACGGCTGGAAACCGAGGGCGACGTAGTTGTCGTGGCACTCGGGGGAGAAGTACACCTGCCCGACGAAGGGTTCGAGGGCAGCACCGAGGGCCCGGGCCTTGGTCGAGAGTTCGGTCGAGTTCATGAGCCAACCGTAGGTGACTCGACTCGTACACTCGTGTCCGGAGCGATTGATGACTGCCGAAGTGACCATCTGTGAGACCGTGACCGACGAGGTCGTCGATGCGTTCGCACGCTTGATCCCGCAGTTGTCGTCGTCGAATCCGCCTCCCACTCGGTCGCAGTTGGAAATTCTGGTGACCTCGGAGGCGTCGACCTTGTTTCTCGCCCGGGTCGAGGGTCGCATCGTCGGCTCCCTCACCTTGGCTACGTTCCGAATCCCAACCGGTGTACGGGCCTGGATCGAAGACGTGGTGGTCGACGAGCAGGCACGTGGGCATGGAGTTGGCGAGGCTTTGAATCGGGCGGCGTTGGACCTCGCTCGGGCCGAGGGTGCGATCACGGTGGAGCTGACGTCGCGCCCGAGTCGTGAGGCGGCCAACCGGTTGTATCTGCGCATGGGCTTCGTCGTGCGCGACACAAACGTCTACCGCTACACCCTCTGAAGCGGAACCTCACTCGAGAGTGGCGTAGTTGGTGGAGCGGTCGGCGGCGTGGGTGCCGCGAACTTCGTCAGCACAGGTGTGCAGATCTGCGAGGTAATGCTCTAGATGATCGACATTCGAGTTCGACACCGTGGCGTGCAAGGTGTCGGGTGGTGATTGGCGATCGTGGAACCAGCCACGTGTGAGCAGGGCATCTCCGAGTGCGAAGGCGTCGATCGGGGTCGTCGACGCCGTATCACTGGCGATGGTCAGCAGATGGAACCGAGGATCGCCGAGCACCGTCAGTCCGTCGATCGACCGCACAGCGGCCCGAATCGCGTCGGCAGTTTCGAGAGTACGACGTGTCAATTCCACGTATCCCTCGATACCCAGCGTTGACATGACTGCCCATGCGGCGGCCATCGGAAGACCCGATCGAGTGCCTTGCAGATTGGGTGAGGCGTAGAAGCCACCGAGCCAGTCGGAGAACACGAAGGTCTGGTGCGCGCGTAGTTCACGATTGCGGTACACGATCACCGATGCACCCTTGGGCGCGTACCCGAGTTTGTGCACGTCAGCCGAGATCGAGTGCACACCTTCGACACGGAAGTCCCACGGCTCGACGTTGCGCCCGAGCATTTCAGCGAAGGGAAGGACGAAACCGCCCATGCACGCGTCGACGTGGCAGTTGGCGTCGACCGTGGCCGCCAATTCGGCGATCTCCGGAATCGGATCGACGACTCCTTGTGGATACTGAGGTGCTGAGCCCACGACGAGAACTGTGTTCTCGTTCACGTGCCGTGCCATGGCTGCCACATCAGCGGTGTAGTCGGATCGACACGCCACCTTGTGCACCGTCATCCCGTACATGTGGGCCGACTTGTGGAAGGCCGCGTGCGTGGTATCGGAGATCACCATCTCGGGCTCGGTCACGCCACGTTCGACACGAGCTCGTTCACGAGCGGCCAGAACGGCGACCTGGATCGACTCGGTGCCTCCGGAGGTCATGAATCCAGCCGCGGAATCGGGTCCGTGCATGAGCGACGCCGTCCACGACACCACGTCGGATTGAAGTCGGGCAAGTGACGGAAAAGCCTTGGTGTTCAGCGCGTTCTCGTGCAGGTACATGGCAGCCGCGCGCTCGGCCACCTCGTGCACGGCTGGGCCGCCGTCGTACACCATCCCGAAAGCCCGCCCCTCCGACCACTTCACATCGTCAGTACGCAGTGCCGCCAGTTCGGCGATGACGTCATCGGCCGAGCGAGCCGACCGGGACAAGGGAGTCGGAGCCATTCCCTATGTTCCCACGTGAGGGGCTCAGCGAGGTTCGGCCACCAGGATCGGAATTCGTCGAGCCGTCTTGGCTCGGTATTCGAGATACGTAGGAAACACTGCGACGCTTCGTTCCCACCACGTGTCGTACTCGTTGCCGTCGACTTCGCGGACCGTCACGGGGAAGGGGTCGGGACCATCCTGTACCAGCACTTCCTCGGGATGAACGGTCAGATTTCGGTACCAATCGGGGTTCGAATCGTGCCCACCCTTCGACGCAACCAAGGCATAGGCCCCGTCGTGCTCGACGCGCATGAGGGCGATCTTGCGGACGGCACCCGTTTTCGCGCCGCGCATCGTGACGACGATCACCGGGATTCCACTGTCGCGCAGAGTGTTGCCCTCGCGCCCGCCTGACCGCTCGTAGAGGTCGATCTGGTCGCGAACCCATTCCATCGTGCTCGGCACGTACTCACCGTCGAGGGTCGTCATGATTCGAGAGTAGACCGCACGCCGACGGATGTCGCTCATCGGAATTCGCGACTCCGACCTGACCGAGCGAAGTTGGCGGTACCTTCTTGCTGTTGCGAGGATGGGACCCGGACTGAAGGGGGCCGAGTGGGTATCAGTATCGAAGAGGCACGCGAGAGGTACCGCATCGAGCGGGAGAAGCGACTGCGCCCCGACGGCATCCGTCAATACAAGGAGTTGAAGGGCCTGTACGAGGAGTTCGACCGCGATCCCTATGTCGAGCCCGGCTTCACCCGTGACGCCGTGGTGGAAGACACCGAGGTCGTGATCGTCGGGGGCGGCTTCGGCGGCATGCTCGCCGCCGCCGAGCTCACCAAGAAGGGAATCACCGACTATCGGCTCGTCGAGAAGGCCGGTGACTTCGGCGGCACCTGGTACTGGAATCGCTACCCCAACGCTGCGTGCGACGTCGAGTCGTACGTGTATCTCCCACTGTTGGAGGAGACCGGCTACATGCCCACCGAGAAGTACGCGAAGGCCCCCGAGATTTTCGCCTACTGCCAGATGTTCGGTCGCCACTTCGACATGTACCCACACGCCCTCTTCCAGACCGAAGTGGAAGCGATGGAGTGGGATCAGTCTCGGCAACGATGGGTGGTGCAGACCTCGCGCGGAGATCGGCTCTCGACCCGTTACGTGATCATTGCCGGTGGCGTGCTGCACAAGGCGAAGTTGCCGGGAATTCCCGGTATCGAGAACTACAAGGGACGCGCCTTTCACACCAGCCGTTGGGACTACTCGTTCACGGGCGGAAGTTCGCAGGGAAAGATGGACAAGCTCGCGAATTTGCGAGTTGGCATCATCGGCACTGGTGCCACTGCGGTTCAGGTCGTCCCAAAGCTCGCCGAGTCGGCCAAAGAGCTCTACGTCTTCCAGCGCACGGCGGCGTGTGTGGGTGCGCGCAACAACAAGCCAACCGATCCGGAGTGGTTCAAGTCGTTGAAGCCCGGATGGCAGGCCGAACGACTACGCAACTTCACGATGGCGATCACCGGCGCTCAGCCGCAGGTCGACCTGGTCGACGATGAGTGGACGAAGATGCTCTGGCACGACACGAAAAAGATGCCCGAGAACGACGAGGAAGCCGCCGAACTCGAGCGCATCGACTTCGAGAACATGGAACGCATCCGCCGGCGCATCGAAGACTCCATCGACGATCCGCACACGGCAGAGTTGCTGAAGCCGTGGTACGGGCAGAACTGCAAGCGTCCGTGCTTCCACGACGAGTATTTGCCGGCGTTCAATCGACCGAATGTGCATCTCGTCGACACCGACGGCCGTGGTGTCGATCAGATCACCGAGAACGGACCGGTGGTCGAGGGCATCGAGTATCCGGTCGATCTTCTCGTGTTCGCATCAGGCTTCGAAGTGACAACCACCTATACACATCGTCTCGGATTCGATCCGAAGGGCCGACAAGGCGTGTCGTTGAGCGAGGCGTGGAGCGAAGGACCGGCCACGTTGCACGGCATCTTGGCGCGAGGATTCCCCAACATGTTCATGATCAGCACCGTTCAGGGAGCGCAAGCCACCAACTTCGTGCACTCGATCAGCGAGATCGTGAAGCATGTGGCTCATGTGGTCGAACGCTGTCACCGTGAAAACGTGGTCGAAATCGAGCCGGCCGTCGATGCACAGGAACAGTGGTTCCAGACCTTGTTCGAGAAACTCTGGGGTGTGGCGCGATACAACTCGACGTGTACCCCGGGTTATCTCAACAGCGAAGGTGGTGGCGACATGAAGTCAGCCCGAGCCATCGCCTGGATGACCAGTGTTCTCGGATTCGCCGAGCACGTGGAAGCGTGGCGTGCCGAAGGGAACATGGTCGGTCTCGAGACCGTCCGTTCGTGACCGACACCATTCGCACCGCGCGACTGATTTTGCGACGATGGCGCGACGTCGACATCGTGTCGTTCGCCGACATCAATGCTGATGACGAGGTGATGCGCTTTTTCCCGTCGACCCTTTCGCTCGACGAGACGGCGGCGATAGTCGAACGTATCGAATCACATTTCGACGGGCACGGTTTCGGATTGTGGGCAGTCGAGATCGACGGTCGGCTGGCCGGTTTCACCGGACTCAACACCACCACCTTCGACACACCGATGGGCCCTCATGTCGAGATCGGCTGGCGCCTGGCGACGTGGGCTTGGGGAATGGGCTACGCATCCGAGGCCGCTCGGGAGGTACTGCGGATCGGGTTCGACTTGGGACTCTCGACGATCTATTCGTTCACGACTGAGACGAATGTTCGAAGTGAGAACGTCATGAAGCGGATCGGAATGTCACGGCGACAGGAGTTCGACTTCGATCATCCCCGCACCCCTCAATGGTGGGGACGACGGCACATCGTGTATTCGATCGATCGTTCCGAAGCTTCGAGTCACGTGCCGCAATAGGTGACGTAGGGAGCGCCGTCAGCCGGTGCGGGTTCGGCGAAACGATCGAAACCTGGACGCTCGGCGAACGGATGCGTCAAAGCCTCGAGCAGCGTGCGCAACACCGACAGATCGCCTTCCGAGCCGGCAGCCAAGGCTTCTTCCACCAGATGATTACGCGGCACATACGCCGGATTCACGCGATCCATCGCCTTTGCGGTGGCGATGAGATCGTCGCTTTCGGCCGTCACGCGCTCGAGCCATCGGTCGACCCACGCCGACATCGACGCAACACCCGCTCGGTCACCACGAGCTGCATCGGCGAGGCGGCGGAAGAACGACGTGAAATCGACATGGTTCTCTTCCATCGACTTCAGTAGATCGACGAACATCTCGTCGTCATCGGCTCGCTCGCTCGTGAGTCCCAACTTCGTTCGAAGACCGGCTTTCCAGTACGAGTCGTAACGATCAGGGAACGTTTTCAGTACATCGACCAGTTGAGGTACTGATACCTCGGGGTCGGAGTCGATGAGCGGTGCGATGGCTTCGGCGAATCGGGCCATGTTCCATTGGCCGATCATCGGCTGATTGCCGTAGGCGTATCGCCCACCGTGGTCGATCGAGCTGAACACCGTCTTCGGATCGAAGCGGTCCATGAATGCACACGGTCCGTAGTCGATCGTCTCGCCAGAAATAGTCACGTTGTCAGTGTTCATCACACCGTGAATGAAGCCGAGGTTCATCCATCGGGCCACGAGCGATGCCTGCGCGTCGAGAACGCTTTCGTAGAAGGCTAGATACGGATTATCGGCGTCACGGGCCGATGGAAAATGCCGAAGGATCGCATAGTCGGCAAGTCGTCGCAGAAGATCGAGATCCTGAGTAGAAGCCGCGAACTGGAAGGTACCCACGCGCAAATGACTCGATGCGACGCGCACGAGAACAGCACCGGGTTGCCAGGT